>CAJUAS010000039.1 GCA_910584395.1 uncultured Oscillospiraceae bacterium | reverse complement strand
GTGACTTTATGGTTGCGGGGGTAGGACTTGAACCTACGGCCTCCGGGTTATGAGCCCGACGAGCTGCCAACTGCTCCACCCCGCGATATATGGTGCCGGAGACCGGGGTCGAACCGGCACGGGATCGCTCCCACGGGATTTTAAGTCCCGGGCGTCTGCCAATTCCGCCACTCCGGCATTTCCAAGCGCCTTGTTGGTAACACATAGAATACCACATTCCCGCCCCCCTGTCAACCCTCTTTTCCTGTCAAAGCCTGTCGCCATGCCATTTTGCCCCCCGTGTCATATTGCCGTCCTTGGCGCATATACTGATTAGACTGTCTTTGCAAAGGAGCAATGGATATGGACAAACGCAACGGGCCTCCCGGCCCTCAATCCCCTGACGTGGACGACCTGATCTTTGGGAAGGATTCTCCCTCGACGCCGAGCGAACGGTGATGGAGCTGTCACGCTCGGGTTGGACACATTACGCTGCGGCTTCCCTCGCGCTTCGCATCAAAAAGGACCGCCTGCCCGACAGGGCAAGCGGTCCTTTTTTGGCTTGGTAAGGCTGAATTACTTCTCGTAGCAGCCGCTGAAGAGGAAGTAGCCCAGCGGGGTGTAGAACATACCGCCCACGCGGTCGGAGATCATGTACTTCTGGGTGTAGAAGCACAGGGGGCACAGAGCATAGTCCTGACCGATGATGATGTCCTCGGCCTTGTGCATCAGTTCCATGCGCTCGGTGGGATCGGTGGAGGCCTTGGCGGCCATGATCAGCTTGTCGTACTCGGGGTTGGCATACTGAGCATCGTTGTTGCCGCCGCCGGTGAGCCACATATCCAAGAAGGACATGGGGTCGTTGTAGTCGGCGATCCAGCCGTTACGGGCGATGGAGTAATCGCCGTCCTTACGGGTCTGGAGGAACACGGCCCACTCCTGATTGTTCAGGGTGACGGTCACGCCCAGAACTTCCTGCCACATATTCTGCAGGGCCTCGCCCACGGCCTTGTGGGCGTCGGAGGTGTTGTAGAGGTACTCAACAACGGGGAAGCCCTCGCCGTTGGGATAGCCGGCCTCGGCCAGCAGCTTGCGGGCCTCTTCGCAGTTGGCCTCGTAAGCCTCCTCATAGGGATCGTAGTAGTCGCCGCCGGTGGTGCGGAAGTCGTCGCCGGTAGAGCCGGCAGCGTCATAGATACCAGCGGGCACGAAGCCGCCGGCCTCGACCTGACCGGACTGGGTGACCTTCTCGACGATGAACTTACGGTCAACAGCCAGAGTGAAGGCCTTGCGGACGAGGGGGTTATCGAAGGGAGCCTTCTGGGTCTGGAAGCAGACATAGTAAGTGCCGATGTAGTCCACGATGTTCAGCTTGCCGTCGGCCAGCAGGGTGGGGATCTCATCGACGGGCATATCCTCGATGAAGTCCAGCTCGCCTGAGTTGAAGCCGGCCAGCATGGCGTTGTTGTCGTCCATCAGCTTGAAGGTGATCTTGCTGGGGCCCTTGACCTCCTCATAGTAGGTCTCGCTGGGCTCCATGACGATCTCGGAGTTGTGATTCCAAGCAGTCATCTTGTAGGGGCCGTTGCCGATGTAGGTGTTCACATCGAAGGTCCACTGGTCGCCGTAGGTATCGATGATGTCCTTGCGGACGGGGAAGGTAGCGGGGAAGGCGCAGATCTCAGTGAAATAGGGCACGTCGTTGACGGTGACCACGAAGGTCTTGTCGTCGGGAGCGGAGACAGCCAGCTCGCTGGGGTCCTTCTCGCCGGCCATGATCTCGTTGGCGTTGACCACGCAGTCGATCATGTAATTGTAGTCCGCGGCGGTCGCGGGGGTGACCAGACGCTGCCAAGTGTAGACAAAGTCAGCGGCGGTGACGGGCTTGCCGTCGGACCACTTGGCGTCGCGGAGGTGGAAGGTATAGGTCACGGTGCCGTCCTCGTTCTCCACGCGCTCATAGCTCTCGGCCATGCCGGGGGCCAGCTCAGCGGCGTTGCAGCTGTCGTTGTAAGCCGTGCCGCTGTCCACCCACTTCATCAGACCCTCGTGGGTGTGCTGCAGCATCACGGCGCCGTCCACCGCGCTGTTCAGAGCGGGGTCGATGGACTGGGGCTCGGAAGCCAGATTCACAGACAACTCAAAGGGGCCTTCAGGCTTGGCGGTAGGCTCCACACCCTCGGTGGGATCGGGGTTGTCGGTGGCCGCTTGGGTGGGGTCGGGCTTCTCGGTGGTGCAGGCCACCAGAGCGAAGACCATCACCAGAGCCAGAGCCAACGCAAGGAGCTTCTTGGTATTCTTCATGGTTCGTTCCTCCATTCTTAATTTGTATCAAAACGCCTTGACGGCGAAGATACCCATCAAATAATCTCCCACGCTTAGGATACGGGTAATTGTATCACGCTAAAATGCTGTTGTAAAGAGAAATGTTACAAAAATGTTAACTAACAAATTCCGCCGGAGACCGGCGGAATTTGTGGGTTTTGTTAGTCTTCAGTTTTCCCTGCGGCGTCCGGGTGACTCTCTTCCAGCAGGTGGCACGCCGCCCAATGATTGGGCTCGTACTCCCGGAAGGCGGGAACTTCCTCCTTGCACCGGTCGGTGGCGTAGGGGCAGCGGGTGTGGAAGCGGCAGCCCGTAGGCGGATTCATGGGGGAGGGGATATCCCCTTCCAGCACGATGCGCTGGCGGGACTTGGACAGCTTGGGGTCGGGCACAGGCACGGCGGACAGAAGGGTCTGGGTGTAGGGGTGGAGGGGGTTGCGGTTCAGTTCGTAGCTCTCGCCCAGCTCCACCATCGTGCCCAGATACATCACGCCGATGCGGTCGGAAATGTGCCGCACCACAGAGAGGTCATGGGCGATGAACAGGTAGGTCACGTTGTTGCGGATCTGGATGTCCTCCAGCATATTGACGATCTGGGACTGAATGGACACGTCCAGCGCGGAGATCGGCTCGTCGCAGACGATGAATTCCGGCTTCACCGCCAAAGCGCGGGCGATGCCCACGCGCTGCTGCTGCCCGCCGGAGAACTCGTGGGGGTAGCGGTTGGCGTGCTCGGTGTTCAGCCCCACATGATCCAGCAGCGCCTTGATCTGCTCGGCCCGGTCGACCTTGTTTTCGTAGAGCTTGTGGATATCCAGCGCCTCGCCGATGATCTCGCCCACCGTCATGCGGGGATCGAGGGAGGCGGAGGGGTCTTGGAAGATGATCTGCATCTTGCGGCGGTAGGGGAGCATATTCACGCTGCTTTTCTTGGACAAAACATATTCCGGCTGACCGTTTTCATCCAAAACGGGCGCGCCGCTGGCGTCGGTTTTCTCCTGATAGATCAGCTTGCCGTTCTCGTCCCGAAGCAGCTTGCCCTCCCCGTCCCGCTTGGGAACAGGCAGTCCGCCGCCGTCGTAAATAATCTCGTTGTCGTAGATAATGCGGCCTGCCGTGGGCTGGTAAAGCTGCAAAATGGTGCGGCCCAGCGTGGTTTTGCCGCAGCCCGACTCGCCCACCAGACCCAGCGTCTCTCCCTTACGGATGAAGAAGGAGACGTTTTCCACCGCCTGCACGCCGGGGCCTCTGACCCCCTTGACGGGGAAGTATTTTTTCAGGTTGGTCACTTCAAGGAGGTTCTCGCCGCTCAATTTCTTCTCGCTCATGGCTCAGTCCTCCTTCTTGCTCTGGCGTTCTTCCGCGCCGCCCTCTGCCCCGAAGGCCTCGCCCTTTTTCTTCTCCAGCACCCGCAGCCAGCAGGCGGACTTGTGTCCCTCGCCGATCTCCACGTGGGGCGGCATCTTCTGGAGGCAGATCTTCATGCAGTGCTCGCACCGGGGGGCGAAGGGGCAGCCGTCGGGCGGGTTGAGCATATCCACCGGCGTGCCCTCGATGGGGATGAGCCGCTCATGCTCGTCGGCGTCCACCCGGGGCATGGAGCGGAGCAGGCCCAAGGTGTACGGATGGCTGGGCTTGTAGAAGATGTCGTTCACCGCGCCCTGCTCCACGATCTTGCCCGCGTACATGACGGACACCTTATCGCAGATCTCCGCCACCACGCCTAAATTGTGGGTGATGAAAATGATGCCCATGTGGGTCTTTTTCTGGAGATCCTTCATCAGCTCCAAAATTTGGGCCTGAATGGTCACGTCCAGCGCGGTGGTCGGCTCGTCGGCAATAAGCAGCTTGGGGTGGCAGATCAGGCCCATGGCGATCATCACCCGCTGGCGCATCCCGCCGGAGAACTCGTGGGGATACTGCTTCATCCGCTTGGCCACGTTGTTGATGCCAACCAGCTCCAGCATCTCCATGGCCCGCTTTGCCGCCTCCTTCTTGGAGATGGACTTGTCGTGGGTACGCAGGGCTTCGATAAGCTGGTTGCCCACGGTATAGACGGGGTTCAGAGAGGTCATGGGATTCTGGAAGATCATGGCCGCCCGCGTACCGCGGAAGTCGGTCATCTCCTCCCGGGTCTTGGCCAGTACGTCCTCCCCCTCAAAGGTGATCGAGCCGCCGATGACCTTGCCGGGGGACTGGAGGAGGCCCATAATGGCGTAGGCTTCCTGACTTTTGCCTGAGCCGGACTCGCCCACGATGCCCATGACTTCGCCGTAGCCCAGCTCATAGCTGATGCCGCCCACGGCCTTGACCTCGCCGGCGGGGGTGAAGAAGGAAACGTGCAGATCCTTCACTTCCAGCAGCTTTTCGCCTTGGGCGTCCCGCTCGTGGGCCGCGTCATGCAGCTCCTTGTCGTGCTGCTGTACGTTATCCATTGTCGTCTCCTCCTTTCTTATTTCTTCAGCCGCGGGTCAAGAGCGTCCCGCAGGCCGTCGCCGAACAGGTTCAGGGACAGGATCATCACGCTGAGGATCACCGCCGGGAACAGCAGGCGGTAGGGGTAGGTATACATCCCGCCCAACGCCTCGGAACACATCGAGCCGAGGGAGGTCAGGGGCGCGGACACGCCCACGCCGAGGAAGGAGAGGAAGCTCTCCAAGAAAATGGCGGAGGGCACCTGCAAAAAGGTGGTGGTGATGATCTGGCCGATACAGTTGGGCAGCAAGTGCCGCTTAATGACCCGCCCGCCCCCTGCGCCCAGCGCACGGGCGGCGGTGACGTACTCCTGATTCTTGAGCTGGAGGATCTGCCCGCGGACGATGCGGGACATGGTCACCCAGTACAAAAGCCCAAAGGCGATAAACATGGAGATCAGGTTCGGGCCGAGGATGGTCACCAGCCGGCTGAACAGCCGTCCTGCGTTTTGATACCGCTCCAAAACAGGGGAGAGGGTGGCGGAGAGCAGCAAAATGACCAGCACCTCAGGCACGGAATAGATCAGCTCCACGATGCGCTGCATCACCGTGTCCACGACCCCTCCGGCATAGCCGGAAATAGAGCCGTACAGCGCGCCGATGACCAGCACCAGCAGCGCCGCGCACACGCCCACGATCATGGACACCCGCGCGCCCACCATGGTGCGCACCATCAGGTCGCGGCCATAGCGGTCTGTGCCGAAAATGTGGGGGAAGACCTTCTCCCCGGCGGCTTTGCGCTCCAGCTCATCCCGGGAGTAGCCAAAGGGCTTGCTGCCGATGCCCAGTTCCTTCTGAATGGCCTCGGTGTTCACCGTCTGGCCCGCCTGCTCCGCCATGGCCCGGTAGGCGGTCACGGCGTCCGCCCGCTTCTGGGCCTTCATCAGGGCCTCGTCCTTGCGGCTGAGCTTGCGGCCCTGCTCCTGCTGCACCAGCTCAAGCTGGTAGGTCACATAGTCGTCAATAAACTCGTCCTCGCTGGGCAGATCCACCGTCCGCTGGGCCACCACCTCTTCAATGCGAAGCTGGTCGTCAAGGGAGATGTGCCACGGGTGGAGGTTCTCCGCCCCGCGGATCTGCTGGGCGTAGCCGTAAGGCACCAACATCGGCCCGATAAAGGCAAAGATCATAATGATGACCAGCACCACCGCAGCCACCATGGCCACCTTGTTGTGGCGCAGCCGCCGCCATGCGTCCGCCCAATAGCTTACGCTCTTGCGGTCTTGGATAAAGTTTTTCTTCTCCTGCCCACCGGCCTTTTCGAATAGCTCGTCGGCGGGCAGGTCGTTCCAGTCAAAGATATCGGGGTCGGGCTGGAGAGAACCAAGGGGGGCTTTTTTCATCTTCTTGTCCGCCATGTCAGTTCCCTCCCTTCTCCAGATTGATCCGGGGATCGACGACCTTATAAAGGAGATCCACCACCAGATTCATAATAACGATAAAGGTCGCAAGGAAAATGGTCGTGCCCATAATGACGGGGTAATCCCGCGCCTGAATGGACATGACAAAGTACTGTCCCAGCCCGGGGATGGAGAACACCTTCTCCACCACAAAGCCGCCGCACAGGGTAAAGGCCACCTGCGGGCCGAGATAGGTGATGACAGGAATGAGGGCGTTGCGGAGGGCGTGCTTGAAGATCGTCTTTCCCGTTTTCAGGCCCTTGGCCCGGGCCGTTTTGATATATTCCTGATTGATGGCGTCCAGCATGGCCGTTCTCGTCTGCCGGGCCAGATAGCACATGGGATAGAAGCCCAGCGACAGACAGGGCAGCACATAGTTTCGCCAGCTTGGGTCGTTGACATTCCATGTGGTGGGGAAAAATTTCCCCTGTCCCGTCAGCGTAAGGAGCAGCACCGTCGCCACCACAAACCCCGGCATGGAAATGCCGATGGTGCAGATGACCCGCAGGGTACTGTCGATCCATGTGGCCCGTTTATATGCCGACAGACACCCCAGCGGCACCGCCACGATCACCGCCCACAAAATGGCGATCGCGCCGATCTTGGCGGACACGGGGAACTTCTCGGCAATGATGGTGGCCACCTCGCGGTTTTTCTGCATCTTGATGGACTTGCCGAAATCACCCCGGAGCATATTGGCCAGATACTTGCCAAGCTGGACGTGCAGGGGCTTGTCCAAGCCGTATTTCTCGTTGAGGGCGTCGATGACCGATTGGGACGGGGTCTTATCGCTCAACCACGGATTTCCCGGAATGGCGTGCATCAGAAAGAAGGTGATACAGGCCACGATGAGCACCGTCAGCAGGGCCATGAACACTCTCTTTGCAATGTATTTTGGCATACTCTCACTTCCTGTTGCGGGTTTTATCCTTTGGGGACAAGGATAGTCATACGGAGTATTTTACCTCAAAGTCAACCGTCCGTCAAGGGCAAACAAATGATTTTTTGGTGAAAAATGACAGGGACGCTCTTTTTTGTTGCAAAAAGCAGGGACGCACCCGGTGCGTCCCTGCAATCTTTACGCTCTCCCAAACTGCTTTTCCAAATGGGCCTTGGACAACTCGGTGGCCACGGGCCGGCCGTGGGGGCAGTGGGTGACCTTCTTGTCCATCACCGCCTTGGCGATGACAAACAGCTCCTCCGGCTGGTTTTTCTGCCCGCCCTTCATGGCGGCCTTGCAGGCCATGGTGTGGAGTAGTGCGTCCCGCTGGCTGCCCGGATCGACCGTCCCCATGGTCAGGTACTGCTCCGCCAGCTCCTCCAGCGTGGGTGAAATATGGGCGGAGTCCAAAAAGTCCGGGCAGGCCCGCACCAAAATGCCGTCCCCCCATTCCTCCAGACGGAAGCCGAACTCCTCCAGCTCCCTTTCATGCTCCAGCAGCGCCTCCCGCTGGTTGGCGCGCAGGGTGACGGACAGGGGGGCGAGGAGGGTCTGGCTCATGGGGCGGACATCCTGCGCCTTCAGGGCGTCGAACCCCATGCGCTCATGGGCGGCGTGCTTGTCGATGAAAATGACCTTGTCCCCCTGCTCCACAATAATATAGGTATTGAGCACCTCACCCACCATGCGCCAAGGGGTCTCCCCGCCGGTCTCCGCCCGTTCCGCAGGGGCTTCTGCGGCCGGAGAGTCAAACACCAGCAGCACGTCCCCGGTGGCGGGGTTCAGGGGCAGTCCCCCCTCCTCCCGGGCGGTGTAGCTCGGCGGGATGAACGTGCCCGGCGGAATGACCGCCTTGTTCAACGGGGGGGTGGGGACAGGAGACGGTGCAGGGGCGGGTGCAGGGGCAAAGACAGGGGCGGGTGCAGGCGCAGGAGCGGGGGCGGGGGCGGGTGCGGGGGCAGGTGCGGGTGCAGGGGCAGGGGCAGGGGGTTCGTCAAGCTCCGCCACAGGCGTGGTGGTCAGCTCCGGGCGGTCTGCGGCCATCATCAGTTCCGCCCCCACCGCCCGGAACACGCAGCCGAAGAGGTCGCTCTCCTGCAAAAAGCGCACCTCCGTCTTGGCGGGGTGGGCGTTTACATCCACCTTGTCCGGGGAAATGTTCAAATAGAGTACGGCGGCGGGAAATTTCCCCACCATCCGCTGGTTTTCATAGGCTTTTTCCAGCGCCACGGTGAGCCGCTTGGACTGCACCCAGCGGCCGTTGACGAAAAAGTGCTGGCCGGCCCGGCTGCCCCGGCAGGCGGTGGGGCGGGAGACATAGCCGAACACCTGAAGACCGGGAAATCCATAGGGGCGGATAAAAAGCATATCGGGGGCTTCGTCAGGCATGAGGGTGTGGATCACCGCCAGCGGTTCGCCGTCGCCGGGGGTGGTGAACACGCTGCGCTCGTCCCGAATGAAGCGGAAGGAGACCTCCGGGTGGCCCAGTGCCTGCCGCTCCACCACGGCCTGCGCGGCGTTGCCCTCGGCCACGTCCTTTTTCAGGTACTTATACCGGGCGGGATGGAAGAAAAAGAGGTCGCGCACCACCACGGTCGTGCCGTCGCCGCAGCCTGCGTCCCCCTCCTCCACCGGCTCGCTGCACTCCATGGTGTAGGCGTACCCCATGCTCTGCTCCTTGGGCTTGCTGAGCATCTGCACCCGGGCCACGGCGGCGATGGCGGCCAGCGCCTCGCCGCGAAAGCCCAGCGTCTCGATGGCGTCCAGATCGGAGGCGGTGGAGATCTTGCTGGTGGCGTGGCGGAGGAAGGCGGTGGCCATCTCCTCCTTGGGAATGCCGCAGCCGTTGTCGGTAACGCGGATATAGGTCGCGCCGCCGTTGCGGATCTCCACGGTGATCTGGGTCGCGCCGGCGTCCACAGCGTTTTCCACCAGCTCCTTGACCACCGAAGCGGGCCGCTCCACCACCTCGCCCGCGGCGATCAGGTCGGCCAGCGCCTTGTCCATCACATGGATATGGGGCATACCACCAACTCCTTACAGAAAAGGTCAGGCAATCAACGCAAACACAAGGAACAGTCCGTTCAAAATCACCCGCAGCGCCATAGGGGTAAGCACCGAGCCGCCAATGTCATAGGCCCATGTGCAGGCGGCGGCCAGAGGAATGTAGCGAAGGGCCAGCAGCAGGTAGAGCGGCCCGCCGTCGGGGAGCATGAACTGCCACACCGCCATCACCGCGGACAGGCCGATGGATACGGCGTAGGCCACGACGCGGTTTTTCTTGCGAAGAGAGCCGAACAGCAGCCCCCGAAAGAGGATCTCCTCCGCCATGGGCCGCAAAAACATCACCACGGCGGTGGTGCAGAGGGGGGAAAAGAGAAACTGCGCCCGATAGTCCCCAATGACGGGGTTTTCCACCGGCAGGGGGATCAGGGAGAGGATGATGGTGAGTGCCAGTCCCCCTAAAAAACCCGTCACCAACGCAAACAGGTTCTGGCGGGTGTTGTCCTGCAAAATGCGAAAGGCATTTTTCAGGAAGTTCCAAAAGACCGCCGCCAGCAGGAGCAGCACGGCGGCGTAGTAGATGGCGGAGGACTCGGCGGCGGTGAAGCCCAGCTCCAGATGCTCGTCCAAAAAGCGGGTCACCAGCCCCACCAAAAAGGGAAACACAAAGAGGTAAAGGCCGAAAAAGACCCAGCCCACCCGCTGTTCCTCTGCGGTGAGCTGCGGCCGCCACTGGATTTGTCCGCCGGTCATTCCCCTTCGTTCCATTTCAGATCCCAATCCTTCATCAGCTCCTTGGCCCGCTCCACCACGGGGGCGGGAACGTCCGCCAGCAGGGCCACCTCAATGCCGTAACTCTCGCTGGCCGCGCCGGTAATGATCTTACGCAAAAACACCACCCGGTCGCCCCGCTTCTGGGCGGCGATGGAGAAATTCCGGGCGCGTACCAACTGGTGGGCCACCGGGCAGAGGGCGTGATAGTGGGTGGAGAAGAAGGTGCGCGCCTTCAGCGTGTCGGCGCAGTATTCCATCACGGAGCGGGCGATGCACGCCCCGTCCAGCGTCGATGTACCCCGCCCGATCTCGTCCAGAAGGAGCAGGCTCTTGTCTGTGGCCTGCGCCAAGATCTGGGAGACCTCCAGCATCTCCACCATAAAGGTGGACTGCCCGCTGGCCAAGTCGTCCGATGCGCCGATGCGGGTGAACACCCGGTCGGTCACCCCGATATGGGCCGCCCGCGCCGGGACGAAAGACCCCATTTGGGCCATGAGGACAATGAGGCCGATCTGGCGCATATAGGTGGATTTCCCCGCCATGTTCGGGCCGGTGATGAGGGCCACGTTCCACTTTCCCGCGTCCATCTGGGTGTCGTTGGGGACAAAGACCCCGTCGGTCAGCGTCTTTTCCACCACGGCGTGCCGCCCGTCCACAATGTCCAGCGCCTTCGAGCCGTCCACCGTGGGGCGGACATACCGCTCCTCCACGGCGAGGGCGGCGAGGGAGGCCAGCACGTCCAGCTGGGCGGCGGCGTCGGCGTTGAGCTGGATCGCCGCCGTCTGGGCTACCGCCTTGGCCCGCAGGTCGCAAAAGAGGTCGTATTCCAGCGCGGCCACCCGGTCGCGGGCGTTCAGGATCTCCTCCTCCAGCGCCTTGAGCTGGGGGGTGATGTACCGCTCGGCGTTGACCAAGGTCTGCTTGCGGTCGTAGTCGTCGGGCACTTGGCCCTTGTAGGCGTTGGAGACCTCGATATAGTAGCCGAACACCTTGTTGTACTTGACCTTCAGGCTCTTGATGCCGGTGCGCTCCCGCTCGGCGGCCTCGATGTCCGCCACCGCCTGCCCGCCGTTTTTCACCAGCGAACGGTAGTGATCCACCTGCGGGTTGTAGCCGTCGGCGATGATGCCGCCGTCCTTCACCGTGGCGGGAAGCTCCTGCTTCCGGATGGCCCGGTCAAGCTCCTGCTGGAGACCGCGCAGGTCGTTTAGCTGGGAGAGAAGGTCGGTCAAAATGCCGCTTTGGGGCGCGCCCAGCGCGGCCTTCACCGCGGGAATGGGGGCGAGGGCGTCGCAGAGGGAGAGCAGCTCCTTGGCGCTCCCCGTGCCGCAGCCCAGACGGGCCACCGCCCGCTCTAAATCCCCCATGTCCGAGAGTGCCGTGCGCAGGGCTTCCCGCTTGGGAGTGTCGGCCACCAGCTCAGCCACGCCGTCCTGACGGCGGAGGATGGCGGCCACGTCCACCAAGGGACGCTCCACCCACGCGCGCAGGCGGCGGTGGCCCATAGCGGTCTTGCACCGGTCCATGACCCACAGCAGGCTGCCCCGCTTGTCCTTGGCGCGGATGGTCTCGGTCAGCTCCAAATTGCGGCGGGTGGCGTGGTCAAGCTCCATATAGGTGCGCTCTCCCGCGGCGGAGAGGGTCTTGAGGTGGGGAAGGACGTCCACCCGCTGGGTGTCATACAAATAGGCCAGCAGCCCCCCCAGCGCGCCCAGCGCGGCGTCTGCGCCGTCCCCAAGGGCGGGGGAGAGCCTGTCCCACTCGCCGGGGAACTGCCTCTCCGCCAAGGGCGCGGCCCGTTTGACGGTGAACACCGCGCCGGGGAGGGCCTCCCGGTGGCACTCCAGCCGCCCGGCAAGGGGCTTTTCCAGCGCGGCGCAGGTGGCCTCGTCGGTCACCAGCTCCGCCACCCGGCGGCTCTCTAACTCGCTCATCAGCCGGGAGCGGTCTTGGGGGTAGGGAAGGGCCAGCACGGAGGTCTCGCCGGTGGACAGGTCGCAAAAGGCCACCCCCGCCCAGCCCTTTTCCATGAAAACGGCGGAGAGGTAGTTGTTGGCCTCCGATTCCAGCGCGTCGTCCGCCAGCAGCGTGCCGGGGGTGACGATGCGAGTCACGTCCCGGTCTACCAAGCCCTGCGCCAGCGCGGGGTCCTCCATCTGCTCGCAGATGACCACCTTATACCCCTTGGCGGCCAGCTTGGCGAGGTAGCCCTGCACCGCGTGGTGAGGTACGCCGCACATGGGCACCTGCTCCTCGGGGGGCTTGTTGCGGTCGCGGGTGGTGAGGGCGAGGCCCAGCTCCTTGGACGCGGTCTTGGCGTCCTCGAAGAACATCTCGTAAAAGTCGCCCAGCCGGAAAAACACCAGACAGTCGGGGTGCTGCCCTTTGATTTGGAGGTATTGGCGCATCATGGGCGTGAGGCCCTTTTTCTCTGCCATTTTCGCGATCCCTCTTTTCCGTGGTAGCGTTTCTTAAACCGTCTTTGCCACCTCGCCGAATAAGGCCCAAGTGGTGGCGGCGGTAATGGTCAAGTCCTGATAGGTGCCGATGAGGGCCTCGTCCCCGGTGAGGTGGACGAGCCGCCCCGAGTTGGTGCGGGCGGTGAGGTTGTTGCGCTTGTCGCTCCCCTTGCCGTCCACCAGACAGCGGAAGGTCTTGCCCACATACCCCTCGTGAATTTCCTTGGAGATCTGATTTTGTGCGTCAACTAAGCGTTGAAAATTGGCCTGTTTCTCCTCCGGGGAAAGAACGTCCGGCCATGTGGCCGCCGGCGTGCCGGGGCGGGGAGAGTAGATAAAGGTAAAGAGGGCGTCGAAGCGCACTTCCTCGATGAGCTTCAAGGTGTCCTCAAATTCTTCTGTGGTCTCTCCGGGGAAGCCCACGATCACGTCGCTGGTGAGGACGATGTCGGGGATACGCCGGCGGAGGGCGGCGACCTTTTCCAAATACTGCGCGGCGGTGTACCCCCGGTTCATGGCCTTCAGCACCCGGTCGTTGCCGCACTGGAAGGGGAGGTGGAGGTGGTGGGCGACCTTGGGACTGGCCGCCATGGCGTCGAACAGCTCCTCCGACGCGTCCTTGGGATGGGAGGTCATAAACCGCACCAAAAAGTCGCCGGGCAGGGCGCAGATCTCCCGCAGCAGCCGGGGGAAGTTCCAGCCGTTTTGCAGATCCTTGCCGTAGGAGTTCACGTTCTGGCCCAGCAGGTTCACTTCCTTGCAGCCGTTTTCCAGCAGGCCCTTCACCTCGTCCAAAATGTCCTCCGGCGTGCGGGATCGTTCCCGCCCACGGACATAGGGCACGATGCAGTAGGAGCAGAAGTTGTTGCAGCCGTACATGACGCTGACCCAAGACTTCAGGGCGTTTTGCCGCACCAGCGGAATGCCCTCGGCGATCGCCCCGTCCCCGCCGGGGGTGTCAAACACCCGGCCGCGGCGGCGGAGCACCCGCTGCAAAAGCTCGGGGAAGCGCCACAGGGCATGGGTGTCAAAGACGATGTCCACGTGGCGGTAAGAGGCGCGCACCTTCTCCACCACCACGTCCTCCCCCATCATGCAGCCGCACAGGCAGATGATCTGGGAGGGCTTCTTGGCCTTGGTGTGTACCAGCGCGCCCACGTTGCCCAGCACCCGGTCTTCGGCGTGGGCGCGGACGGCGCAGGTGTTGATGACGATCACGTCGGCGTCGGCCTCGGAATTGGTGAAATCGTAGCCCATGGCCCGGAGGTAACCCCGGATACGCTCGGAGTCCGCCTCGTTCTGCTGGCAGCCGTAGGTGTCAACAAAGGCCAGAGTTGCGCGGTGGGCTGCGGCGTTCTCCTCGGCAATTTGGGCGCAGATCGCAAGCTGTCGGGCGATCTCCTCTTGGGAAATAGGCGGCATGGCGGGCAT
>CAJUAS010000038.1 GCA_910584395.1 uncultured Oscillospiraceae bacterium | reverse complement strand
ATTTCATCATTCATTTTTACAAAACCATATTTCTCATACAAAGGACGCCCCATAGTAGTCGCTTCCAAAGAAATAGAGGTGATCCCCTTGCATTTAGTATCGCTGACCAGCATATCCAGTGTTTTATATGCGATCCCCATCCTTCTGTAATCGGGGTGTGTGTACATGTTCATGATATATGCTTTCTTTCCGCTGGGATTATGATAAGTTGGCATTACTCTAAAAAAGCTAACGCCACCAGTGCCTACAAAACAATCTTCATCAAATACCAAATATGCGATATGTGTACCGTCGCAAAGCGCTTCTTTATAGTAGTCATAGGATTGCTTTTCCACTTCACTCATATCAATATCATCAGACAATTTATTAGCCGCCCTCAACACTTCTATCCTTGTTTCTGTTAATACATCTATGTCTTCGATGGTTGCTTTTTTATATGTTAAATTCAATATCTGTCCCCCCCATAGCTCGCGACTTGTCGATTTGATTTTATCACAGAAAAGGATGTTTTGAAACCCTGTCTGTGGTTTTTGATGTGGTCAAAAATTTGGGGCATGAAGAATTGAGGTAAAAAAGTGCAAAAAAGTGGGCGTCTGACCATGTCAGACGCCCGTTTTGTGGTGGACGATAGGGGGATCGAACCCCTGACCTCCAGATTGCGAACCTGGCGCTCTCCCAGCTGAGCTAATCGCCCGTATGAAGTTTTTTGTGATGCGAACCGTATGGGGGCAAGTGAGTTGCAGGCCGTAGCTTGGGGTTCTTAAACCGAACCGCGTGCGCTCCCAACTGCGCTACAGACCAGACAGCTTGTATATTATACCATACTTTTTGAAATTGTAAAGTCCCTTGGGGCAATTTTTTCAAACCATTGCCTTTTTCTTGATTCTCTGCTATACTAAAGCAAATTCCCAACTCCGAGGGAGGTATCACTATGCTCACCATTTCCCAGCAGCCAATGAAATATGTAGGCGGCGCGCTCGTCCCCGGCGCGGGCGACCCATCCAAGACCATCGCCGCCCCCATTCTGGCAGCCCACAACGTCAACCCCGACCCCGGCCGGCTCAGCGTCACCTTCGACGCCATGGCCTCCCACGACATCACCTATGTGGGCATCATCCAGACCGCCCGGGCCTCCGGCATGACCCAGTTCCCCCTCCCCTACGTCCTCACCAACTGCCACAACTCCCTGTGCGCCGTGGGCGGCACGATCAACGAGGACGACCACCGTTTCGGCCTGTCCGCCGCCCAGAAATACGGCGGCGAGTTCGTCCCCGCCCATCAGGCGGTCATTCACTCCTATATGCGCGAGCGGTACGCCGCCCCCGGCAAAATGATCCTCGGCTCGGACTCCCACACCCGTTACGGCGCGTATGGCACGATCGCCGTGGGCGAGGGCGGCCCGGAGCTGGCCCGGCAGCTTCTCCGCAAGACCTACGATCTGGCCCGCCCCAAGATCATCGCCGTCTACCTCACCGGTGTCCCCCGCCCCGGCGTCGGCCCGCAGGACGTGGCGCTGGCCCTCATTGCCGCTACCTTCAAGGGCGGCGTGGTGAAAAACGCCCTGCTGGAGTTTTTTGGCCCGGGCGTGGCCAGCCTTTCCATGGACTACCGCTGCGGCATCGACGTGATGACCACCGAGACCGCCTGCTGGTCGTCCGTGTGGCAGACTGACGAGCGCACCCTCGAGGCGTTGACCCTTCTGGGCCGCGGGGAGGAGTACAAGGAGCTGTCTCCGGTTGACGGCGCGGGCTACGACGCCGCTGTCGAGCTGGACCTCTCCGCCGTCGAGCCGATGATCGCCCTGCCCTTCCACCCCTCCAACGCCTACTCCATCAAGGAGTTCAAGACCAACGCTGCCGACCTTCTGCATCAGGTGGATGTGGCCGCCAAGGAACAGTTGGGCGTTCAAAACGCCCCTTCCCTGCTCTCCAAGCTGACCCCCGAGGGCTTTCGGGTGGATCAGGGCGTGATCGCCGGCTGCTCCGGCGGCACTTACCAGAATTTGAAGCGGGCCGCCGAAATTCTGAAGGGCGCTTCCACCGGCGCGGACGCCTTCTGGCTCTCCTGCTACCCCGGCTCTATGCCCATCAATCTGGAGCTGACCCGCAAGGGCTATTTGGCCGACCTGATGGCCGCCGGCTGCTCCATCCGCTCCTGCTTCTGCGGGCCTTGCTTCGGCGCGGGGGACGTGCCCGCCAACGGGGCGTTTTCTATCCGCCACTCCACCCGCAACTTCCCCAACCGGGAGGGCTCTAAGCCCGCGGACGGGCAAATTTCCTATGTGGCCCTCATGGACGCCCGCTCCATCGCCGCCACGGCGAAAAACGGCGGACTCCTCACCGCCGCCGACGAGCTGCCCGATATCCCCGCCGACGCGCCCGACGAGAGTTGGGCCTATGATGACAGCGCCTACAATGCCCGTGTCTACTACGGCGTGGGCCGTCCCAAGCCTGAGACCGAGCTGATCTTCGGCCCGAACATCGCCGACTGGCCGGAGCAGATCCCCCTGCCGGAAAACCTGCTCCTCACCTGCTGCGCCGCCATCTATGACGAGGTCACCACCACCGACGAGCTGATCCCCTCCGGCGAAACCTCCTCTTACCGCTCCAATCCCCTGCGCTTGGCGGAGTTCACCCTCTCCCGCAAGTGCCCCGACTATGTGGCCAAGGCCAAGGAAGTCCAAGCGTTGGAGAAGCTCCGCCGGGAAAATCCCAACGCCCCGGAGGTACGGGAGGTGCTGGGAAGCAACGGAAACTGCGACCCTGCCACTACCGGCCTTGGCTCTTTTGTCATGGCTCTCAAGCCCGGAGACGGCTCGGCGCGGGAGCAGGCTGCCTCCTGCCAACGGGTGCTGGGCGGCTGCGCCAATTTGGCGGAGGACTACGCCACCAAACGTTACCGCTCCAACGTGGTGAACTGGGGAATGCTCCCCCTGATCTGCCCTGATTTGGCCGAGCTGGAGCTGAAGCCCGGCGACCGTCTCTACCTCCCCGGCATCCGCGCCCTTTTAGAGGGGGACGGGGATACCATCGACGCTCTCTTTTTCCAAAGCGAGCCGGACGGCCTCACCGTCAAGCAGACCCAGCTCTCCCTCCCCGGCCTGACCCGCGAGGAGCGGGACATCATCCTGTCCGGGTGTTTGATCAACTACTACAAGTAAGGCGAAACGACGCAAGCCAAGGGGCCGGTTTTCTCTGTCGGGTTCTATCCGACAGAAGAACCGTCCCCTTGGCTTCCACTATCTCGCAATGCAAACAAAGAATAGAAGTATGTTTACAAATACTACAGATATAGTGGCGAGGTATGGATGTGCTCCAAAAAGAGATTTTGACAATAGTATAGGTTCTTTTCTTCCTAACTTCTTATATTCTACTGCAGCCCAGATGGCTATTATTGAAAAAGGGAGAGCTAATATAGTTGCCAGCACAAGGTTGTTTTCTACATTTAATTTGTTTGTGCCCCATATCACGGCTATATCCCCAAGTAATGCTATCCAATGTAGCTTTTCATATTTTTCTATGCCTTGTCCCCTCCTTAACTTAGTTAAAAAACTTGTCTAAAGACAAGGAAGACAAGGGGACGGTTCTTTTGTCTTGTGACTTTTGGGGATTTATTCAGAAATCCGTTCTTTTTCAGTTTCTGAACGCTTTATTCCCTGTTTCAGCTCCCCTTGCCTTCGCGGGCCTCACACCTCCATGATCACCGGCAGGATCATGGGGTTGCGCTTGGTTTTTTTGTAGAGGTAGTCGCTGAGCGTCTCCTTTACCTCGGTCTTGATGGCCGCCCAGTCGGTGGCGTAGCGGCTGTTGCAGTGGTCGATGGCCTCCACCGCCACCCGGCGCAGCTCCTCCATCAGCCCCTCGGACTCCTTGACGTAGATAAAGCCCCGGGTGACGATGTCCGGGCCGGAGATGAGCGCGCCGTCCTCGGCGGACATGGCGCACACCACCATGATCATGCCGTCCTCCGCCAGATGCTTGCGGTCGCGGAGGACAACGCTGCCCACGTCGCCCACGCCGTAGCCGTCCACGAACACCCGCCCGGAGGGCACTGTCCCGGTGATTCGGGCCGAGCCGGGGGTCAGCTCAATGACCTTGCCGATATCGGCGATGATGACGTTGCGGGCGGGCATACCCACCTCTTGGGCCAGCTTAGAGTGGTTTTTCAGCATTCTCTGCTCCCCGTGGACGGGGATAAAGAATCGGGGCTTCACCAGCGCGTGGATGATCTTCAGCTCCTCCTGACAGGCGTGGCCGGACACGTGGAGGGCCGCCGCCCGCTCGTTGACCACCTCGGCGTCCTTGCGGTAAAGCTCGTTGATGACGCTGCCGATGGCGTTTTCGTTGCCGGGAATGGCGGAGGCGGAGATAATGACCCGGTCGCCCGCCTGAATTTCGATCTGCTTGTGGGTGTTGAAGGCCATGCGGGTCAGGGCGGACATGGTCTCCCCCTGACTTCCCGTGGTGATGATGCACACCTTCTCCTTGGGCAGGGACTTGATATGGGCCAGCTCCACCAGCGTGTTCTGGGGGATGTTCATGTAGCCCAGCTCGGTGGACACCTTGAGGGCGTTTTCCATACTCCGCCCCACCACGGCCACCTTGCGGCCGTACTTGGCCGCCACCGAGATGATCTGCTGGATGCGGTCTACGTTGGAGGCAAAGGTGGTGACGATGATCCGCTGCTCGCAGCCCCGGAACAGCGCGTCAAAGGACGCGCCCACGCTGCGCTCCGACTTGGTGAAGCCGGGGTTCTCCACGTTGGTGGAGTCGCACAGCATGGCCAGCACCCCCTCCTTGCCCAGCTGGCCCAGACGGCCCAAGTCGATCATGCCGCCCTGAATGGGGGTGGCGTCGATCTTGAAGTCGCCGGTGTGCAGGCACACCCCCACCGGGGTGCGGATGGCAAAGGCCACCGCGTCGGCAATGGAGTGGTTCACGTGGATGAATTCCACCCGAAACATTCCCGCCCGGACGACCTCCCCCGCCTCGCAGGTGATGAGCTTGATCTTGTCCAGAAGGCGGTGTTCCTCTAATTTCAGCTTCACCAAGCCCGCCGTCATGCGGGTGGCGTAAATGGGGGCTTGCAGGCTGCGGAGCAGATAGGGAATGCCGCCGATGTGGTCCTCATGCCCGTGGGTGAGGAAAATGCCCCGGATGCGGGCCTTGTTCTGGATGAGGTAGGTGAAATCGGGAATGACCACGTCCACCCCGTACATATCCGTGTCCGGGAAGCCCATGCCCACGTCCACGATGATGATGTCGTTGCCGAACTCGTAGACGGTCATGTTCTTGCCGATCTCGTTAAGACCGCCAAGGGGGATGATCTTCAGTTTTTCTGCCATAAATAAACTCCTTTTTGTTGTGCGGGCACAGCACATCAAACCACCGCGACGCGCGGTCTGCATACCGCCGTCACGCTGTGGACTGTGTCCTATGTAAGTTGTGTGGGCCGTCTCCGCGTTTCCGAGAGCGCGCCCGTCATTTCAAACGTCCCAACGGGACGGGAAAGCCATACTGGTATTATTAGTATAACACATCTTTGAGGAAATGTATACCATAAAATTTCAGACGGCAAAAAAGCGGCGGCCTCCTCACGAGACCGCCGCCGTGTTTTGATTTGTCAGGACGGAAGAGCTGTTTTTTGGCTTAGTCCCCTTCCTGAAAGTACTTCTTAATGTTAGTAATAGCAAGCACTATGTCGATGGCGAAGAGTGCAAAAGCGATAAAGGAACTATTGCACATGCAAGTGGGCAGCATCAAAATGGCAGCTAATAAATAACATGAGCCAATCAGCAGGTATCGAGTGGCCTTCTTCATAATGCTTGTGCCTCCGCAAAATATTTCGTCAAACCAGCCTATCGGATAACACAGACAGCAGGACGGTTCTTCTGTCTCGTCGCCGCAGAAAAACCGTCCCTGTGTCTTACCTTGTCTTCTTACAAAAAGATGGGCAGACCATAAATGATGAAAAGCAAACTAAGGGAGGCCAATATGCCGCTCACAATAAAAAAGAGACTGTCCTTCATCCAAAGCTTGATGGTAACGACCAGAGAGAAGACAAACGCAAAGGGCCAAAAGGGCATCAAATAGCAGCAAAAATAATAGAACGTCGGCATATCAGTACCTCCTTCTGGAATCAATGTTTAACAACACGCCCGTCTGCATAGGAGACAGAGGGACGGTTCTTCTGTCTTGTCGCCGCTGGAGAAACGACCTCCCCACGAGACCGCCGCCGTGTTTTGATTTGTCAGGACGGAAGAAGCGTTTCTTTGCTTGGTGACTATTTATTACGGAGCAGGAACTGCCAGCAATGCTCATACATCAGTGGACGTTCTTCCTTGATTTCCAGAAAGCTCATTGAGTAAAGGTTTACGCGAAATTTCATCCATCCCGGTACGCCGGTGAGGTCATCGTGATAATAAACGGTGAGATACTGTGTGCAGCTGTGCCGAATGATTTGAAAGCGGTACTCCGAATCAGAATCGGAAACACTCCGTAAAATGCCGCCGTAGGCATCCCCTCGTGGCGTGTCAGGAATAATTTCCCCCTCTTTATGTCCGTC
Source organism: uncultured Oscillospiraceae bacterium (assembly GCA_910584395.1). GTDB lineage: Bacteria > Bacillota > Clostridia > Oscillospirales > Oscillospiraceae > MGBC124762. The sequence continues at coordinate 7,497 of CAJUAS010000038.1, read as the reverse complement.
CAACGCGTAGAAGGGGCCGGGCGAAATGATTATCTCGTCTGTTTCTGGGGCGTAACTGATCTCAAGCGGGCAGCGGGACTTGAAGTAGTGGTTCACCGCCAAGCCAACCATCAGGAGAATGACGAAAGTGGCCACAAGGATCTTGAACGCCGGATGTTTCCACAGCCACTTCATGCAAAGCATCCTCCTTATTGATCCCGTCAGCTAAAAGTATAGCCAACCGTGACCTTGTATTTTACAGTGGGATTAGCGCTTATCAAGCCAATTTTCATCTGATAGTAATTCGCGCTAGACAGAGGGACGGTTCTTCTGTCTTGTCGCCGCAGGAGAACCGCCCCCCTTGTCTTTACCCTACTGTCACTCGTACTCAATAATGATCTTCTTACACTGGCGGCAGGCGTAAGCCCGCATAGAAGAAGGCCCATCTCCCAGCACGCTTACAAAGGGCGGCGTGGCAATCCCGCCCTTGGCTTCAATGTTTGAACGTGTCAGCAAAGACGGTCTTTTCGCATCTCTTGGTAAAAAATGCGCGCCGCTCGTCGTGCTATAATAGCGTCCTTCTTCCAGTTCTCCGTCACACCACGGGCATCGTTTCATTTCATCAGGAATAACTCTTCACCCCCGGATATGCGTAGCCCCAAAAATCGAGGAATAAATAGTATGCGTACTCATCCGTGTTCCATAGCACAGACAGCGGGACGGTTCTTCTGTCTTGTCGCCGCAGGAGAAACGACCTCCTCACGAGACCGCCGCTTTGTTTCAGTGTGTCGGGACAAAAGGACCGTTTCCTTGTCTGTCCTACCTCTCCCAAAACCTCTTTTTCCGATAACCTTTTGAGATAAGAAAGGCTCGTTCCGCCCGCTTTGCTTGCTTAAGCGCCTTGCGCTCCGCCGCATCTGGATAACTTCCTCGCTCTTTTTCAAACAATTCCATGTTCATCCGCAGCCGTCCAATCATATCTCCATTAAGCATTTCAATCCCTCCCTTCTTGCCTTCGCAAAATTTGCCTAATCCATGCTTGGTGCTACTGTTGCCGTACCAGAAACAGATTGATTAATGGTCTCTTGCACAAAGGGAACCCCAGGGAATTTAGTATAGATAAATGTTGCTGTTGCAGAATAAGCGCATTTAATAGCGTACCCATTATTTACGATAGATAGTTTACAGCTTTCATAATTAAGCGAAGTAACTCTTCCCCTTGCGTCAGGAGAAAAAATAGCGTCACCCAGCTCCGTTCCAAGTAAAGTCACTGATGAAATTTTTCCTGAGTTGATATCATAAGTTACTTTGTAATCTACATTTACAATGAATTCCCATGCATCAACCGTATAATCTGCTGGACTTTGATAGGCTGACACTGGCACAGGAACTTCCATTTGCAGACAGAGGGACGGTTCTTCTGTCTTGTCGCCGCAGGAGAACCGTCCCCTGTCTTATTGTTCTTTTTGACCCTTTCCGCGCACCACAAGCACAATACCAGCTATTGTCCATCCAATTGCTATGGCAAAACACAACGGCACGGGAAGATAGGTCATGGTATACCATGTATATACTTCTTCATGGTAAATCGAGCGGAAAACCTCCATTAACAGTAAAATCAAGGCCAGCGTACTCGTTCCTATGCTGAGCAAAACCAGACCAACCGCTCTTTTTACACTCACGCCATCATCCTCCTTACTTGCAATCCGCTAAAGAGACAGCGGGACGGTTCTTCTGTCTCGTCGCCGCAGGAGAAACGAGAACCGCCCCCTTTTACTTTTTATATCGTCACTAAAAACGGCAAGCCATAGAGAATCAGGAGCATGCTGATGGAGGCCAATATGCCGCTCACAATAAAGAAGAGGTTGTCTTTCATCCAAAGTTTGATGGTAACGACCAAAGAAAAAACGAACACGAAGGGCAAAAATGGCATCAGGTAGTAACCCATATGGTAAATTAGTGGCATATCAGCGTCTCCTTCCGGCCTTTAATGTTTGACAACACGCCCGTCTGCATAGAAGCTGCAGACAGCGGGACGGTTCTTCTGTCTCGTCGCCGCAGGAGAAACGACCTCCGTGACTTCTTATCTTATATCTCGCCATAAGGAATCATAATTGTTTTGCATTTACGGCAAGCATAGGCAATAACAGGACTTTCGCCCGCAATGCTGACGGGAAGCGGAATGCAGCCCTTCTTTTCTAAGTTCCAGCGGGTAGTAAGTGGTGACAGCTTCACCGTGTCAGGCAGAAAAAATTTGCCTACTCCGCCAATAAATCGCCCCCGCTCCATATTGCCGTCGCAATATGGGCACTGACGCGGCTTCATATCCTCATTTTGTATAGCTCTTCACCCCCGGATACGAATATGACCAAAAGTCACTAAACATGAGATATGCAATATCATTGGAGTTCCACTCTGCATACCCTTCATAGCAATACTCAGAGGAAAACCCTCCACCCTCTAACGCCACTTGATATCTCTCGCCTGTATAGGTGTTTTCACGAGACGTCTTAATGTCCCGCGCTTTAGTGGTAATAGGAGTGGTTTGTACATAGTATGTTTTGGTAATTGCGCCTTGAATTACACCGCCGACAATAGTTGTTCCCGCCGCATATGCAGCAGCATAAAGCAGATCTTCTGTTACTATCGTTAGTGCTGGGCAAATAAGTGTAAGTGCTGCAGAAATGACACCTATTACAACTGCAGCAGTCCACCCTGCTTCCGCATTAATTGTTTTGTATTCATATGTAGTCTTTCCTTCCTCTTGATAAATGTAAAGGCTATCATTGTACACGCTCCCATCAATATCATAGCAGGTTTTATAGTTGATTTTACCTTGATAAACCAACACACGCGGAGTTGCCGCCATTAACGTTGGTACTTCGACCTCTTCCGAAACAATATATCGTGAAACCAGTTCTGTGGAGTGTGTGGTAACACCACTTTTAACGTCAGTATGAGTAATTGCCACCATCGTCGTATCATCAAGCGTCCCCGTCGACCTGTCAACACCGCCCAACAAGGCAACGTCTACCTGACTGACCAGCACGCCCTCAATGTAGTAGTCAACGTGCGACGTTCCGGGCTGCTCTGACGACATATAAATTGTGTTTACTTTTCCTTCTGCATCAATGAAAGAAAAATCTTCCACTTCAGGCGAGACAGTCTCCCCCGCGAACGCCGCGGGGCAGATGCCCACCACCAGAGCCAACACGAGCAGCAGACTGATCATTTTCTTTTTCATGTTCATTTTACTCCCCTTCATTTGTTTTTGTCAACACAGCCTGTGTTGGCAAGAAAAGCATATCACGCCCCGAAAAGATTGTCAATAAAAAATAATCATAAACAAAAAATATTATTTGAAAATAGGATTGCTTTTTGTCAAAGGGTATGCTACAATAAAATCGCTGGCAGCAAAACCCAAGGGGGTCAGTAAAGTTGGCGCCAAACAAGAGTGGGATTCCCCAAGGGATGGAAGAAAATTTGAAAAAGGCGGTCACAGAGATGGTCGTATTGTCCTTGCTGAACACGGAGGATATGTACGCCCAGCAGATCATGTGCGCCTTGGAGGAGCGTTCCGGCGGCATGATCAGCATTGTGTTCCCATATGCCGCGCTCTACCGTCTGATCGAAAACGGTTACATTTGCGAGGCATACAAGAAAAACGCTCCCGATGGGCGGCGGCGGCAGTATTATCAGATCACCGACGGCGGCCGCACCTATCTGGGCGAGCTGCAAGCCGTCTACCGCCGCGTCATTGACGGAGTGGGCCGGATATTGTTGGGAGGGGAAGCCCATGGCTGACAAGTACGCCCGGCGGTATCTCGCCAAGGTAAAGCGCGCGCTCCCGTGGGATCATCGGCGGTCTGACCGTGTAAAGCGCGCTGCGGCGTTGATGGAGGACTATCTTGCCGAAGCTCCCAACGCGGGAGAGCAGGACTTGTTGGCCGCGTTCGGCGCGCCGGCGGAGTTTGCCGCCGAAATGGCGGGCGCTTCCGAGATCACCCGCGCGAAAAAGCAGCGCAGGACGTTGCTGTGGTGCGCCATTGGGGCGGTGATCCTGGCGTTGGCCGCGGTGGCGGCGGTGTTCTTTCTGCGCTGGCGGGAGTTGCGGAAGGACCTCCCTGCGGACGGGAATTTTAACATTATTTATCCGGCGGAGACCTTGACGCAGGAGGAGTTCGACGAACTGATGAATGATCCGAATATACATTGGGAAGGAACTGAATGGCCATGAAAAGACGTTTTTTGGCAATGCTGTTTGCTTTTGCACTGGCGATTTCTTTGTTTACCCCTGCGCTGGCCGCAGAGAAGCGGGAGGTTGTGGATCTGGGTGACGGGTTTTACGCTGTTATCACGTTGAACCAAGAGCCGATGACACGAGCCGGTGATATAGCCAAGGGAAGCAAGACCGGGACTATCTACCAAGGCGGGACGAAAATTGGAGAAGCTATGTTGGTTGCGGAGTTTGATATTTCAGGTACCACAGCGCGGGTAACGTCCGCCAAAATTTCCGGCAGCGGAATGAACGGCTGGGATTACAACCGCGGCACCACGGGCCGTTCCGGCAATACCGCCACCGGCACTGCCTATTTCACCGACGGCAACATCATTCGCTCCCTGACCCTCACCTTGACCTGCTCCCCCAGCGGAGTCATCAGTTAAACCAAGCCCCTTTGAACCGCAAACAAGCGGGACGGCCCTCCGGGCCGTCCTTTTTTTGTTCACATTTAATTTACACTCCTTTTACTTGACAATTCCGCCAACTGGTGGTAGCATTGCGTTAGCACTCAAAGATATGGAGTGCTAATCCGCAAAAGAAGGTGACCGCAATGGACTTATCTGACCGCAAAAAGCGCATTCTCCGGGCGGTCATCGAGACCTACATCGACACCGCCGAGCCGGTTGGCTCGAAATCGGTGATGGAGCACGCGGGGCTGAACATCTCCTCCGCCACCATCCGCAACGAGATGGCCGATCTGGAGGCGCTGGGCCTGCTGGAACAGCCCCACACCTCCGCCGGGCGCATCCCCGCCCCTCGGGGCTACCGCTTCTATGTCAACGACCTGATGGAAGAGCACCGTTTGAGCGTCCAAGAGACCGAGCGGCTCAATCAGGCCCTTCATTTGAAAATGCGGGAGCTGGATCGGGTGATCGACGAGGCCGGACGCATCGTCTCCCGCCTCACCCGCTACCCCGCCTTCGCCCTTTCCAGCGGCGCGCAGCGGCTGACCATCCGCCGGTTTGACCTTTTGATGGTGGATCAGAACGCTTTCATCGCCGTGGTGATGACCGATCAGAATTCCGTGGCCAACAAGCTCTTCCGCCTGTCCCACGATCTGACCGAGAGCCAGCTTCAAATGCTCTCCACCCTGTTGAACGCCTCCTTCACCGACCTGACGCTGGAGCAAATGACCCCCCAGCTGGCCCGGATGGCCGCTCAGGCGGCACAGGAGGCCATGGGCATGATCTCTCTGGTGGTGTCCTTCGCCATGGAGGTGCTGGAGGAGCAGCAGAGCCGCTATATCCACACCGCGGGCATCGACAATCTCCTCTCCCACCCGGAATATCAGGATCTTTCCCGGGCGCAGCCCCTGATGTCCTATCTGGCTCAGGCGGAGAATTTGGGGGCGTTCCCCCTCCCCCACGACCAGAGCACCAGCGTCCTCATCGGCCCGGAAAACGTCCATGAGGCGTTGAAGGATTCCAGCGTGGTCCTCGCCACCTACGATATGGGCGGCGGCACGAAAGGGGTGATCGGCGTGGTCGGCCCGACCCGCATGGATTACGCCACCATCTTGGCCCGGCTTCGCTATCTGGCCGGCGGCCTGTCCCGCCTGTTTGAACAAAATCAGCTCCCCATGGAGCGGAAGGAGGACTTTTAGCCCATGTCCAAGGAAAGCAAAAAGAAAGAAAAGTCCACGGCGGAGACCCCGCCCAATGTAGAGACAGAAACGGCCGTTCCGGAGGAGACCGCCGCTCCGGAGGTTGACCCCCAGCTTCAAGCCCTTCAGGAGCAGTTGGCCCAAATGAACGACAAGCACCTGAGGCTGCTGGCGGAGTACGACAACTACCGCAAGCGCACCGCCAAGGAAAAGGAGTCCGCTTGGAACGACGCCAAGGCCCACACCGTCAAGGCCCTGCTCCCCGTCTACGACGATCTGGAGCGCGCGCTGAAGCAGGACACCGCCGACGAGGCCTACCGCAAGGGTGTGGAGCTGACCATGGCCGGGCTGCAAAAGGCGCTGGCCGGGCTGGGCGTGGAGGAGATCCCCGCTCTGGGCCAAGCCTTCGACGCCAACCTCCACAACGCCGTCATGCACGTGGAGGACGAGACGTTGGGCGAAAATATCGTCAAGGAAGTCTACCAAGCCGGCTTTAAGCTGGGCGAAACCGTCATAAGATATGCAATGGTCGTTGTGGCCAACTGACTTTGTTAATTAAAAAATTGGAGGTATACAGCTATGTCTAAAATTATTGGTATTGACTTGGGTACGACCAACTCCTGTGTGGCAGTGATGGAGGGCGGCGAAGCCGTCGTCATCGCCAACGCCGAGGGCAACCGCACCACCCCCTCCGTCGTCGCTTTTTCCAAGGACGGCGAGCGCATGGTGGGTCAGGTCGCCAAGCGTCAGGCCATCACCAACCCCGACCGCACCATTTCCTCCATCAAGCGGGAGATGGGCAGCGACTACAAGGTCGCCATCGACTCCAAGAACTACACCCCTCAGGAGATCTCCGCCATGATCCTTCAGAAGCTGAAGGCGGACGCGGAGGCCTATCTGGGCCAGAGCGTCACCGAGGCGGTCATCACCGTCCCCGCCTACTTTACCGACGCCCAGCGTCAGGCCACCAAGGATGCGGGCAAGATCGCAGGGCTGGAGGTCAAGCGCATCATCAACGAGCCTACCGCTGCCGCGCTGGCCTACGGCGTGGACAAGGAGACCGCCCAGAAGGTCATGGTGTACGATCTGGGCGGCGGCACCTTCGACGTGTCCATTCTGGACATTGACGAGGGGGTCATCGAAGTCCTCGCCACCGCAGGCAACAACCGTCTGGGCGGCGACGACTTTGACCAGTGCGTCATGGACTATCTGGCCGAGGAGTTCAAAAAGGCCGAGGGCATCGACCTCAAGGGCGACAAGGTGGCCATGCAGCGTCTGAAGGAAGCCGCCGAAAAGGCCAAGGTCGAGCTTTCCGGCGTCACCTCCACCAACATCAACCTCCCCTATATCACCGCCGACGCCACCGGGCCGAAGCATCTGGATCTGACCCTCACCCGGGCCAAGTTCGACCAGCTCACCGCCCATCTGGTGGAAAAGACCGCCGGCCCGGTGCGTCAGGCCATGTCCGACGCGGGCCTCTCGGGCAGCGACATCTCCAAGGTACTCATGGTGGGCGGTTCCAGCCGTATTCCCGCCGTTCAGGAGATGGTGAAGAAGCTCACCGGCAAGGAGGGCTTTAAGGGCATCAACCCCGACGAGTGCGTGGCCATGGGCGCGGCCCTTCAGGGCGGCG
>CAJUAS010000037.1 GCA_910584395.1 uncultured Oscillospiraceae bacterium | reverse complement strand
CCCTTCTCCTCCAGCAGGGAGACCGTGAGGAACTCCCCCTTGGACTTGGACATCTTCCCTCCGGTGGTGTTCAGGTGGTGGACGTGAAACCAATAGCTGCACCAAGGATGGCCCAGATACGCCTCCGACTGGGCGATCTCGTTGGTGTGATGGGGAAAGGCGTTGTCGATGCCGCCGCAGTGGATGTCCAGCCGCTCTCCCAGATACTTCATGGAGATGCAGGAACATTCGATGTGCCAGCCGGGGTAACCCACTCCCCACGGAGAGTCCCATTTAAGGGCCTGATCCTCAAATTTGGACTTGGTAAACCACAGCACGAAGTCCGCCTTATTGCGCTTGTTGGCGTCCTCCTCCACGCTGTCCCGCACGCCCACGGCAAGGTTTTCCTCGTCGTGGTCGTTGAACACATAGTATTTCTGGAGCTTGGAGGTGTCGAAGTACACGTTTCCCCCCGCCTGATAGGCATAGCCGGTTTCCAGCAGCTTGGTGATGACCTGAATGTACTCGTCGATCATCCCCGTGGCGGGCTGCACCACGTCGGGGGTCTTGATGTTCAGCTTGGCGCAGTCGGCAAAGAACGCGTCGGTATAAAACTGGGCGATCTCCATGACCGTCTTGTGTTCCCGCTTCGCGCCCTTGAGCATTTTGTCCTCGCCGGTGTCGGCGTCGGAGGCCAGATGGCCCACGTCGGTGATGTTCATCACCCGCGTCACGTCATACCCAACGTAGCGCAGGTACTTTTCCAGCACGTCCTCCATCAGGTAGGAGCGCAGGTTGCCGATGTGGGCAAAGTGGTACACCGTCGGCCCGCAGGTGTACAGGCTTACCTTCCCCGGCTCATTGGGGACAAATTCTTCCTTTTTATGGCTCAGAGAATTGTAAAGTTCCATCGCTCGCTTCTCCTCTTTTCTCATTCGTGAAGCTCCAAGGGCAGTCCGTCGGGGTCGTGGAAAAAGGTCATCCGCCCCCCGGTAAAGGGATCGGTGCGAACGGGCTCGCACGCGATCCCCCGCCGCTCCAGCTCCGCCGCGGCCGCCTCCACATCCTCTACCCGAAAGGCCAGATGGCGCAGGCCTTGGGCTTCCGGATAGCTGGGCCGCTCCGGCGCGCCGGGAACGGCAAAGAGTTCCAGCTCCCCGTCTCCAAATTTCAGGTCCAGCTTCCAGTCTCCCCGCTGGGCGCGGAAATTTTCCCGCAGAACGGGAAATCCCAGCTTTTCCACGTAAAATTCCTTGGCCCGCTCATAGTCCGAGACGATAATGGCCACGTGGTGCAGTTGTTCAAACACGCTCCGTTTCCTCCTTCGCCTCCAGCCGCTTCTCCAGCTCCTCCACCCGCTGGGCCAGCGCGGCCAGCTTTTCCAGCGTGGGGTTCTTCACGCTGGTCTGATCCACCTCGTCGGCATAGTGGGTGGAACGGCCCGCGATCTTTACGATCTGGGCGGGGATGCCCACGGCGGTAGCGTCCTCAGGCACTTCGGAAAGCACCACAGCGTTGGCCGCGATACGGGCGTTGTCCCCCACGGCGAACGGCCCCAGCACCTTCGCGCCGCAGGCGATCATCACGTTGTTGCCGATGGTGGGATGGCGTTTGCCCGTCTCCTTCCCCGTGCCGCCCAGCGTCACCTGATGATAGATCAGGCAGTCGTCGCCGATCTCGGCGGTCTCACCGATGACCACCCCCATGCCGTGGTCGATCACCAGCCGCCGCCCGATGGTCGCGCCGGGGTGGATCTCGATGCCCGTGCAGTGCCGGGCGAGCTGGGAGTTGAGCCGGGCTAAAAACCGCAGGTGATGCCGCCACAGCCAATGGCTCACCCGGTGAAAAATGAGGGCGTGAACGCCGGGATAGAGCAAAAATATCTCCAAGCGGCTTCGCGCCGCCGGGTCGCGGGCCTGATAAGCCCGCAGGGTCTCTCCTAATCGTGTCATGCCGCACCTCCAAAAGCCACATATGGCCCTGCCAACAGTCTATGCCTGACGGCTCATTCTCGCGCCTGCCGCCGCAGGTAGCTTCCCTCGGTTGCTTGACAGGGCAGACGCAGCCGGAAGAGCTGCTGGGGGGTCTTGACCTCGCTGAGAGGTGTGCCCGCCTCGTCGGCCAGTTCCGAAGCGACAAACTGCCGTGCCGCCAGATCCGGGCCGACCAGCTCCAGCGTGTCCCCCTTGGAAAACTTGTTGTTGAGGGTACACAGAGACAAGCCGTCCTCCCGGCAGCGTACCACTTGGGCCGCCACCTGCCAGTCCCGAATGTACCGGGCCTCCCGGGTGTACTGGCCCGGCTGGCCGAACCAAAACCCGGTGGAGTAGTGGCGGTGGCTCACCTTCTCCACCTCGCTGCGCCACGTCTCGTCCAGCGGCTCGCCCTTGCGAGCGGCGTCAATGGCGTGGCGGTAAGCCCCGGTGACCATGGCGGTATAGTAGGCGCTTTTGGCCCGCCCCTCGATCTTCAGGCTGGCCAATCCCGCCTGCAAAAGCGCCGGAATGTGATCGATCATGCACATATCCCGGGAGTTAAGGATGAAGGTCTCGTTGTCCTCCTCGTACACCGGGAAATACTCCCCCGGCCGCTTTTCCTCCATCAGCGCATACTTGTAACGGCAGGGCTGGGCGCACGCCCCGCGGGTGGCGTCCCGCCCGGTCATATAGTTGGACAGCACACACCGGCCCGACCAGCTCACGCACATCGCCCCGTGGACGAAGGCTTCCACCTCCAGCTCCTTGGGGCTTTTGGCGATCAGCTCCGCCACCTCTTCCAAGGACAGCTCCCGGGCCAAAATGACCCGGCTTGCCCCCTGATCGTACCAGAACCGGGCGGAGGCATAGTTGGTGATCCCCGCCTGAGTGGACATATGCCGCTTGACCTTGGGGGCGTACTTCCCCGCCAGCGCAAACACCCCGGGGTCGCCGATAATGAGGGCGTCCGCGCCCCAGTCCTGCAACTGCTCGAAATATTCCGGCAGGCCGTCCAGCTCCCCGTTTCTCGGGTTGGCGTTCACCGCCACATGGACGGCCACGCCGTGGCTGTGGGCGTGGGAGATGGCCTTGGGCAGCGCCTCCACGTCAAAATTCCCCGCAAAGGCCCGCATCCCGTACCGGCCGCCCGCCAGATAGACCGCGTCCGCGCCGTAGCGCACCGCCGCCTCCAACCGCTCCATGTCCCCCGCCGGGGACAGCAGCTCGATATCCACGCCCATTCACCTCTTTTCTCTGGTGCGCCCGACGGTTTACTCCTTGGGCAGACTGTTCAAAAACGCCTGATGCTCGTTATAGGTGCGGGAATAGTGGTGCAGGCCGTCGGTCCCCAGAGCGTAATAATAGTAGTCGCTCTCCTTGGGGTTCATGGCCGCCCAGATGGCCGCCGAACCGGGGTTGGCGATAGGCCCGGCGGGAAGTCCCGCATAGAGATAGGTGTTGTAGGGCGAGTCGATGGCCTTGTCCGCCTCGGTGGGCTGGTTGCCGCCGTTGATATACACCAGCGTCGCGTCGATCTGGAGATAGCCGTTTGTCCCGGAATTGGGATGGTTCAAACGGTTGTAGATCACCGAGGCGATCAAAGCCTGATCGGTGCCGTCGGTCTCCTTTTCGATCATGGAGGCGATGGTGATAATGTCCCGGAGGCTCTTCCCCTCCTCTTTCAGCTTCTCCCGCTGTTCCTTGGACACCATCTGGGAAAAATTCACCAGCATCTTATTGATGGCGTAGAGGGGATTCTCATTGATATAGAAGCGGTAGGTGTCGGGGAAGAGATAGCCCTCCAGCCGCTTGGGGTCGCCCAGAGGGATCCCCTCCAAGAACTCGAACTTGTAATCATGGTTGGCGGCCATGTCGTTGAGGTCGGCCACCGTGGCCACGCCCTTTTCCTCCAGCAGGGCAAAGATCTGCTCCACACTGTACCCTTCGGGGATGGTCACCGAGATCTCCGCCTTGCTCCCAGACTTGGAGCCAAGGGCAGAGATGAGCGCCCGGTAATCCATGTCGGTGTTGAGCTGATACGTGCCGGGCGCCATTTTGGTCTTGGCCTTGGTCATGGAGCAAAAGAGCTTGAACACCGGCTTATACTCGATGAAGCCCTCCTCTTTCAAAAGCGCCGCCACCTTGCCGATGTCCGCCTCGTAGACCGTTTTGGTGGTGTCCGGTGCGCCGTCTTCCCCTTTGACCGTGACCTCCCGCTGGGTAAAATAGTCCGGGGGCAGGACGACCTCTGCGCTCAGGGGAGCTTTGTTGAGGGCCAGCACGTCCCCCGCGCAGATCCAGCCCACCGCCGCCAGCACGATGGAAATGCCGATGACGATGACCACATAGAGGGCCGCTCCTGCGGCGGCAACGCCTCCTCTGCGGCGGCGTCTGCGCGGCGGCGCGCTTCTGCGCCGCTGCCCTTCTTCCGGCGCGGCGGCCCGGCGGGGCGGCTCGCTGCCGCTTCTGCGGCGGGGGGCTTCTCCGCTGCTTCTGCGGCGGGGCGCGCCGTCCATATCCTGTGCGCTTCTGCGCGATTCCTCCATGGTGAAAACTCCTTTCCCGGATCGCCGCACCCCCTCTCACGCCCCTGCATAGAATGGCACACAGGAAAGGGGTGAAACGATATGTGTTGTGGAAACAATGGTTTTGGCGGCGGATGCGGATGCTTGTGGATCATCCTCATCATCATCCTGCTGTGCTGCTGCTGCGGCGGGAACAACGGCTGCGGCAACAACAACGGCTGTGGCTGCGGCTGCAATGACGGCTGCGGCTGCAACGACAGCTGCTGCTGAGGGTACTTAGCGCCACCACGCGGGCGGGACGGCAACGTCCCGTCCGCGGCCCTCGTTTGTTTGGGACAGGCTCAGCGGTAATGCACCGCCTGTTTGACCTGATGGGCGGCGTCCTTCCCCTTGAGAGCCTCCACCAGCTTGAGGCCAAATTCAAAGGAGCTGCCTGCGGCTTCGGCGGTGATCATGTGCCCGTCCACCACCACCCGCTGGCCCTTTTGCACCACGGCGGAGCCCATTTCCTCCTCCATACCGGGATAGCACACCGCCCGGCGGCGGTCGGCGATGCCCAGATGGGCCAGCACCGTCGGCCCGGCGCAGATGGCGCAGACGTACGCCCCCCGGTCAGCCGCGCGCTGGACAAGCCCCAGAGCGCTCTGGTCGCCCATAATGGCGTCCACGCCGCCCAGTCCGCCGGGGATGACCACCATCTCCAGCTTGCCCTCGTCCACGTCCTTGAGGCGGCAGTCGGCCTCCACCTTCACGCCGTGGGAGGACGTCACCGTCTTGCCCGCCAGCGCTACCAGAGACACCTCCGCCCCCGCCCGGCGCAGCAGATCGACGGGTACGATGACTTCCGATTCCTCAAAGCCCTCGCCCAGCAGTACATAAACCATTCTTGTCTCCTCCTCCGTTTATGGCTTCAGCACGGCCTGCGCCGCACTCCAGATCTCTGTGTGGATCTCCTCAATGCTCCGCATCCCGCCGCCCTCCAAGCACGGGATGCGCCGCCAGCCGTAATAGTCCGCCGCCGCCTTGGCGCAGGCGCGGCACTGACGCAGGTAAGCCTCGTCCACCTCGTGGATATCCCCCTTGGTGTGGGTCTCGTTCTCCCGGCGGCGCAGGTTTTCCACCGCCTGCTCCGTAGGCATATCCAGCCACAGCACCAGATCGGGTTCGGGCAGCTCCAGCTTTCCGTACTCAAAATCCGCCAGCCACGCGAAAAATTTCTTCTGTTCCTCCCCCGACAGCTTGCCGCCCTGATGGACGGCGTTGGAGGTGGTGTAGCGGTCGGCCAAGATCACCCCGCCGGAGCGGTAGAATTCGCCCCAGTCCTGCTTCCACGCGGCATAGCGGTCTACCGCATAAAATGTGGACGCGGCATAGGCGTTCACGTCGCCGGGATGAGAGCCGAACTCCCCTTGCAAATACATCCGCAGCAGCATGGACGACGGCTCTGCATACCGGGGAAAGACCAACCGGTGGTACGGCAGTCCCTCGGCGTCCATCCGGGCGCACAGCCGGGCAAACTGGGTGGACTTTCCCGACCCGTCCGTGCCCTCCAGCACGATGAGTTTTCCTGCCCCGTTCACGACCCGTCTCCCCCTTTATTCTTCCAAAACGCCGCCTTGACCAAAAAGCCGGGCAGCTTGACCATGCGCCCGATGCGGCTGGGCTGCTTGATGAGGCGGTAAAGCCACTCCAGCCCCACCTTCTGCATCCATTCCGGCGCGCGCCGAACCGTTCCGGCGAACACGTCCAGCGAGCCGCCCAGACCCACCAAAAGCCCTGCGCCGGTTTCTGGGCCGTTGCGGCGCATCCACTCCTCCTGCTTGGGTGCGCCCAGACACACGAACACCACGTCGGCCTGCGCCGCCTTGATCTCCGCCGCCACCGGGCCGTCCTCTTGGAAATACCCGTCGTGAACGCCGCAGATCTCCAGCCGCGGGTACTTCTCCTTCAAATTCGCGGCGGCCTGCTCCGCCACGCCGGGCTTCGCCCCCAGCAGGTAGAGCTTCTCCCCCTCCGCCGCCAGCCGTTCCATCAACGCCCACGCAAAGTCGATGCCGGGCACGCGCCCCGTCAGAGGCCGCTTGAGGAGCTTGGCCGCGTAGATCACACCGATGCCGTCGGGCAGGGTCAGCGCCGCACCCGCCAGCGTCTCGGCATAGGCGGGATCTTTCTGGGCCATGAGCACCAGCTCCGGGTTGGGGGTCACCACATAGTCCCCTTTCCCCGTTTTGGCCAGAGCCATCGCCCGTTCCACCGCCTCGGCCATGGTCATATCGTCAAAGGCCACGCCCATCACGTCTGTCTTTTTCATCCAAGGCCCGTCCTTTCCCACTTTGACATTCCTTATTATTATATCAACATTTCCCCCCTGGCGCAAGGGCTTTTCTTCGCCCCCTTTTATTCTTGACAAATGGTCAAAAAACTGTTATTCTGACCATGTATAATCAGAATAATCCGGTTCGTTTTTGTGCAATTTTAACAATACTCTTGGAAAGGCGGTATCAGGCGATGAAAACAAAGAGGTTGCTGGCAGGGTTATTGACGCTGGTGATGCTGATGGGGCTGCTTCCGTCAGCAGCTCTGGCAGCAGGCGTTTCCATCCGGGACGAGGAGTATCCCGAAGTCCCCGTTTGGGAGGACGCCGAGCTGTCCCAATTCGCGGAGCTCCCGCAAGGGGAAGACGCCTCCAAGGCTGAACTGGCGGAGGTGGACACCGCCGGGTTGATGAACATCACCAGCCAGTGCGCTATTACGACGAAGTCCGACACCAATGACAAGCCAAAAACCAACTTATACGACAGAAACTACACCACCCTCTGGGGGCAGAACAGTGCCTTTCCCGGCGAGGTGACCTTCGGTCTTCCTCAAAAGGGGGAAAAGGTCAAAACCGTGATCCTGTCGTTTGAACAGAACAAAGCCGCATGGGGCGTCACCATCACCCTAACCGCCGACGGCACGCAAGTGGACCAGCAGGTCGTGGCCAGCTTCAACGACAAGTATGTTTATACCTTTGCGGAAGCGAAAGCGGTCTCCTCCCTCAAGGTCAGCCTTACCAACCCCACCAACGGCGGTGCGGCCGGCAGCTTCTGGCCCGCCCTTGCCGAAGCAGAGATCTGGGTCGAGCCCAAGCCCGTTGACCTCTCCACCCTTACCAATCTGGCGCCCAACGCCACCATCACCAAAAACGGCACCGGCACCTGTAATATGAGCACTTGGGTGGACGGCAGTGACGAGACAGAAAGCGGCTTTTACGGCCAGCCCCTTTCCGCCACCGGTGACGACGCTTGGGTTCAGTTGGATCTGGGGCAGAACTACTCTGTGGGCGGCTTCCGTCTGGCTGCCAAGGCGGATAATGCCTCCCACTGGTACACCTGCGACGTCTACACCCAAAAGGACGGCGACATCACTTGGGCTCTTCGGGCCGCAGGCGTCGAGATCCGCAGGATCGCCAATCAAAATATCCTTTTGACGGCCTTTCCTGCCCTTGAAGAGATCCGCTATGTCAAATTTGTCCTCCACCAAGGCGGCGGAGGTTCTTGGGGTGCAATTGCCGAGCTCAGCGTTTACGGCAACGAGATGGACAATCCATACGACGGCCTCATTGAAGTCGCGAAGCTCTCCAACATTACCGTCCCAAGCAAGGAAGCGGATGCCGGAAAAATGACGGATGGCAGCATCAGCACTTGGTGGGGCGCAGACAGCGGATCTTGGCCCGCCAACGTGGACTTTGCCCTTCCCGGCAATATGCTGGTCAAGCGGGTGGAGGTGGACTTTGAGCGTTTCAACGGCCGCACCTTCGACCTATCTGTCAGCCGCGCCGTCAACAATGTTACCACAGACTATGAAGAACTGGCAAAGAAGACTGGCCATGACGTCAACGAAACTTACGTTCTCAGCTTGGATGAGCCTCAGCGCATGACTCACACCCGTGTCTCACTTCTCAAAACCAACGGTCAGGCTTGGCCCGCTATTGCCGAGGTTCGTATTTACGCGGTAGATGAAGCCATCGACCTCGGAAACTACGATAACATCACCACCCACGCCACCACGCGCGACGGCGAAGGTTACCGGGAATGGGACTTTGGCGGCAACCAACAGATTGTCGGCTTCCGCGTCTCCCTGCCCGGTGATGTCACCGCCGTCTTGAAAGGCAAGATGAAGCGGGACGCGGAATGGAGCACCTATTTTGCCCAACTGACCAACGGCGACAATGTCCTCTCCTTCCCCGCCGGTATGAGCAAAATACGCGTAGAACTGTCCGATCTCTCTCAGCTCAGCGATCTTCAGATTTTCGGCACTTATACCGCGCCCGTTACCGACAGCGGCAGCGTCGCCTTTGACAAACCTGCCCACGGCAACTTCAGCGCCGCCACCACTTATCTGGTCAACGACGGCGACCTTGCGACCGGCTGGCGCGCGGATATGTATCCCGCCTATGTGGACATCGACTTGGAGGCAAACTACAATATTTCTGAAATTCAGGTGGTCACCCCCGCTAAAGGCTATACGGAATACACACTTTACACCAGCCTTGACGGCCGCGACTTCCAAAAGGTCGGCGAAAAGCTCACTGACGCCGTCTGCCCTGCCGGCGGCGACAAGCACGCCGTCTCCGCCGAAGCCCGCATCGTCCGTGTGTACATTGAGTATTACTCCGGCGGCGCCTCTCCGACCCTCAACGAAGTGCGCGTGATCGGCACTCCCTCCGGCTCTCCCCTTCAGCAGACTCCTGAAGTGAATGTCGGAGACTTTACCGCTTCCGCCTATGCCGCCCCCATCACCAATGACGACACCATCGCCGAAGTACAAGGCATCATTTCCCGTCAGATCGGCCAGAATTATGTAAACTGGTTTACATTGGACATCCAGCCCAAGGCCGCCAACGGCTATGACTACTTCACCCTCACCGACGAGGGCGGAAAGATCAAGGTCACCGGCAACAACGGCGTATCTCTGGCCACGGGCATCAATCACTATCTGAAGTATTTCTGCAATGTCCACATCTCTCAGGTGGGCAATCAGGTAAAAATGCCCGCCGCCATTGTTCCCGTCAACGGCACGGTTCATAAGGAGACCCGCTTCCCCGTCCGCTACGCGTACAATTACTGCACCCACTCCTACTCCATGGCCTTCTGGGGCGAAGACGAATGGCGCAACGAGCTGGACTGGCTGGCCTTGAACGGCGTCAACTTGGTGTTGGACATCACCGGTCAGGAGGAGGTCTGGCGGGAGTTTCTTATGAGCGTGGGCTTCTCCCACCAAGAGGCCAAAGACTTTTTGGCCGGCCCGGGCTACTATGCTTGGGCCTACATGGCCAACCTCACCGGCTTCGGCGGCCCCATCCATGATTCCTTCCTAACCGAGCGCGTGGAGCTGGGCCGCAAGAATCAGCGCATCATGCGCACCCTTGGTATGGAGCCTGTCCTTCAGGCGTTCAGCGGCATGGTTCCCGTGGAGATCGTCACCCACGACCCCAACGCCGCCATTATCCCTCAGGGTGTTTGGTGCTCTTTCCAGCGCCCCACCATGCTGAAAACCGATACCGCGACCTACGATGAATACGCCCGCAAATTTTATGAGGCCCAGCGCAAGGTCTTTGGCGATGCCAAATACTACGCCACCGACCCCTTCCATGAGGGCGGCAACGTCGGCGGCATGAGCACCACCTTGATCGCCAGCGAGCTGTTGGACAGCCTGATCGACTTTGACTCCGACGCCATCTGGGTCATCCAGTCTTGGCAGGGCAACCCCTCCGCCGGCCTGTTGGCCGGTCTGCGCGCCGGAAGCAACCCCACCCGCGTGGATCGCCGCGACCACGCTTTGGTGTTGGATCTTTATGCCGAGCGTCAGCAAAACTGGCTCACCTACGGCGAAGATACCGATGGCGACGGTCTGAAGGAATTCTCCGACACGCCTTGGGTATGGTGTCAGCTCAACAATTTTGGCGGCCGCATGGGCCTCCACGGCTATCTGGGCAACCTCCAAACGAATATCCCTTCTTCCGCCAACCGCGCCCGGCATATGGCAGGTATAGGCATCTCCCCCGAAGGCAGCCAAGAAAACCCCGTCCTCTATGACTTCCTCTTTGAGACCATCTGGGCGGATGACGCCGCCCAGCCCTTGGCCGAGATCGATCTGGAGAGCTGGCTCAACAGCTACGTCACCCGCCGCTATGGCGCAGAGAGCGAAAACGCCCAGCGCGCCATGGCCATTCTTGCCGAGACGGTGTATAGCTCCACTAAAAATAACGTCAAGCAGGGCGCTCCCGAATCGGTGGTCAACGCCCGCCCTGCCAAAAGCATCGCCGCAGCCTCCACGTGGGGCTACAGCCACATTTACTACGACAAGGTCAAGCTTCAGGAAGCCGCGCAGTTGTTGCTGGAGGACTATGATACCCTCTCCGCCAGC
Organism: uncultured Oscillospiraceae bacterium; assembly: GCA_910584395.1. Lineage (GTDB taxonomy): Bacteria > Bacillota > Clostridia > Oscillospirales > Oscillospiraceae > MGBC124762. Next base: position 4,709 of record CAJUAS010000037.1, on the reverse strand, counting down.
GACGCTTACCTCTACGACCTCGCTGATGTCCTCAAGCAGGTTTTGTCCAACACCGCCCAGTACATTCACACCAAAATGGTCGCCGCCTACGACAGTAAGGACGCCGCAGAGTTTTCCGCCCTGTCGGATCAATTCCTCGCTCTCATCGACCTGTCCGATCAGGTCATGGGTACCCGCAAGGAATTCCTCTTCGGCACATGGACAGGCAACGCCTCGGAGATGGCCCGAAATGCCGACGACTTTTCCAAGCGTCTCTACCTTCGCAACGCCAAGGCCTTGGTCACGACATGGGGCGCTGTCCAGCAGTGCGAGACCGGCGGTCTGAAGGACTACTCCAACCGCCAGTGGGCCGGCCTCACAAAAGACTTCTACAAAGCCCGTTGGGAAAAGTGGATCAATCAGGCGAAAGCCAATCTGGCCGCCGGGAACAACGGCAATATCGACGTAGGAAGCTGGTTTCCTTGGGAGTGGAAATATGCCCGCGAAACCACTTCCTACTCCAACCAGCCCAACGGCCTTGATCTCCAGACCCTCGGGCAGCAGGTGCTGGCGGATTTCTCCCTCGTCACCCCGCCCGAAGCTATAGATACTTATGACCTCCCTATCGCTGCCGCCAAGGCGGGCAGCCAGCAATCCGGCGAGGAAGCTGACAAGGTTCTGGACGGCAAGTCCAACACCCTGTGGCACACCCCGTATGACAACGGCGTCCGCGCCAATATGTGGATCGCTTTCGATCTGGGTCATGCCCAGATGGTAGACGGTCTGCGTTACCTTCCCCGCCAAGAGGGTTCCAACGGCAAAATCAAAGAATACAAGGTTTTGGTGAGTTCCAGCGACACCGACTGGGAAGGCTCCTCCTCCACATGGCGGGAGGTCGCCTCCGGCACTTGGAACACTACCACCGACTGGAAAAAGGCATCCTTTGAAGCCACCTCCGCCCGCTATGTCAAGCTGGTAGCTGTCACCAGCGAGGGTAATTTCGCCTCCGCCGCCGAGATTCGTGTGACCAACACCCCCATTCCCGTAGAAGACATTACCTTGCGCACGACCTCCGCCACCCTTTATATCAACGACGGAAGCCCCACCCTTACCCTTGTTGCCGACATCTCTCCCGCCAACGCCACCAACAAAACCGTGAGCTGGTCCACGGATAACTCCGCAGTGGCCACCGTCAATAACGGCGTTGTCACCGCTACGGGCGTGGGCAATGCCACCATCACCGTCACTGCCGAGGATGGTGCGCTTACCGCTGCCTGCGCCGTATCCGTGAAGGCCAAGCTGAGCGGAAATGTGCACATTACCGGCGATACGGATAACATCGCCAAGTTCGGCTCTACCCTCACCGCCTCCCTCAACCAGCTTTCTCCCGCCGGGGCGAAGGATCATCCTCTCTATCAGTGGTATCGTGACGGCTCCGCCATCGACGGCGCAGAGACCGCCCGGTACGCCGTGACTCAGGCGGATATCGGCTGCCAGATCACCGTAAAGGTCACTGCCACCGACCCCTATGAGGGTTCCTCCACCTCCGAGGCCGTCACCGGCGCAAAGGCAGACGGCCCTGCCATGCTGGCTACTCCCACCCACCGCAACGTCTCCGCCGCAGGAAGAACAGACGGCGCCATCACCGGCCTCTTTAAGGGGCGCAAGTATCAGTACTTCCTGTGGGATCGCACCGAGCTTCCCGGCGAGGATGCCGCTTGGGTGGATTTCTGTGATGACTCTGCAGTGGAAACGCCTGCGGAAGGCCAAACCCACGGCACCGCTGAAATCACCGGTCTGGGTGTGGGCAGCTATATCCTCCGCCGTGCCGGAGACGACACCCACACCCCCGGCCCCTTCTCCAACACGGTTACCATCTCCGTGGAGGGCGCTGTGGAATATGCCTTAAACAATCCCCACAACTTCGCCGGCGGCGAAGTCCAAGCAGGGCGGACGCAGATCCCGGCCGAAGATACCGTCACCCTTTGGGTCACTCCCCATCCGGGCTATCTTCTGGTCAGCGGTTCTTTGAAGGCGGTTGAAACGGACGGCACCGAACATATTGCTGCCGAAACTGCAACAGAGGGCGTCTACACCTTTACCATGCCCGCCGCCGCCGTGACCATTACGGCTAAATTTGAGCGAAAGACTTACACCTTGGAACACAAGTTGACCCATATCTCCTGCAGCATGGGCCAGCAAAGCCACACCGTGATCCACGGAGACACCCCCACCATCACTTTGCACGCCGACAGCGGCTACGAGCTGCCCGACTCCATCAAGATCACAAAGAAAAACGACGGCGAAGAGATTTTCACCTATACCTACCGCAACGGCTTGATCCGCTTTACAGAAGGCATTACCGAGGATCTGGTCATTACCGGCGGAGCGGTGAAAAAGGTCTATACCGTTGATTACACGCATCTGTCCCACCTCACTGCCGACGGCCAGCCCTCCACCATCCACCACGGCGACGCACTGGAGCTTACCATCACACCTATGGACGGCTACCGGCTGCCTGCCGCCGTCTCGATCACCGTAGGCGGCTCCGCCCTTGCCCCGGAGGACTTCACCTACAATGCCGAGACGGGCGAGGTCGTCATTCCCGGCGAGAAGGTCACCGGAAATGTGAGCATCTCCGCTTCCGGCATCCCCGCCCTCACGTTTACGATCACCTATGATTTGGCGGGAGGTCAGCTCTCCGGCGAACCCAATCCCACCTCCTACACCGCCGACGATTCCTTCACGCTGCGCAACCCCACCCGTTCGGGCTATATCTTCGCCGGCTGGCTCGGCACAGGTCTGTCTGAGGCGACCCTCACGGTCACTGTCCCCGCCGGCTCTTCCGGCAGCCGCAGCTACACCGCCACATGGCGTGTCCGCTCCTCCGGCGACAGCTCCCGTCCCTCCACCTCCACCACCACCGAGACCAAAGATGACGGCACGACGGTGACCACCGTCACCAAGCCGGACGGCACGGTGACCGAGACGGTTCAGCAGCCCGACGGCACCAAGTCCGAGACCGTCACCACCAAGGGCGGCGACGTGACCATCACCGTCACTGACGAAAACGGCGAGGAGCTGGTGAAAGCAGAGATCCCCGCCGCCATTCCCGAACCGGAAACCAAGTTTGAGGACGTGGACGCCACGCCTTGGGCAGAAGAAGCCATCCACAAGATGGCTGGGCTGGAGCTGGTGAACGGCACGGGCGGTAACAAGTACAGCCCTGTCGCACCCATGACCCGCGGTTCTCTGGCAACCGTTTTGCACCGCCTGTCTCAGGGTAAGACTGATTATGAGACCACCTTCAAGGACGTTGCCCAAGGGAAATACTACACCGAGGGTGTGGCTTGGGCGGCCAAGGCCAATGTAGTGAAGGGGGTCAGCGAGGACGTCTTTGCCCCCGACGACGTCATCACCCGGGAGCAGCTTGCGGTGATGCTGGCCCGTTACGCCAAGCTCGTCGGCATGGACACCAAGGCGGACGCAAAGACCCTTGACCAGTTCGCCGACGGCGACACCACCGGCGGCTGGGCTGTGGACGGCGTAGCTTGGTGCGTAGCCAAGGGCATTCTCAAGGGCAAGGGCCAGAACAACCTTGACCCGACGGCCAACGTCACCCGCGCGGAAGTGGCAGTCATGCTCGACCGGTTCATCGACCTGATTAAATAACAACAAGCGCGTTCCATCGAACAAGCAAAGGGCCTCGGCTTTCGCCGAGGCCCTTTGCGCACGCAAATCGATACAAAAAAGTCTTGGAATTTTGCAATTCCAAGACTTTTTGTTGGTCCGAGTGGCGGGACTTGAACCCACGGCCTCTTGACCCCCAGCTGGCCATGGAGGTCACGTTTGGCTGTTTCGTGTCCGTTTAGCCGTCTTTGGCCCGGTCATGGATACGCTCCGCTCCATATGCTCCGTCTCCCCCGCCCCAGTTTTTCCGCGTCTGGGTCAGCGTTTGGGTCAACTGGATAGGCTGATGATTGATCCTCCTTCTCCCCTAGCAACAGTTACCGCACTGTAAACAAAAAATTCCCGAAACTTTCTTATAACGATTTTGGAATGTTTATAGCTATTTCCGCTCCATACCACTTGTTCTTTGGAACTCTTTGACGGTGCGTTCTCCATGTGCTCCACGCTCGTCTGTGGCTTTTTATGTGGTCAAGGAAAACCGTAAATGAGGGGACGATTCAATATTTGATACGCTAATCAATGAAAAGCAGAGAGATCTGCTTGCTACAAAAAACCGCAAGCCATCGGAAGGATGACTTGCAGTTTTTTCTTTGCCTTTTATAATACGATCACTCGTTTCCACTTTTTGCTTTGCAGATCAGCTGGGTCATGGTTCCCATGGGACAATATACGCACCAGCTGCGAGGCTTGAACAGCACCATAGTAATAAGGCCCAGCACCGTGGATGTCAACATCACGCTGTAGAAACCAAAGGCAAATTGAGCCACGCCGGGATGGAACAGTGTCCCGTGATAGGCCCAATTCCAGGGCAGCTTGAAGGTCCACAGCAGCGTGACCACCTGCCGGAGATCACGGGCCCCGGCGAAAACCAGATATGTATTCCAGAGCATCTGGACAAACATGATGAAAAACCAAATCAGGAAGCCATAGCGGAAGGCCTTGCTTTTCATCCATTTGGGGACATCTTTTTTCCTGGACAGCCCGAAGCGTCCGCCCAGCAGGCCGAACAGCTGCCCCCGGCCGCAGTAGCGGTTGCAGTA
>CAJUAS010000036.1 GCA_910584395.1 uncultured Oscillospiraceae bacterium | reverse complement strand
ACGTTGGGGTCGATGGTGCAGAAGGGGTAGTTGGCGCTCTCCGCGCCGGCGTTGGTAATGGCGTTGAACAGGGTGGATTTTCCCACATTTGGAAGTCCGACGATTCCTAATTTCATATTAAATCACTTCTCCTTTGTTTTCAAAGGGTTTCAGACTTTAAGGATGACTGCCGCAGCATTCCCGCAACATTTTAGGGTATTGTATCACAAACGTCCGAATTGCACAATAGGAAAACGGCGCGCCGTTCCAATTCGTTGCGTCCGTCCTTATTCCATATGAAATGTCGCTGTTTTTGTCGTAAAGCGTTACCCCTCGCTGCGCTATATGCCAAAACAGTAACGCAATACTACTTTCGGAGGCCGAAAGCATTGCGCCGCCCATGGGCAGGGAGAACAAAACAAGAGCCGCAGTGGAAGTAAATCCACATGCGGCTCTTTGAATTGTGAGTAGTTTACTTATTCCAAATTTTTAGGTCAGAAACCCATCCCTCAGGAGTGTCTCGCCAATCTACAACTACAGTATTAAGTGTACGAATTTCTGTAATTGAGGTTCCATTCTTGTCAACATCTTCTACCATGTCATAGATAATTTTTGCATCCTCAGGGTCAGAAATCAACTCTTCCAAGATAGCCTTAACAACCTTGAGATAGTCTCGATTTTCAGATTTGCAAAGTTCACAAGAATCATTAGCATTTCCAATATAGGCAATCAATCCACGAATACAATACTCATATCTGGGCTCAGCATCAAATCCATTGGGGTAATCATGAACATGACGCTGAAGATAAATATGTTGAGTTGTATGAGCATGGGCAGGGCGGATAGCAAGGTCATGTTCACCTGGGGCTACCGTAGCATTAGTCTCAGTAATGGCAGCAGCAATAGCAGGAAGGTCCTGAAGCTCACTGAGATAGCGAACCCCCAGATTCTGCTTTACTCCTACCCAGTCCTTTTCCTCGGTTTTCTTGCCAATCAGAGTACCTTCCAATTTTGTATATGCTTCTCTCGTAAAAACTTCTTCATCAATCAGCTTATCCGAAAGTTTTTCATCACTGTCTTTCAAACAAACCGTCAAAGCGGTACAAGAAATGTTTGCAACATCCCCCCGCAAGAAGCTCACGGTAGAGCTGTTATATTCCCCCGAAGTCAATCCAATCTTATCCGACAGCTCCCACGCTTTATCCCACTGGAAGTCTGCACCATCTGCATATCCCAAGGCCCGAAGGATAAAGGTGATATATTGACTGGCGGTGATGGTATCATTTCCGCTAAAGGTGGTAGAACTGGTGCCGCCAGTCAGGTGGTTGGTATAGGCATATCCAACATAGGATTTTGCCCAACCGTCTACATCGGTAAAGGGCGTTTTCCATGTCCCAGCTTGGGCCTCTTTCTCTTTTCCAAGAAGTCGAACCAACATAGTGATTGCTTCTTGACGTGTAGGAGAACGCTTCAAATCAAAGTTGGGCGTACCGTCAGTATTAAGTCCCGTACCATTGAAAAGCCCCAACTCATAAAGTGCTTGTGCGGCTTGGTCGGCTTCATCGTTGGCGGCAAAGGCGGGGGCAGCCAACCCCATCACCAGAGCCATAATGACCATGCCTAAAACGATGTCGTGCAGTCTGTGCTTTTTCATATTGTCTCCCTCTTTCTCTCTGATTCGAGGCTTGGCAAACTCTATTATACCGCCATGCTGCCCATTCTGCAATAGGGCGTTCCTTTCCGCAACATTTTGGCATTGAGCTTTAAGCTGGTATATGGAGATTTAGGGGGCTACATGAAATCGGGAAAATGCTACGATTCCCAGCTTCATGGAATATCCCTCATTTCCTTCTCTTTAACGAGAACCAACCTCCGAAAAGGTTGGTTCTCCTTGTTTTTTGTTATTCGGCGGAGATCATGTAGTAGTAGACCGGCTGTCCGCCGTCCAGCAGGGTCACCTCCGCGTTGGGGCAGGCTTTTTGGAAGATGGCCTGCGCCTTCTCCGCGTCGGCCTGCTTCACGTCCGCGCCGAAGATGACGGTGATGAACTCCGCCTCCTGCTGGGGCTGATCCTCCGCCAGCAGCTTCAGCAGCGCGTCCAGATCGGTGTTCGTGCCGAAGAGCTGATGCTCGGAGAGGGCCATGTAGTCCCCCTGATGGATGTCGAAGCCGTCAAAATCGGAGTCGCGGGCGGCGTAGGTCACTTCACTGGTGTGGACGCCGCTGATGGCGTCCAGCATGGCTTGGGTGTTGGCCTCCTCGCCGTCGTCCGGGAGGGCGGCCAGCAGGGCGGAAATGCCCTGCGGGACGGTCTTGGTGGGGATGACCACCACCTTTTTGTCCTTGCAGAGAGGAATGCACTGCTCCGCAGCCATGATGATGTTCTTGTTGTTGGGCAGAACGTAGACGATCTTGGCGGGGGTCTTGCGGATCTGCTTCATAATGTCGTCGGTGGAGGGATTCATGGTCTGCCCGCCGGAGATGACGCCGTCCGCGCCCAGATCCCGGAAGGTCGCCGCCAAACCGTCCCCGGCGCACACCGCCACAAAGCCCATCTCCTTCTCCGGCTCTGCGTCGGCGACCTCCTCCTCGGCGTTCTCAAGTTCCTTCTCAACGGCGTCCAGATCATCGGTGGACTGCACGTGCTTCCCCGCCGCCAGATCCTCGTACTGGGTACGCATATTCTCGATCTTGCACAGCTCCAGCGTACCAAACTCCTGCGCCTTGTTCAAGGCGTCGCCGGGGGTGTCGGTGTGGACATGGACTTTGAAGGCCTCGTCGTCCTCCCCGATGACCAGAGAATCGCCGATGGAGTTGAGGTAGGCCCGCAGCTCGTCTAAATTGACGTTGGGCTTCTTCTTGCGGACGATAAAGACCGTGTCGAAGTCGAAGGTGATGTCCTCCTCCCCCAGCGCGGCAAAGTCCGCCTTGTCTTGGGTCTCGGCCTCGCCCCCCGTCTCGGGCATAGGCTTGCCCTGAAGGGAGTCCAGCATCCCCTGAAGGATGATGAGGAAGCCCTTGCCCCCGGCGTCCACCACTCCGGCCTTTTTCAGCACGGGGTTTTGGTTGACGGTGTTGGCCAGCGCCTCCTGCCCCTTGGCGATGGTCTCGGTGAGGACGGCCTCCACCGCGTCGTTTTCCCGGGCGGCGGCCGCGGCGGCGGCGGCGGACAGGCGGGAGACGGTCAAGATCGTCCCCTCGGCGGGCTTCATCACAGCCTTATAGGCGGCGGCCACGCCGTAATCCAGCGCCACGGCGAAGTCCCGGCCGTTGATGGTCTCCTTGTCCTTGACTCCCTTGGAAAAGCCCCGGAACAGCAGGGAAAGGATCACGCCGGAGTTGCCCCGCGCCCCCCGCAGAAGGGCGGAGGCGGCGGCGGAGGCAGCGGCGGAGATGGTGGGATAGTGCTTCCCCTTCAGCTCCGTGGCGGCGGTGTTGATGGTCATGGACATATTGGTGCCCGTGTCGCCGTCAGGGACGGGGAACACGTTCAGCTCGTTGACCGCCTGCTTTTCCGCGCTGATGGCGGCGGCGCCGTGGATCACTGCGGCACAAAAGGCCGCGGCGTCAATGGTCTTGATCATGACAGTTGGCCTCCTTTTTAGTTGGTCATAGAGTCGATGCACACGTCCACGCTCTTGACCTCCACCCCGGTGAGACGGCTGACATTGTAGCGCACCTCGTTCATAATGGAGCGGGACACGGCCATCAGGTTCACCCCCGCGTCCACAATGATGTGGAGCTGGACGGACACGGTGCCGTCCTCATTATAGAGAACCTTGACGCCCTTGGACATGGACTCCCGGCGCAGAAGATGGACCAGTCCGTCGGTCTTGGAGCGCACCGCCATCCCCTTTACGCCGAAGCAGTTGGTGGCCGCCGCCCCGGTGAGGTTGGTGAACACCTCGCTGGCAATGCGGATCTCGCCCTTATCCGTTCTTTGTTTCATAGCGGTCATCCTTTCTCAAACACGCTAAATGGAAAATGTTTCTGATCTATCTTCTCTATTGTAGTCCATCTTTGAAAAAATTACAAGGAAAAAAGTTGCCCCGCCCCTTGTATTTTTTTGAAAAGACCGCAAACTATCCTTGCACGTTGCCTGCACAGGCAAAAACCAGCCAAAAAGGGAGCTGTGGCATGGATACGGTGGGAATATGGAGCTGCTCAGACGCTCTGGCGAACCGTCTGAAGGGCCGTCTGGGAGAAAAATACCGCTTTGTGGGGGGAAACCATCCCGCAGACTTCACCCCCAACTCCACCGGCGCAGACCTTGACCTTTTGGTGGTCGCCCCCGACGCCGCAGGGCTGGCGGGGCTGACCATCCTGAACCCCCGGCTGGCCCTTCTCCCCGGCGGAAACATGGCCGCCTGCCGTCAGGTGCGGGCCTCCTCCGCCGTGAGCTACGGACTGGGCAGTCAAAACACCCTCACCCTCTCCAGCATGGCGGGAGGAAACGTCAGCGTGGCCCTCCAGCGGGAGCTGCTCACCCTCTCCGGGCGGGCGGTGGAACGGCAGGAATGGGTGATCCCCATCGACCGGGGGGTGGAGACCGCCGACCACCTGCTCTGTCTGGTGGGGGCGATGCTCCTTCTGGACTGCGACCCCGGCTGACCTTACCGCAGCCCCTTTTCCCGCTTTTGCAGGCGGATATCCTTACCGAAGAAGGGCAGGGCGTGGTACTCCCCCTCCAGCCGGGAACACACCTGCGGGCTGTACCGGGCGCGCACGTCGTCCATAGTCAGGTTGGAGGAGATCACGGTGTGAACCCGGCGGTTCATCCGCTCGTTCAAAAGCTGATAGAGGGCGGACTGGACAAAGGGGGTGAGCATCTCGCTGCCCAGATCGTCCAGCACCAGCAGGTCGCAGCGCTGGTAACGCTCTACCGTGCGCTGGCTCTCCCCGCTGTCGTCCCGGCCGAACTTCACCGCCTCATAGTGGCTCAGCAGCTCTCCCGCCGTGGCGTACACCGTCCAGCAGCCCTTGGCCGCCACCGTCTTGGCGATGCAGCCGGAAAAAAAGGTCTTGCCCAGCCCCGTGCCCCCGTAGAGGAACAGGTTTCCGCAGGGATGGCCGGGGAACTGCTCGGCGTAGTCCCTGCATACCTCCAGCACCGTCTCCGCCGCCTCACGGGAGGACATTCCGTATTCCGGGTCAAAGGCGGTGGAGTACCACTCCATGGACACGTTGGCAAAGTCCATCTGCTTCAGATCGAGGCCGGCACCCAGCTCCGCCAGATTTTCCTCCGCACACAGCTTGGTGATGCAGTCGCACAGCTTCTTGTCCGCATACCCGGTATCGTTACATAGGGGGCAAAAAGGCGTTTCTTCCAAGGCCGCCGGGTCAATGCCCGCCTGCCCAAGCAGCTCCAGCCGCTTGGCTTGGAGGGACAGGTTCTCTTTTCTGGCCGCCTCCACCGCCGGGGCGGGGTCTGTCCCCTGCCGCAGAGCGGCGGCAATGGCTTGGGTCACGGTGCGCTGGATGGCGCTGTCCAGCCCTTCCAGACCGGGCACTTTCTCCCTGCACTGGGCCAAATAGGCCCGCTGGGCCGCGTGATGCTCCTCCCGCTTGTCTATGATCCGTCTGCGGGCCTCTTTCAGATGCCGTGGGTCAACCATCTTCCCCACTCCTTCCTGCGGTGTGCTTGAGCCGGGCCAGATCCTCCGCCATGCGGCGGCTGCGCCGGCTCTCCCGTTGGGCGGGGGTCGCGGCTTGTTCCTTCGCCGCCGGGGAAACGTCCCCCGCCTCCACCGCCCGGACGGTATGTAAGCCCTTGCCGTGCCAGCTTTTCAAAATGGAATTCATATACGGCCATGACATGGTCTGCTTTTTCAGCAGGGTGCGCTCATAGGCCATCAAAATGACCTCGTCGGGGAAGCCCCAGTCGATCCACGCGGCCAGATAGTCCCGCTCCTTGTCCAGCGGGGCGCGTCCCCGCACCCCTAACTTGGGCAGCAGCTCCCTCTCCCGGGCGTGCAAACCCTTTTGTCGCTGCAAAAACTCCTCCGCCGCGCCCAAGGTGTCAATGCCCAGATCCCGCCAGCGGTATGCCGTCTTTTTGATCTGGCTCATGCGGGGGCGGCGGCCAATGCCGTACTTCTCCTCCATCTCCTCCACGCACCAGATGGTCAGGGTGAGGATGACCTCCGGGGGCAGGGCGAGGTAATCGTAAATGGTGTAGAGCTGCTTGAGGTCGGCGGGGGTGAGCATCGCGCCCAGCCGCCGCTCCACCTCCCGCTGGAGGGCCGCGAAGGACGCGTCCCCCTCCAGCGCGGCGACCACGTCCCGGGTGTTGTACTCCGGCGGGGCGTTGTCCCGCAGGGCCGGCGCGGCCGCCGCGGGGCGCGCACCCACCAGCCCCGCGCACTGAAGACTCTCATCCGCCGCCGACAGCCGGAGGCTCTGCCAGCCCAGCCGCCCCTCCGCCGCCGAAGGGTCGCCGCCGCAGCGGCACAGGGCGATATACAGCAGGGCGGCGTCCCCCGGCAGCCGGAGCAGCTTGTCCGCCGTCTCCCCGGTCATGGACACCACTTCTCCCGCCAATGCCACCACCGTCGCCACGAGACCCACCCCCTTTTTCGTCAGATACCGCTATTATACACAAAATCCCTTCCGAGGTAAAGTGTCTTTTCTTGCCGAAGGACAGAAAAAGGGACGGCCCCTACAAGACCGGCGCAAGTCCCGGACATGGCGTAGGGGCGGGTTCCAAACCCGCCCCCCCTTCTTCCCTGCCCTTGCGCCGGTGCCTTCTTGCGTCTTTGCGGGAAATGCGCTATAATAGCGCCAGCCCTTTCGGAGGTGACCATCATGGAGCTGTTCGACACCCACGCACACTATTACGCCGACGCGTTTGACGCCGACCGGGAGGCCGTCGTGGCCTCTCTGCCCGCCCACGGCGTGACAAAGGTCGTCTGCCCCGGCTGCGCGCTGGAAAGCAGCCGCAAAAGCCGGGATCTGGCGGAGCAATTCCCCTTCTTCTACTTCGCCGCGGGCATCCACCCGGAGGATCTGGACGGGGTGGACTTTGACGCCCTCACGGAGGTGGAGGCCCTCTGCCGCCACCCCAAATGCGTGGCCGTGGGGGAGATCGGTCTGGACTACTACTGGGTGAAGGGCAAGCCGGAACGGGAGCGCAGCCGGGAATTTTACCGCCGCCAGTTGGCCTTGGCCGAAAAGCTCAACCTCCCCGCCATTGTCCACGACCGGGACGCCCACCGGGACACCTTGGACATCGCCAAGGAGTTCCCCAATGTCAAGGGGGTGTTTCACTGCTGCGCCTTCTGCGTCCCCGACGCGCTCCAAGCCTTGGACATGGGCTGGATGCTGTCCTTTACGGGCAACGTCACCTTCCCCACCGCCCGCCGCGTGCCGGAGGTCATCGCCGCCGTGCCGCTGGAGCGCATTATGCTGGAGACCGACGCGCCCTACCAGACCCCTGAGCCATTTCGCGGGGAGCGCAACTCCTCCCTCTATCTCTACCGGGTGGCGGAGGCCATCGCGGAGATCAAGGGGGTCTCGGCGGAGGAGGTCGCCGCTGTCACCTACCAAAACGCCATGAAATTTTTTCGCATCAAGGAGTGAACCGCTATGATGACCATCACCTATGAGTACGAGGGCGCGCTGTACGTCAACCTCACCAACCGCTGCGACTGCAACTGCGTGTTCTGCCTGCGCCACAACGGCCACAAGGGCAGCATCTACGCCGACGACCTGTGGCTGGAGCATGAACCCACGGTAGACGAGGCGCTGGCGGACTTCCGTAAGCGCGACCTGACCGCTTACCGGGAGATCGTGTTCTGCGGCTTTGGCGAGCCGATGTACCGCGTGGATGACCTCTGCGCCATTGTGGACGCGCTGAAGGCAGAATGCCCCGCCCTGCCCCCCGTCCGCATCAACACCAACGGCCACGCCAACCTCATCCACAGCCGAGATGTGACCCCCCAGCTCAAGGGGCGCATCGACGTGATCTCCGTTTCCCTCAACGGCTCGACGGCGGAGGAGTACTGCGCCGTCACCAAGCCGCGGGACGGCGAAACAGCGTGGGAGGCCATGCTGGACTTCACCAAAAAGTGCGCTAAGCTGATCCCCTCCGTGATGATGACCATTGTGGACAAGGACAAGACCCCAGAGGAGATCCAAGCCTGCCGCGCGCTGGCGGAGAGTTTGGGGGCGCGTTTGAGAGTAAGGGCTTACATCCCCGATTAAGCCGCGTCCAATTCTCGCCGGGCTTCCGTCTCGGTGTCGGCGGAGAAAAGGAAGTCCCCGTCTTGGTAGACCTCTACATGGCCCATCACATACCGAATTTCACAGTTCATCAACAAAACCTCCTATCCTGTTGCCTTCTGACAATAGGATAGGAGGTTTTCTGTCCCATAAAATGGACTTATTCTTCGAAAAATGTCAAGAAGGTCTCGGCGTCCATGACCTCGTGCTCCAGCAGGTACTCCGCCACCTTCTCCACAACGGCCTTGCGGGCCTTGAGGATGTCCTCGCAGGTGTGGTGGGCGGCGTCCAGCAGGGCGCGCACCTCCTGATCCACCTGCCCGGCCACCTCTTCGGAGTAGGGCTTAGTGCGGGCCATGGAGCGGCCCAAAAACACCTCGTCCCGGCCGGTGTCCAGCACTACCTCGCCCAGCTTCTTACTCATGCCGTAGCGGGTGACCATAGCGTGGGCAATGTCGGTGGCCCGCTCCAGATCGCTGCGCGCCCCGGTGGAGATGTCGCCCAAAAACAGCTCCTCGGCCACCCGTCCGCCCAGACAGACCGCAATCTCCTCGGTCAGCTCGGTCTTGGACTGGTAGTCCCGGTCCTCGGTGGGCAGGGAGATGGTCATACCTCCCGCGCCGCCCCGGGGGATGATGGTGATCTGGTGTACCGGGTCGGCGGTGGGCAGGTCGTGGATGACCACGGCGTGGCCCGCCTCGTGGTAGGCGGTGAGCTTTTTGGCCTCCGGGGTGATGACCCGGCTCTTTTTCTCCGGCCCGGCAATGACCTTCATCATGGCTTCATGGAGGTCGCTCTGGTTGAGGAAGGGACGCCCGGCCCGGGCGCACAGAAGGGCGGCTTCGTTGAGGAGGTTTTCCAGATCCGCGCCGGTAAAGCCCGCCGTGGCCTGCGCCACCTTTTTCAAGGACACGTCCTCCGCCAGCGGCTTGTTGTGGGCGTGGACTTTCAGGATCTCCTCCCGGCCCTTGATGTCGGGATAGCCCACATAGATCTGGCGGTCAAACCGCCCCGGCCGCAGGAGGGCGGGGTCGAGAATGTCCCGGCGGTTGGTGGCGGCCAGCACGATGACCCCGGCGTTTTGGGAGAAGCCGTCCATCTCCACCAAAAGCTGGTTGAGGGTCTGCTCCCGCTCGTCATGTCCGCCGCCCAAGCCCGCGCCCCGCTGGCGGCCCACGGCGTCGATCTCGTCGATGAAGATGATGGCGGGGCTGTCCGCCTTGGCCTGTGCAAACAGGTCGCGGACGCGGCTTGCGCCCACACCCACATACAGCTCCACGAAGTCGGAGCCGGAGATGGAGAGGAAGTTGACCCCCGCCTCCCCGGCCACCGCCTTGGCCATCAGGGTCTTGCCCGTGCCCGGCGGGCCGACCAGCAGCACCCCCTTGGGCACGCGCGCCCCCAGCGCGGAAAAGCGCTTGGGGTCTTTGAGGAAATCCACCAGCTCCCGCAGCTCTTCCTTTTCCTCCTCCGCCCCCGCCACGTCGGCAAAGGTGACGGTGTTGTCCTCGCCGGCAAGGGTGCGGGCACGGGCGCGGCCGAAGCGGCCGGCCCGGTCGTCTCCGCCGCCCCCGGCGGCGCAGTCTCTGCGCCGGAGCATGATAAAGCCAAAGCCCACCATGAACAGCATCATTGCCCCCACAGGGAGCAGGCTGCTCACCCAGCCGGGCAGCTCAAGGGCGGCGATATAGTCGCAGTCGTTCAAGATCCCCCGGTCTAACTGCTCGCCGATCAGGTCGCCCAGATCGGACTGAAACTGCTCCACCGAGGCCAGCCGGTAGGAGAGGGTGCTTGACCCGTCGGGCAGCGGCTCTTTCAGCCACACCGTCAGGTCGTTCCCCTCCACCAAGAAGCGGTCGACCTCCTCCCGGAGGAACAGGCGGCGCACCTCGGCATAGCTGTAGCCGTCGCCCTGATTCATGCGCCCCAGAAAAATTAGAATGCCCACAATGACCAGCGCGACCAAAATGTACATGAGAATATCGCTGAAGGAAAACTTCCGACCTGTTTCGTGGCCCAAATCCATCCATCCTTTCCGTACTGACCGTGGGGTCAGCCGCCGTAGACCTCCGGCTTCAATACCCCAATATAGGGGAGATTTCTGTACTTTTCCGCATAATCCAGCCCGTATCCCACCACAAAGGCGTCGGGTACTTCAAAGCCGGAATAGTCCGCCTTGATGGGCTTCACCCGCCGCTCCGGCTTATCCAGCAGGGTGCAGATGGCAACGGAGGCGGGCTTGCGGGCCGTCAGCACGTCCCGCAGATAAAAGAGGGTGTTGCCCGAATCCAGAATGTCCTCGACGATAATGAGGTCTTTCCCCTCGATGGGCTCGGACAGATCCTTGAGGATCTTCACCTGACCGCTGGAGGTGATGCCCGCGCCGTAGGAGGACACCGACATAAAATCCACCGTACAGGGCAGGTCGATGGCGCGGGTCAGATCGGCCATAAAAATATATGAGCCGCGCAGAACGCTCACCAGCACAGGCGCTTTCCCCTGATAGTCTCTGGTGATCGCCGCCCCCAGCTCGGCCACCTTGGTCTTGAGCTGTTCCTCGCTGTAAAATACCTCCAAAATGTCCTTGTCCATCTCTTTCATGGGGTCGTCTCCTCTCTCTTTTTTGTCCATTGCACCAGCAGTCCCTTTTCTCCCGGCCGGGCCAAACAGTCTTGGTTCGGCCCGATCCCCGCGACGCTCAAAATGTGCGTCCCGTCGGTCAGCACCGGGGTGACCTCCCGCTCGCCCACGGGAACGCCCAGCTCATTGAGCCACTTTTTCACCGTCTTTCCCGTGCGGAAGGGGGGGTGGAGGCGGTCGCCCCGTTCTCTGGAGCGAAGCCAAAGCGTCCCGCCGGGCGGCACGCACAGGGAAAAGGCGTCCGGCGTGGGGGGGTAGTCCGGCGTCTCCCCCCCCTTTAGCTTCAGCGTCCACAGCGGGGTATCAAAGCATCCCTCCCCCGGCAGCTCCACGGGGGTCAGCGGTGGGTAAACAGGTGGCGCAGAGACCGCCGGGCGGTGACGGGTCAAAAATTCCTGATCCTCCCGCAGGGTCTCCGTCATCCGCCCCACCGCCTCCGCCACTCTGGGATTGATGGAGCGAAGCACCGGAAGCACCTGATGGCGCAGGCGGTTGCGGACGTAAGCGGTGTCCGCGTTGGTGGCGTCCTCCCGAAAGGGGAGGCAGAGCTGTTCCACATACACGTCCACGGCGGCGCGGGGGGTCTTGAGCATGGGCCGCACCACCCTCCCCCACCGGGGACGGATGCCCGTCAGGCCGTTGAGACCACAGCCGCGGGTGAGGTGGAGGAGTACGGTCTCCAAATTGTCGTCGGCGTTGTGGGCGGTGGCGATCACCGCCGCCCCGATCTGTTCCGCCGTCTCCTCCAAAAAAGCGTACCGGGCGGCACGGGCGTTGGCCTCGGTGTTCCCCGGCCGTTCGCCGATCCGCCCCTCCCCCGCATAGCAGGGAATGTTCCACTCCCGGCACAATTGGCGGCAAAATTCAGCGTCCGCCGGGGAATCGGGCCGCAAATGGTGGTCGAAATGGGCGGCGGCCACCGAAAACCCGTGTTCTTTTAAGAAGTGGAGCAGCGCCACCGAATCCCGCCCCCCGGAGAGGGCGCAGAGGATCAGTTCCCCCTCCGGCAGCAGCTCCATTTGCCGGGAAAAGTGCAAAATACGTTCCATTTAATACTCGTCGTGGACGTAATCCACTTCCTCCGGGTCGATGAAGGAGGTGAATTGCGGCCGCCAGCCCAGACGGACGATGCCTGTCTCGCCGTGGCGGTTTTTTGCGATGATACACTCCGCCTCGTTGGGGTTGGCGTCCTCGTTTTCCTCCCCGTAGTAGTCCTCCCGGTGGAGAAACAGCACGATGTCCGCGTCCTGCTCGATGGCGCCGGAGTCCCGCAGGTCGCTCAGGCGGGGACGGCGGACGGTGGTCTTGTCCTTTTCGTTGGCGCGGGAGAGCTGGGACAGGCACAAAATAGGCACTTCCAGCTCCTTTGCCATGATCTTCATTGCCCGGGAAATGTCGCTCACCGCCTGCTGGCGGCTCTCGCCGCCGTAGGACTGCTTGCCCCCGGCGGAGGTCATAAGCTGAAGGTAGTCCACCACCACCAGCCCCAATTCCTTCACCCGGCGGCACTTGGCCTTCATATCCGCCACGGTAAGGGAGGGGTCGTCGTCGATATACATATCCGTGTGGGACAGGATGTTGGCGGCGTTGGCCACTCTGGCCCAGTCGTCGTCGCTCAGCCGGCCGATGGCCAGATCCCGGTTTTCAATGAGGGCCTCCCCGGACAAAAGCCGCATTCCAAGCTGCTCCTTGGACATCTCCAAGGAGAATACCGCCACCGACTTGCCGGAGAATTTGCCCGCGTGGAGGGCCATATTCAGCGCCATAGAGGTTTTGCCCATGCCGGGGCGGGCCGCCAGAATGATGAGGTCGGACTTGTTGAGGCCGGTCAAGGCCCGGTCAAGCACCTTCAGGCCCGTGGAGATCCCGGGGAGCTGGTCGCCGGACGCAGCCAGCTCTCCCAGCCGCTCCAGCAAAGAGGGCACGATGCCGGACAGAGGCTCCAGCCCCGTCACTCCCCGGCCTTCCCGCAGGGCGTAAATGCGCTGCTCCGCCAGCTCCAAAAGGGCCGAGCCTTCCTCTTTTCCCTCCCGCACCTGCGCTTCAATGTCGCCGCAGGCCAGACTCAACCGCCGCAGCAGGGCCTTATCCCGCACGATGTCCACATAGAGGGAGACGTTGGCGGAAGTGGGGGTGATCTCCATGAGCTGCTTGAGATAGGCCGCCGAGGTCTGCTCGTTGTATGTCCCGCTTTGGCGCATCTGCTCCAAAATGGTGACCAGATCAATCTTTTGGGAGAAGTTGAACATCTTATAGACGCTCTCGTAAAGCTCCCGATTCTGGCGCAGATAGAAGTCCTCCGGGCGCAGCCGCTCGATGACCAGCGGGATGCACCCCTCGTCAATGAGCATCGCGCCGAGGACCGACTGCTCGGCTTCGGTGGAATGAGGTAATTGGTAAGAGAGAAGTTCGTCCATGCTTATGCCTCGGTGACCACAACGTGGATCACGCCGCTGACCTCATAGCCCAGCTTGCACTTCAGATCGAAGCTGCCGAAGGACTTGATGGGGTCGTCTTGGACGATCTTGGTCTTGTTGATGTCGATGCCGTGCTGGGCCTTGAGGGCCTCGGACACGTCCTTGCCCGTCACCGAGCCGAACAGCCTGCTCCCCGTCCCCGCCTTGGCGCGGATGATGACCTGAAGGGACTCCAGCTTCGCCGCCAGAGCCTGCGCCTCCGCCTTTTCGGCGGCCTCACGCTCCCGCTTGGCCTCGTCCTGCTTCTTCATCTTGTTCAGGTTGTCCGCGGTGGCCTCCACCGCCAGCTTGCGGGGAAGGAGGAAATTGCGGGCGTAGCCGTCGCTGGCCTCGATGAGCTGGCCCTTCTTGCCCTGCCCCTTCACGTCCTGCTGAAGAATGACTTTCATGGTGGTTCGCTCCTTTATCTTGAATTGTTGTTAATTTTCCTCAAAATAGCGGTCAATGGCGGTTTTCAGCATCCCCACCACCTCGTCTATGGTGCAGCCGGGGAGCTGCGCCCCCGCCACGGCCGCGTTTCCGCCGCCGCCCAGCGCTTCCAGCACGACCTGAACGTTGACGTTTCCGTTGCTCCGGGCGGAGATCATGGTCACGCCGTTCTCTCCGGGGTAAACCACGAAGGAGCAGTCGATGCCCGAGATGTTCAGCAGCTCGTCGGCGGCCTGAGAGGCAGTGACCCGGCCCACGCTGTGGTCGGCGTAGGCCAGAGCCAGCCCCTCCCGGTAGAGGGTGGCGTTGCGGATCAGGTCGTATTTGGCAATCGTGCCGTTGAGGTCGGTCTGGAACAGCTTTTTGACCTCCGCCGTGTCCGCCCCTGCCCGGCGCAAAAACGCCGCGGCCTCAAAGGTGCGTCCGCCGGTTCGCATGGTGAAACTCTTGGTGTCCAGCATAATGCCGCCCAGCAGGGCCTCCGCCTCCACCCGGAAGAGGTCGGCGGAGTCCAACTGATACTGCAGCAGCTCGGTGACCAGCTCGCAGGCGGAGGAGGCAAAGGGCTCATGGAAGTTGAGGGCCGCGCCCTCAATATACTCCGCCGCCCGGCGGTGGTGGTCGATGACCGCCACCTTGGTGCAGGCCTCCAGCAGCTCCGGGGAGATGACCTGATCGGGGCGGTTGGTGTCCACCACCACCAAAAGGGTGCCGGAATTTGCCGCCACCAGCGCCTCTTGCGGGTCAACGAACCGGGTCTTATAATACTCCTGCGTGGAAAGGCGGTCGGCGATCACCCGTCCGGGGATCGCCCCCGTCTCGTTGATGATATAGCACGGGACGTTCAGCTTGCGGCACAGGGCGCACACCCCCGCAGCCGCGCCCACCGCGTCCATGTCCGCCATCTTGTGGCCCATGACCATGACGGCGTTGGAGTCGGCCACCAGAGAGCGCAGGGCGTTGGCCATGACCCGGCTTTTCACCTTGGTGCGCTTTTCCAACTCCTTGGTGTGGCCGCCGTAAAACTCGAAGCCCACCTTATTGCGGACCACCGCCTGATCGCCGCCCCGGCTGAGGGCCATCTCCACCGACAGGGACGCATAGTGGTAAAGCTCGCCGAAGGTGTCCGCCCCCCGGCCCAAGCCAATGGAGAGAGTCACCGGGCCGCCCTCGGCGCAAGGCGCTTGGCGCACGCCGTCCAAAATGGAGAACTTGGCGTCCACATAGTCCTGAAGATACCGCTCCTCAAACACATAAATGTAGCGGTCGCGATCCACCCGGCAGAACAGTCCGCCGGTGTCCGCCGTCCACGCGTCTATGCGGTTGTTGATCTCGCTGAGAAGGGCGCTGCGGGCGGAGTCGGACATGGGCTTCAATACCTCGTCGTAGTTGTCCAGCACCAGCAGCGCCACCACGGGCCGGGTGTTGAGATAGGCCTCCTTCGCCCGGGACAGGTCGGTAACGTCCACCCAATAGGTGGTGGCCAAAAAGCCGCTGGAGCGGCTCAGCTCGTCGGTGCGAACCAAATGGCCGTAGACCTGAAAGCGGCGCAGGCCCAGACGCACCTCCTGCGGGCAGGCGGACTTCCCCTCCATGAGCCAGCGGATGGGGAAATCCTCCACCAGCGCGTCTAACTTGGTGTCAAAGAGATGCTCCTTGCGGCCGGTGAGGTGGAGGAAGCGGTCGTTGGTCCAGATGATCTCCCCCGATTCGGGGCGGAAAATGACCATGGGCAGGGGGGAATTGACCATGGCGTCCTTGGCGGCCACGTCCATATCCCCGGTGAGGGAGTTCATAAATTTGGCCAGCGCCTTCTGGCGGCGGCGGTTGTGGCGCAAAAAGCCCAGATAGCAGAGCAGGGCCGCCGCCCCCTCCGCCACGGCCAGCGCGTATTCCTTCAAAAGCGCAGTGATAATGGCAAAGACGGCCAGCAGCACAAAGGACAGCCGAAAGCCGGTATCAAAGACGTGAACCTTGCTTTTTTTCACCGTGAACCACCTCCCTGTGGGCTGCGAGCGGCAGAGTTTCGCTTGCTGCAAAAAAGGGTACACGGGATATTATACCAAAAGCCCCCACAAGAAACAAGAGGATTATTTTGATGCCGTGCCTTTCCTCTCTTACAAAAAAATTACCATTTTGCCACAGGAAAGCCCTTTACAATTTGGTGATGGTGACGTATAATATGACCCGTGATTGAAGCTTTCCCCGGCAGCTTAAAAAGGTAGAAGGAGGAAACACAATGATCTATTCTTCAGAAGTGCAGAATATGTGCCCCGTCGCCAAGGGCGCATACCACGGCCCCGCTCCCATCCCTGAGGAGGGCAAGTGGGTTCAAGCCAAGGAGATCAAGGACATCTCCGGCCTCACCCACGGCGTGGGCTGGTGCGCTCCCCAGCAGGGCGCGTGCAAGCTGACCCTCAACG
>CAJUAS010000035.1 GCA_910584395.1 uncultured Oscillospiraceae bacterium | reverse complement strand
CGAGATGCGCCGCCGGGCCAAGGCGGTGAACTTCGGCATCGTCTACGGCATCTCCCCCTTCTCCCTGTCTCAGGACATTGGCGTCACCGTGACTGAGGCCAAGGAGTATATGGACGCCTACTTCGCCACCTTCCCCGGCGTGCGCGCCTACATGGACAAGGTGGTGGAGGACGCGCGGGAGCAGGGCTTTGTGACCACCCTCTACGGCCGCCGCCGCTGGCTGCCCGAGCTGAGATCCTCCAACTTCAATCTGCGCTCCTTTGGGGAGCGGGTGGCCCTCAATATGCCCATTCAGGGCACGGCGGCGGATCTGATGAAGCTGGCTATGCTCCGCGTCCACGCCGCACTCCGGCGGGAAAACCTCCAAGGCAGGCTGGTGCTTCAAGTCCACGACGAGCTGATCGTGGAGTGCCCCGAGGCGGAGGCCAAGGCGGTCAAGACCCTGCTGGAGCGGGAGATGGTTGGCGTGGCCGAGCTGAAAGTCCCCCTCATTGCCGACGCCAACGCAGGCAAAACTTGGGGCGACGCGAAAGGATGATACCGATGGATTATCAATTGGTTCCTATGGACAAGAGCCACCTCAAGGAGGTGGCGGAGCTGGACAAGAAGCTGTTCACCCGCCCTTGGAGCGCGGACAGCTGGGAGAGCGAGCTGTATAACGACACCGTCTCTCTGGTAGTCGCCGAGGACGAGGACGGCAAGGTGCTGGGCTACGGCGTACTGGGGGTCATTTTGGACGAGGGCTGTCTGGAGAAGATCGCCGTGCGCCCCGACTGCCAGCGCAAGGGGATTGCCCAGACCATTTTAAGCTCCTTCCTCCGCTACGGCGAGGAGCATCTGGCTTACATCGGTCTGGAGGTGCGGGACGACAATTCTCCCGCCATCGCCCTGTATGAAAAAAACGGCTTTGCGGCGGTGGGCCGCCGGAAAAACTACTATTCCGAGATCCACCGGGACGCCATCCTGATGGAGCGGATCTTTGGGAAGGAGACCGCCCATGAATAACACCGTGTTTCGTCTCCTCACTGGCGAGGAGCTGTCCGACCTTTACGAAGTCCACATGAAGCGAGACTTCCCCGCAGCGGAGCTAAAGCCCCTGAAGGCTCTTCAAGCCCTGACCGCGCAGGGCTTCTATCAGTCCTACGGCCTGTTTGACGCAGACGGCGCCCTCATGGCCTACGCCCTTTACTGGACGGCCGGGCCGGAGCATGACTACGTCATGCTGGACTATTTCGCCGTTCTGCCCCACCTTCGCAACGCCGGGACAGGCAGCGCCCTGCTGGCCGATATGCTCCGCCGCTTCTGCGTGGACGGCAAGGGGGTGTTTGGCGAGGTGGAGATTCCCGACACCGGGGACGAAGCCGTGGACGACCTGCGCCGCCGCCGTCTGGGCTTTTACGCCCGGGCCGGCCTGCGGCAAATGGGCTACACCACCAAGATCTTCACCGTCCCCTTTCTGGTGCTGGCCTACGGCCCGGACATTTCCGACGACGACCTGATGGACACCCACCGGGCCATCTACCGCACCCTGCGTACCGGGGCGGACTATGACAAAAACATCTTCATCCCCTACCCCTTGGAGGACTGATCCATGAATATCCTTGCCTTTGAATCCTCCTGCGACGAGACCGCCGCCGCCGTCGTCACCGACGGCCGGATCATCCGCTCCAACGTCATTGCCTCCTCGGTGGAGACCCACGCCCTCTACGGCGGGGTCGTGCCGGAGCTGGCCTCCCGCGCCCATGTGGAGGCCATCGTTCCCGTGGCCACGCAGGCTTTGGCGCAGGCGGGCATGACCCTCAACGACATTGACGCCATTGCCGCCACCTACGCCCCCGGCCTTATCGGCGCGGTGCTGGTTGGGGTCAACTTTGCCAAGAGCGCGGCGCTGGCGTCGGGGGGGAAGCCCCTTGTCCCTGTCCACCACGTCCGGGGACACATCGCCGCCCTCTATCTGACCCATCCCGACCTGAAGCCGCCCTTCCTCTGCCTGTGCGTTTCCGGCGGCACCACCGCCATCGTCCATGTTCAGGACTACACCCGCATGGTCGTTCTCGGCGCTACCCGGGACGACGCGGTGGGCGAGTGCTTTGACAAGGTGGCCCGGGTGCTGGGTCTGCCCTACCCCGGCGGAAAATATATGGACGACCTCGCCCGACAAGGCCGCGACACCGCCTATCCTCTCCCCGGCACCCACGTTCACGGCGCGCCCATGGATCTCTCCTTTTCCGGGCTGAAAACCGCCGTCATCAACCTCATCCACAATGCCCAGCAGAAGGGGGAGACCCTCTCCCTGCCCGATCTGGCCGCGTCCTTTTCCAAAACCGTCAGCGACGCCCTCATCCCCCGCGTCCTCCACGCCGCCGCCGAGACCGGCTGCCGCCATCTCGCCGTGGCGGGCGGCGTCGCCGCCAATTCCCGCATCCGCGCAGATCTGGAAACCGCCTGCGGCGCAGCGGGCCTGCGTCTCTTCCTTCCCGCGCTGGAGCTCTGCGGCGACAACGCCGCCATGATCGCCGCGCAGGGCTATTACGAGTATCAGGCGGGCCATGTTGCGTCCTCCTCCCTCAACGCCTACGCCACCCGCGATCTGGAAGCCGGCTGATGAAGGGCGGCCGCCGGCATCTTGCAATTTCCTCCCATTTCTCCCCATTTTTGTGATTATGTAAACGACAGAGCGACCCCATCTGGAATGGGGTCGCTCCCTGTTTGTGGAAAACTATGTGGAAATGTGGATATTCCGAGGTACTGTCCAAACCTGTACCCCAAGTCTCGCCTAAAATGGGAAATACAGAGGGTAATGCCCGCTTATTTCTACAAATTATGTAAACTATTTTCTCTCCTGTTCCCTCTAAAACCCGCCTTAAAATTCCTCGATTCGACGGTTTTTTACAACCCAGCTTTTCCCACCGCGTTTTTCCCCTTCTCCGTGTTGCAAGTCCTCCATCACTCATTACAACGGGCTATCAAATTGCAAAAAATCGGCGGCGCAGTGCGCCGCCGATGGAGGAACTGTTTTCGTTTCGGAGGGGCTGTCACATCAGGCGAACGGTATAATAGACCGCCGCGCCGAACAGCCATGCCACCACTAAAAGCAGCGCCCAATAGGCCGCCGCCGCTCCCAGCAGCAGCGCCGCCAGCAGGGCGCACAGGGTCACCGCCCCGGCCACATACAGCAGCGCGTAGTTGGCCTTTTTCGCCAAGATCCGCCGCTTGCCCAGCTTACCGTCCCGCCGCTGGAGCACGAAGGTAAGCACACCCAAGCCGACCACTGCGAAGGCGCACAGCGCCAGCATCACATACGCGGCCTTTTCCTGAAGGAAGATCAGCTTGCGGTAGCACCACATGGCAAACAGGGCGACGCCCCCCTGAAGGGCTACTAAGAAAAATTCCCGCTGGTAGAGGTAGTAGATCAGCGCCAGCACCGCCGCCGCAGGCACGGACACATACAGGAACTGCACACCGATGGTACGCAGGAGACTGGCGACCATAGAACAGCCAAACAGCACCGCGGCCGCAACGGTCAATGCGCCGGGCACAAAGGTCGCTCCGCCCTTTTTCCGCCGCAGCCACCACCAGACGCCAAGGGCAATCGCCGCGGCCAAGCTGACCCACGCCAGCACCCGCAGCATCACCGCCAGCGTGTACGCCATGGGCGCTCCGCCCTCTAAGTTGATGTAGAAGCGGTTGAGGAGCAAAAGGAAGAACTCAAGGAGCACCGCACCGCCAAACCACCACAGCACCCGGTTCAGCGCTTGGTCTTCACGGCGTTTTTTCTCTGCGCGTTCTTCTTTGTTCACCCTGACCAGTCCCTTCTCCCATATATCGTTTTTGTCATCATACCATTATTCGCGCCTTTTTGCAAGGGGCTGTATACAACAAACCCTCCGCGTTTAGACGGCGGAGGGTTTGTATTTGTTCCAAAGGGTTTTCAGCCCAGACGGATCGCACCCACGAAATAGCGGATGTCCTTGTCCCGCAGGGGCACGCACACCACGCCGGTCTTGCGGTCTGCGGCGTGGACGATCATGCCGTTCCCGGCGTAGATCTCCACATGGGAGGTGGCGTAGCCCTTGGCGTAGGCAGGATCGCAGATAAAAATCAGGTCGCCGGGCTGCAGCTGGCTGATGGAGGTGATCCGCTGGCCGGGCGCTGTCCGCCACTGGGTGGTAGAGCCACCGGAGAGGAGGATGCTGCCGCCGCTGGCCTGCTTGACGCAGTAGTATGCAAAGCCGGAGCAGTCAAAGGAATTCGGGCCTTTTGCGCCGCTGCGGTAGGCCTTGCCCAGATGCTTCATGGCCTCGTTCACGATGCTCTGGCCCAGAGCCGAACCGGCCTTGGGTACGGCCTGATCCACCAGCACGTCCCCGTCCTTGCGGGTGCCCTTGTCGTCGGCGGTGAGGGTGATATAGTCGCTGCTCACATATCCTTCCCCGCCGTTATATGCGATCTTGTACCAGCCGTCATACACACCCAGCACCTTCACGCTCGTCCCGTTTTGGAGCTTGGTGGCCACGTTATATGTAGTGCCCGCGGCGACGCGAACATTGAGAGGGTCGCCCTCGGTGGTGACCATGCCCCAGCCCAGATCCTTCTCCACTCTGGCTTCCACGTCCACAAAGCCGGCGGACATATAACCGATCTGGGTGTCAAAATCAACCTTATACCAGCCGTCCTTCTCCTCCAGCACCACCACAGTCGCGCCCTTCTTGGCGGTGGTGATGACCTCGGACTCAATGCCCACATCCTTGCGGAGACGAAGTCCGTCTCCTTCCACCGTGCCCACACCTACACAGGCCGCGTTGGCGGAAATCACGGTGGAACACATCAAAACTCCGGCCATCACAGCCCCGATAATATGCTTGCCTCTCACGGTTTGTCCTCCTTATCTTTCGTAAACCCGTCTGCTTCGTCGTTCCCTCTGCTTATCCTATGTGCCGGTCTTGCTTTTACATGGTGGCCAGCGCCCGCTCCAACCAGATCGCGCCGATGTCCATGGCGGCATAAAGGCTGTCCTTTTCCGACTTTTTCACCACCCGGTCGCGGGAGCGAAGGTCGGGGTCGGTGAGCTGCAGCTGGATGCTTACCTTGGTGGGCACGTCCAAATCGTCCACCTTTTTGCTGTCGTTGATGGTCAGCAGGATGATATATTTCTCGGCCATGCTGCCGTAGTAGATCATGTTGTCCTTGCGCCGCAGGGGATGGCCCTTATATTCCAAGGGAAGTTCCTTTTTCGCCATGAGTGACCTCCTGTAAAAACTGTAACCGTATTGTAACACTTTGAAACCATTTTGTCAACAGATAAAAACACATAATTTGCCGCTGTCACAGATCCTCTTCCTTGGTGACTTCTCCCTCCACAGCGCCCAGCTCCTCTAAAACACGCTTGCCGTAATAGGTCACGCGGGTAATGGTGACCAGATCGCTGATGCCTTGGTAGATCAGCACGCCGCCTACGATGCGGATGACCAACAGCGCGCTTTGGAAGGGGTTGAACATCACCACAAGGCCGAAGAGCAGCGTCACCACCGCCAGCAGCGCGGCGATCCACCACCGCTCCATCCCCAGCTCCTTGAGCTGAAAGGCCCGCTTCAGGCTGATGCAGCTATCCACCACCACGACCGCGCCCAGCGCCACCGGGAGGATAGCCAGCACCTTTTCAGGACTGCTCAGGGCAAACACGCCCAGCGCCACGGCGCACAGGCCCGCCAAAAGGTACACCGCGCCGCTCCCCCAGCCCTCGTCTCCGCGGGTAAAGAAGCCGATGATCTGGAAAATGCCATAGCCCAGAAGCAAAATGCCCAGCAGCGTACACAGCACGTTTCCCGTGGTGTCCGGCCACGCCAGAAGCACCACCCCCAAAACCACATAGGCCAGAGCCGCAAGGATCAGATTCCACTTCACACTTTTCAGCCACTCTTTCATGCCTGTTCGCTCCTTTCTTATTTTGACGCCATGCGCCCAATATCCTATTATGTAGGGACATTGTACCAGATTTACATAATTTTTGCAACTACTACCCCTTGCGCCCCTTGCCCCGCCATGCTACAATATATACGATTTTTCCCCAAGGAGGATTTTTCCATGCCAGTCACCGGCCGTCTTGCCCCCAGTCCCAGCGGCGAAATGCACCTTGGCAACGCCTTTGCCGCCCTGCTGGCGTGGCTTTCCGCCCGCGCACAGGGCGGGCAGGTGGTGCTGCGGCTGGAGGACTTGGATCTCCCCCGCTGCCCCGCCCGGTTCTCCCAAGGGGTCATGGAGGATTTCCGCTGGCTGGGTCTCGACTGGGACAACGACCCAGTGTACCAGTCCCAGCGCTTCGGCTATTACGAGGACTGCCTGTCCCGGCTGGCGGCGCAGGGCCTCCTCTACCCCTGCTACTGCACCCGCAGGGAGCTGCACGCCGCTCCCACCGAGGCCAGCGCGCCCCACACCGCCGCCCCGGTCTACAGCGGGCGCTGCCGGACGCTGAGCGACGCCCAGCGGGCTGCATTGGAGCTGCAGGGCCGCCGCGGGGCGCTGCGGCTGCGCGTTCCCGACAAGGTCTACGCCCTGACGGACGGCCATTTAGGGCCGTACCGCGCCAATCTGGCCCAAGAGGTGGGCGACTTTATCCTCCGCCGCTCCGATGGGCTTTATGCCTACCAGTTGGCGGTGGTGGCGGACGACGCCGCCATGGGGGTCACCGAGGTGGTGCGGGGCAGGGATCTGCTTCCCTCCACCCCCCAACAGCTCTATTTGCAGGAGGTCTTGGGCTTTCCCCACCCAAGCTACTGCCACCTGCCCCTGCTCCTCGCCCCGGACGGACGGCGGCTCTCCAAGCGGGAGGGCGACCTGTCCCTCCGGGCCTTGCGCAAGCGGTATCCGCCCACGGAGCTGGTGGGCGTGCTGGCCTGCTGGGCGGGCCTTCTGGACAAGCCCGCCCCCGTCACCCCCCGGGAGCTTGTCCCCTCGTTTTCATGGGATCGCGTCCCCACAGAGGACATCACCGTCACTGAGCTTTCCCTCTCTTGACAAGAGTCTCCCCCGTTGCTATACTAAAGTCACCTTAAAAGGATAGGAGTGGGAAAATGCGCATCTGATCCGCTCGTTTCGGCGTTGCCGGGCCGGTCTTGACAGACCGGTGTTTGGCCGCGCTTTGCGGGAGGATATATGCGCCTTTTCACCACCTTGTCCATTGTGCGAGCCAATGGGCGTGGAAGGCCGACTTCCGCGCCCATTTTGTATTTTGAGGTGATGCACCATGTCTCAGCTTCAAATCTCCGGGCTTTCCTTTGCCTACCCCGGAAGCCCGGATACGGTCTTTGAGCATTTTGACCTGCGTCTGGACACCGGCTGGCGCACCGGCATCGTGGCGCGAAACGGACGGGGTAAGACCACCCTTCTGCGCCTCCTTGCCCGCCGCCTCACTCCGCAGGCCGGTTCTATCTCGCCCCCCGTTCCCACCGACTTTTTCCCCTGCGACGTTCCCGATCCCACCCTTTCCACCTTGGAGGCCCTTGAAAACACCGCCCCCGACGTGGAATCATGGCGGCTCTACCGGGAGCTGGCCGATCTGGAGGTCAACGAGGCGGTTTTGGCCCGTCCCTTCCACACCCTTTCCCTTGGTGAACAGACCCGCTGCCTGCTGGCTCTGCTCTTTCTTCGCGAGGGCCATTTCCTCCTCATTGACGAGCCGACCAACCATCTGGATATGGCGGGACGGGCGGCCGTCAGCCGCTATCTGCGCCGTCAGCAGGGTTTTCTTCTGGTCTCTCACGACCGGGCCTTTCTGGACGGCTGCGTGGATCACATCATCGCCCTTGAGCCAAGCGGCGCGGAGACCGTTTCGGGCAGCTTCTCCACTTGGTGGACGGAGCGCCGGCGGCGGGAGGACTTTGAGCGCGCCCAGCGCCAAAAACTCACCAAAGACATCGCCCGCTTGG
Source organism: uncultured Oscillospiraceae bacterium (assembly GCA_910584395.1). Taxonomy (GTDB): domain Bacteria; phylum Bacillota; class Clostridia; order Oscillospirales; family Oscillospiraceae; genus MGBC124762. The sequence continues at coordinate 8,652 of CAJUAS010000035.1, read as the reverse complement.
AGGCGGCCCAGAAGCAGACGGCCCGCTGGTCTGACCGGATCGAGCAAGGGAAGATCGGCTCTCACGCCTTTGACCGGGGCGCCATCGGTCACAAGGCCGCCAAGATGATGAAACGCTCCAAGGCGGTGGAAAACCGCCGCCAAACGGCCATAGAGGAAAAGCAGGGGCTTCTTCAAAACGTGGAAAAGACCCCTGCTTTAGAGCTTCGCCCTCTGCTCCACCCAAAATCCCGTCTCGTGGAGCTGCGGGAGCTTTCCATCGACTACGGTGGAGGGCCGCTGTTTTCCCCTCTGACCTTCACGGTGGAGCAGGGCCAGCGTCTGGCCCTCACCGGCCCGAACGGCACAGGCAAATCCAGCCTTCTCAAGCTCCTTGCCGGGGTGAGCATCCCCCACAGCGGCACGGTCTCCGCCGCCTCCAACCTTGTTCTCTCCGTCGTCCCGCAGGATGCCTCCTTCCTCTCCGGCCTCCCCGGCGACTATGCCGCCGCCTGCGGCGTCGATCTGACCCGGTTTCTCTCCTTCCTCCGCAAGCTGGACTTTCCCCGAACGCTGTTTGACCGGGATATGTCCACCTACAGCGCGGGGCAGAAGAAAAAAGTTCTCCTTGCCCGCAGTCTCAGCGAAAGCGCCCACCTCTACCTCTGGGATGAACCGCTCAACTATGTGGACGTGTTTTCCCGTATGCAGCTGGAGGCTCTTCTCCGCGACTTCCCCGCCGCGCTGGTGCTGGTGGAGCATGACAGGGCCTTTCTGGACGCTGTAGCCCCCCAGCGTCTGGAGCTTGCTGCGCCGTGACCCTCCCCGAAAAAAGAATCCCCTGTGCGCACGCACAGGGGATTCCTTCACCATTCACAAAGGGTTCGGCGAGCCGTTCTTAGAAGATGGGCAGCACGTTGCCCTCGTAGGTCTCGTTGATGTAGTTCTTCACCTCGTCGCTCTGGAGGGCCTTGACCAGCGCCTTGACGGCTTCGCTGTTCTCGTTGCCCTCCTTCACCACAATGACGTTGGCGAAGGTCTGGGCGGCCTCGGAGGAGGCGTCCTCCAGCGCCAGCGCGTCCTTAGCGGAGGAGAAGCCCGCCTGAAGGGCGTAGTTGCCGTTGATGACCGCCAGATCCATCTCGCTGGTCACGTTGGGCAGCATGGCCGCCTCCAGCTCCACAAACTTCAGGTTCTTGGGGTTCTCCACGATGTCGTTGGGGGTGGCGTTCAGCCCCGCTCCCTCCTTCACCTTGATGAGACCCTGAGCCTCCAGAAGCTGGAGGGCGCGGGCCTCGTTGGTGGCGTCGTTGGGCACGCCGACGGACGCGCCGTCAGGCAGGTCGGCCAGATTGGTGGTCTTGCCCGGATAGATGCCGAAGGGCTCATAGTGGATGGCGGCAACGCTCACCAAATGGGTGTTGTTCTCCACGTTGAACTGGTCGAGATAGGGCTGGTGCTGGAAGTAGTTCACGTCCTCGTCCCCGTCCTCCACGGCGGTGTTGGGGATCACGTAATCGCCGTACTCGGTGACCACCAGCTCGATGCCCTGCTCCGCCAGTTCGTCCTTCACCTGCGCCAAGATCTCGGCGTGGGGGGTGGCGGAGGCGGCTACCTTCAAGGTCACCTTCTCGCTCTTCTTCTCGCCGCAGGCCGCCAGAGCCAGCACAAGTACCACAGCCAGAGCCAATGCAAGCACGTTCTTCTTCATTGTTATCATCCCTTTTTTTGCAAATTTTATATGTGGGATCACAAGCGGATGCGCTTGTCGATCTTGCGGGAAAGCAGGCTGAACACCGACTGGATGATCTGCACCATAATGACCAGAATGATCACCGCCGCCCACATCATGGACGCCACCTTGCGGTTGTAGCCGTAACGGATGGCCAGATCGCCCAACCCGCCTGCGCCGATGACGCCGGCAATGGCGGTGTAGGCCAGAATGGTCACCATGGAGATCGACCCGCCCAGCATCAGGGAGGGCATGGCCTCAGGGAGCAGCACCTTGAATACGATCTGGGGGACGGTCGCCCCCATGGACTGGGCCGCCTCCTGAACGCCGCCGTCCACCTCCGCCAGTGAGGTCTCCACCATCCGCGCCACAAAGGGGGTCGCGGAGATGATGAGGGGCGGGATCGCCCCCAAAACGCCGATCTTCGTACCCACGATGAGCTTGGTGAAGTCCAGCAGGAGGATCATCAAAATGAGGAAGGGGAGCGACCGGCCCAGATTGGTGATCCAGCCCACCACGCTGTTGAAGCCCTTGTGAGGCCAGATGCCGTCGGGCCGGGTGATGTTCAAAAGCACCCCCAGCGGAAGGCCCAGCAGATAGGCAAACGCCGTGGTCACCGTGACCATGATCAGGGTGTCAATGGTCTCCTGCCGGAGCAGGTCGCCGTACTGGGCAAAAAACGCACTCAACGCCTCAAGCATCCCAGCTCACCTCCCCCAGCAGTTTTTTGGTGATCTCTTCCTTGGGATGGGCCATGATCTCCGCCACATCCCCCTGCTCCACGATCACCGAGCTGTCGATGACCGCCACTCGGTTGCAGATCTTCTCCACCACCGAGATCTCGTGGGTGATGATAATGATGGTGACGCCCAGCTTCCGGTTGATGTCCCGCAGGAGCTTCAAAATGGAGTTGGTGGTGAGGGAATCCAAGGCCGAGGTCGGCTCGTCACAGAGAATGAGGGAGGGGTGGTTGGCCAGCGCGCGGGCGATGGACACCCGCTGCTGCTGTCCGCCGGAGAGCTGGGCGGGATACTTGCCCCCCTGATCTCCCAGCCCCACCAGCTCCAAAAGCTCCTTGGCCCGCGTCTCCCGGGCGGCCTTATCCACCCCCGCGATCTCCAAGGGGAGGGCCACATTGTCCAAGATCGTCCGCTGCATCAGGAGATTGAACTTCTGAAACACCATCCCGATCTTCCGCCGCAGGGCCAGAAGGTCTTTGCCGCGGGCGGCGGTGACCTCCATGCCGTCGATGCGGATGCTCCCCGCCGTGGGCTGTTCCAGCAGGTTGATGCAGCGCACCAGAGTAGACTTTCCCGCCCCCGACATACCGATGATGTCGAAGATGTCGCCGTCTTGAACGGTGAGGTCGATGCCCTCAATGGCGGTAAACGCGCCGCCGTCCTTCACGGGGTATGCCTTTGTCAGACCTTGGATCTCGATCACAAGCAGCCCTCATTTACTCTCTTGCAAAATTTTCGGGATTTAACCGACATTGTACCCTTCCTGCCGCCATTTGTCAACCAAAAAGGTTGCTAAATGTCCTCTGCGTCCAAGGGTTCGATTCATCATTTTAACAAATTAAATCGTCACAGCGCGGCTCAGGGAGAAAAACCACAGCACCCGCCGGGCCACCGGGCGGCCCAAAAGGCGGCTCAGGGCGGTGGCGTAAGCTTCCAACTGCGGCTGGTAGCTGCGGGCGCGCTCCATCACGGTCTCCTCGCTGACCCGGTCGCTTTTGAAGTCCACGATGACCAACCCCTCCGGGGTGTCGAACCAGCAGTCCACCACCCCTTGGAGCAGCACCGTCTCCTCCGGGTCTTCGCCCAGCTCCGGGAAGTAGCAGTCGGCCCGCTCCAGCACGGAAAATTTGAACTCCCGGTGCAGACCTTCCCCCGCAGCCAAGACCTCCCGCCCAAGCTCGGAGCGGAAGAAGCGCAGCAAAACCTGACGGTCTACCGCGTCCCCCTGACGTTTGGCGACGATGCCCTGTTCCACCAGACGGCGGATATCGGCGTCGATGGCCTCCGCGCTGTCCGTCTGGGAAAAGTCCAAAAACTGCATGACCACATGGTGGGCCGTCCCCCGCTCGCCGGGGGTCAGCCCCTTTTCCTCCGCAAAGTCGGGCCGGTCGAAGAGGATGGGCCGCCGCTGGGCGGCGTCCTCCCCCGCCTCATGGTCCAGCTCCCTGCCCTTGAGCTGGGTGGCGGTGAGCTTGGAGGGCAGGTTGGCGGCAGCGGCGTGGGGATACCGCCATGTATAGACCGGCAGCATACCCAGCGGGATCTCTACCTTCTGAACGACTGTCCCCTGCACCCGCCGCTCCTCCGGCTGTTCCTCCGGCGGGTGCAGCTCCATGCGCCAGCGCATCCCGAACTCCGCCGCCGCAGGCAGGGTGGTTCGCAGGGCCATTCCCTGCCGCAGGGAGGCCGCCTCCGGGCGGCACAGCGCCGCCGCCAGCACCCAATCTCCCATGTGATCCAGCTGCTGAAGCCCCTCCGGGTCGGGGGGCAGATCAGCCAGCTCCAAGAGCTTGTCCACGCTCTTCTCCGCATCGCGCACGGCGCAGGTCATAATGAGCTTTTCCTTGGCGCGGGTCAAAGCCACATACAAAAGCCGCAGCTCCTCCCCCCGCAGCTCCTCCTCCAACTTCTCTGCCACCGCCCAGCGGGCCAGCGTGGGGTAGCGGATCATCCGCCCGGTGTCCAGCCCCTTTGGCCCAAGGCCCAGCGTGCGGTGAAAGAGCATATTTGCCTTGGTGTCCATGTGGTTAAAGCCCTTGCCCAGCCCGGCGACCACCACCACGGGGTATTCCAGCCCCTTGGAGCGGTGGATGCTCAGGATCTGCACCCCTTCTCCGCCGCCGGAGGGGGTGACCAACGCCTTGTCCCCCATCTCCCGCCGCCGGCGCAGGTGGTTCAAAAAGCCGAACAGCCCCTTGTGGCCGTTGCTCTCGAAGCGGCGCGCCCAGCCGTAGAGGGACAGCAGCCCCTCCCGCCGTTCCTCGGGGTAGAGGGAGAGCAGCCCCTTGCGGCTGTAAATATCCCACAGCAGCTCGTAGCTCTTTTTGTCCCGGCTGAGCTGGCGCAAGTCCTCCAGATCCGCCAAAAAGGCGGCGCAGGCCGGGTCGGACTCCTGCTGCAGCGCGTCATAATAGCACCCGTCCCCCTTGCGCTCCTTCAGCCGCGCCAGACGGTCGGGGGTCACGCCGTACAGGGGGGAGCGCAGCACCCCGATGAGGGGCACGTCCTGACGGGGGTTGTCGATGACCTCCAAATAGGAGAGGGCCACCGCCACCTCAGGGGATTCCAAAAAGTCCTCCCCCACCTCTCCGGCCCACGGCAGGCCCACCTCGTAGAGGGCGCGCTTGTAGCGGCTCAGCAGCCTTCCGGGGGCGCGGAGGAGGATGGCCATGTCGCCGGGGCGCACCCGCCGCGTCCCCCCCCGGCCGTCGTCCACTTGGAAGCCGGTCACTATCAGCTCCGCCCGCCGCCGCGCCACAAAGCGCGGCTCGGCCATGCTGTCGTCCTCGTCCTCCTCCGCCTCCCCTTTGGGGTTGGCGATGAGGTGCAGCTCTGCGGCGCAGTCGTCCCGGGGCGGCTTTTCGCCCCCCGGACGCAGGGCCTCCGCCGGGCCGTAGTCCAGCTCGCCCATGGCCTCGCTCATCAGGTTTTCAAAGAGGAAGTTGACGCAGTCGATGACCTCCCGGCGGGAACGGAAGTTCTCTCCCAAGATCACCCGCCGTCCCTGTCCGTCGGGGACGCCGGGGGCGTTGGGGTAGGTGCGGTATTTCTCCAAAAAGATGGTGGGGTCGGCCAGACGGAAGCGGTAGATGGACTGCTTCACGTCCCCCACCATAAAGAGGTTGCCCCGCTCCTTGGTCAGCAGAGAAAAAATGGCGTTCTGCACCCCGTTGGTGTCCTGATACTCGTCCACCATCACCTCCGCCAGCCGCTCTGAGATCTCCGCCGCCGCATCCGGGTGTTCCTCCAAAAGCCGCAGGGTCAGGTGTTCCATATCGTTGAAGTCCGCCAGCCCCCGGCGGGTCTTTTCCTTGGCAAAGGCCGCGTCCAGCTCGTCCACCAGCGCCAGCAGGCTCTGCACCGCCGGGGCGACCGCCCCCATATCCCGCAGCAGCTCCTCGCTGCTGTGTTCCAGCGGCGCGCCCACCTCCTTGATCTGCTTTTTGCAGGTGTTCCACAGGTATTTCACCCGCTGGGCCAAGTCCGGGTCGGTCGTCCCCGCCCCCGAACCGATCTTGGGGAAGGAGGGCAGGCGGGCGAGATCCCACCGCTCCGCTTCCCCCAGCGCCTGAAGCTCGCCCACCGTCATAGCGAGGCTGTCGCAGTAGGACGGCGCGCCCATCCGGCACTCCTCGACCAGCGGGGCGAACTGACGCCGCCAATAGCCCGCCAGCTTTCTGATCCGCCCCAGAAGATAGTCCCCCCACGGGGTCTGGGCCGCGTCCGTGATCCCCTCTAAGGCGTAAAGCGTCCGCTGCTCGGCCAGCCAAGCGCCCGGCTTGGGATGGCTGCGGAGCTTTTGATAGATGTCCATGACCATCTGCCCCAGCGGCGCGTCGTTCTGCCCCGGGGCAAACATCTCCAGCAGCAGTTCAAAATCCCCGTCGGGGGTCTCATAGCGGCGCTCCAAAACCTCTTCCATGGTCTCCCGCAGAAGAAGCTGCCCCTCCCCCTCGTCGCACAGGCGAAAGTCGGGGTCAAGGTCGATGAGATGTCCCCACCGGCGCAGCAGATCTTGACAGAAGGCGTGGATGGTGGAGATGTGGGCGGCGTACACCAAATTCATCTGCCGCCGCAGGTGGCGGTCAGAGGGCCGCTGGGCCAGCGCCTTGGCCAGCTCCTCGCTGATGCGCTCCCGCAGCTCGGCGGCGGCGGCGTTGGTGAAGGTGATGATGAGAAACTCGTCCACGTCCGCGCCCCGCTCAATCCGATCCAAAAGCCGCTCCACCAGCACACGGGTCTTCCCCGCGCCGGCGGCGGCGGACACCAGCAGCGGCCCGCCCGTTTCCTCCACGGCCAGCCGTTGGTCAGCGGTCAGCGGAAAGCCCATCGCCCTCACCTCCTTCCAGTGCGCTCCAAAAGTCCTCCGCCTTCAGCTTGTGCCCCCAGCGGCGGCAGTCGCCGCCCTTGCCCTCCTCAAACTGGCAGGCGGCGGCATAGGGACACCAGCGGCAGGCGTTTTCCTCCGCCCCGCGCCAGTAGGGGTCGGCGGCCACCGTGCCTGCGGCCAGCTCCCGGCCCACCTCCTCCAAAATGCGATCCACATGGGCGCGCAGCCTGCCCAGTTGCTCCAAGGAGGCCAGACTGTCTCCGCTGAACGCGCCGTCCTTTTTCACCTTGACGGGCAAAAACCGCTCCATATCCTCCGTGCCCGCCATGGCGGCAAGCACCGTCTCGTCCTCCAGCAGCAGGCCTCGGCGCCGCAGCTCCTTGTCCGCCGCCTTACGGCGCAGCCCCTCGTCCATATCCCGGCTGCCGGACACCAGCGCCTCCCGGGCGGGAACGTACAGCACCCCCGCGCCCACCACATCCTTGCCGAAATACTCCTTCCCCCGCTGTTCCAGCGTAAAGAGATAGAGCAGCATCTGCAAGCCAATGCCGTAGAAAATATCCGTCAGATCGAAGCTCTTCTGCCCCGTCTTATAGTCCACCACCCGAAGATAGAGCTTCCCGTCGTGCTCCCAGCCGTCCACCCGGTCTACAAACCCGGAGACGCTGACCTTCACGCCGTCTACCTCCAACTCCACCGGGGGCATATCCTTGTTCGTGCCGAAGCCCAGCTCAAAGGCGATGGGTTGGAAGTCCGAGCGGCTCAGCTCGGCGGTGACATTGTCCACCACCCGTTCCACCGTCCGTCCCAGACGGCGGAACAGATAGGCAAAGCGGGGGGTCTTGTCCTCCAGCCCGCCCAGCTCCTCGTTGAGATACCGCTCCATGGCCCGGCGGGTCAGGTCGTGGACGGTCTCCTCATCCATGGACTTGTCCCACCCGCGTAACACCTCCTCCAGCACCGCGTGGACAAATGTGCCGTACTCCGGCGCGTCGAACCCCGCCCGGCGGCGGGGCTGGGCGTCCAGTCCATAGCGCATGAAGTAGGAAAAATGGCAGGAGCGGTAGAGATCCAGCCGGGACGCCGACATGGGCACCCGTTTGCCGTAGAGGGCCGCCACCCCGCTTCGGGACAGGGCATGACGGTTTCCGGCGTTGCCCCGTTTCAAGCGGGCCAACGCCCCCTCCAGCCCCTCTATCCCTTCCAGCGCCCGGCGCACCTCCTCGTGCTCCCCCGCCAGCTCCAGCGCGGTCTCCGCCGCCGCCAGACGGGGATCTTGCCCCGGCTCGGCCCACGCGCCGGGGAACAGGGCCGTCAGCCGGTGGAGCAGGAACGAGCCGCGTTGCTCCTCCCCGTCCGCCACGGCGGGATAGGTCACAAAGAGCTTTTGGGTGGGCAGGGTGCAGGCGTTGTAGGCGATGGTCATCTCCCGGCACAGCTTGTCCTCCATCCGGGGAGCTAAGGAAAGGCCCACCTGCTCCAGCGCAAAGCGGTCGTCGTCGGTGAGCAGTCCCGGCGACGGCGCGCACTGGGGCAGATGAGCGTCGTCGCACCCCAAGAAGAACACCGCCTTGTAGCTCTCATAGCCCAGCCGGGGGCACGGCCCGGCCGTCACCCGGTCTAAGGCCACCGGGATCGTACCCACCTGATACTGGGACAGGGTCAGGACAAAGAGCCGGGCAAACTCCTCCATGTCCATCTCCACATCCCGGAGCAGGCGGGCGCAGGTCTCCAACGCCCCCACTAAAATATCCCAAAGCTGCTTGTACTCCTCCGCCAGATTCAGCTCCTCCCGCTCCTTCAGAGTCTCCACCCGCCCTGCCAGCGTCTCCGGCAGGCGGATCTCCTCCAAAACGGCGTAAAGGGCCATGG
>CAJUAS010000034.1 GCA_910584395.1 uncultured Oscillospiraceae bacterium | reverse complement strand
CAAAGAGCCGCGGATCATGTTTGCCGGGCAGGTCACCGGGGTGGAGGGATATGTGGAATCCACCGCCTCCGGCTTTGTGTGCGCGGTGGAGCTGGCCCACCGTCTCTTGGGGCAAGCCGCCGTTGATTTTCCTGCCGAGACAGCCTTGGGTGCGCTGGCAGGGTATATCTCCAATGAGAGCGTGGTAGACTTTCAGCCCATGAATATTAATTTCGGCATTATCCCGCCGCTGGATCATAAAGTGAAGGGGAAACGCAACAAAAACGCAGAATTATCTGCGCGGGGGCTGGCCGCACTGGCACAGCTTGCGCTGTAAGGAGGGCCGGAAATGAAAGTGATCGTGGATGCCATGGGCGGCGACAATGCCCCCAAGAGCAATGTTCAGGGGGCGCTGAACGCCGTCAAGGAGTACGGCGTAGACGTGGCGTTGGTGGGGGATGGAGAAGCCATTCTGGAATGCCTGAAAAGTCTTGTGGTGGACAACCTGCCCAAGGGGCTGGAGGTGGTACACGCCAGCGAGGCGGTCACCATGGAGGACGACCCTGCCACGGCCTTTCGCCACAAGAAGGACTCCTCCCTAACGGTGGGGCTGAACCTGCTCAACGACGGGGTGGGCGACGCCTTTGTGTCCGCCGGCTCTACCGGCGCGCTGCTGTCGGCGGCGACGTTGATGACCAAACGGGTCAAGGGCATCCGCCGGGCGGCGCTGGCGCCGGTCGTGCCCACGGGGAACGGCGGCGCAGTGCTTATCGACTGCGGGGCAAACGCCGAGTGTACGCCGGAATACCTGCTTCAGTTTGCGTTCATGGGCAGCTATTACGCCCGCAAGGTGCTGGGCCGCAATGAACCGAAGGTAGGGCTTCTGAACATTGGGACAGAGCCGACCAAAGGCACAAAGCTCCAAAAGGAAACTTACTTATTGCTTCAAGAGGCCAACGACGCGGGGCGGCTGCACTTTGCAGGCAATGTGGAGGCTCGGGAAGCAGTGGAGGGCGCGGTGGACGTGATCGTGGCCGACGGCTATTCGGGCAATATCTTCCTCAAAACGGTGGAGGGCGCAGGGAAGTTCCTCGGCCGGCAGATGAAGGGGATGTTCAAGAAAAACCTCCTCACCAAGCTGGCGGCGGTGCTGGTCAAGGACGGCATCCGGGAGTTCAAGGCGCTGATGGACGCCGACGCAGTGGGCGGCACGGCGCTGATGGGGATCTCCAAGCCTGTGATCAAGGCTCACGGATCGTCCAACGCCACTGCCATTCAAAACGCCATTCGACAGGGTTTTACTCTGGCTCAGTCCGGGCTGATCGACGACATTACTGCAAATGTGGGATATATGTGTCTGGAGCGGGAAAAAATGTTGGACGAGAGCGGGGAAAAATTGTGATCCACTCTTGACACATGAGGAAAAAGTTCTTATGATAACATAGCTGTCACCAATCGCTGGCAGATAATCCAAAAGGAGCGAAGGATATGTTTGAGGAAATCGCGAAGATCATTGCGGAGCAGTTTGGCGTAGAGGTGGAGACCATCACGCCCGACACCACCTTTGAGGAGGATCTGGGCGCGGACTCCATTGACATTGTGGAGTTGAGCATGGCGCTGGAGGACGAGTACGCCATCGGCGAAATGTCCGAGGGCGATCTTGCGGGTATCTCCACGGTGGGCGATCTGGTGCAGTATATCCAGACGCATATTGAGGAATAAGCCCGCAATGCACCCTTTGGAGGACGTGCTGGGCTATCGGTTTGAAAAGCCGGAGCTTCTGGAGCGGGCATTGACCCACAGCTCTTACGCCAACGAACGGCTGGGCGGCGCGCTGGACTGCAACGAGCGGCTGGAATTTCTGGGCGACGCGGTGCTTGGTATGGTAGTGGGCGACCATCTCTACCGGGAGCACCCAGATCTCCCGGAAGGAGATCTGACCCGTCTGCGGGCGTCCATGGTCTGCGAGGAGGCGCTGGTGGAGGTCGCCAAGGACTGGGGTTTGGGCGATCATATCCGTCTGGGCCACGGGGAAACGCTGAGCGGCGGCCAGAAGCGGACTTCCATTCTGGCGGACGCCGTGGAAGCGGTGCTGGCGGCGATCTATCTGGACGGCGGCATCGCGCAGGTGCGGCGCACCATTCGTTCCGCGATCCTTTGCCGCGAGATGCCCACGGGAAGCACCAGAGACCACAAAACCGCATTGCAGGAGTTCGTGCAGCGGGAAAACGGCCATGTGCTGTCCTATGAGCTGATATCCGAGCAAGGCCCTGACCACCAAAAGACCTTTACCATGGCGGTGTCGCTGGATGGCCGGCAGGTAGGCCAAGGCGACGGCCACAGCAAAAAGGAAGCCGAACAGATGGCGGCAAAGGTCGCATTGGAAACCTTGAACAAAGAAGAAACGCCTTAAATCAGTTCCCGGCAAGCCAAAGAGCCTGCCGGGAACTTTGTGTTAGAAGAAGATCCGCACGGCCAGCGCGGCGGCGCAGAAGCCGACAAAGTCGGCGCAGAGGGCGGCAGGGATGGCGTAGCGGGTCTTCTTGATCCCTGCCGCGCCAAAGTAGACCGCAACGGTATAGAAGGTGGTCTCGGTAGAGCCGAGCATCACGGCCGCCACCCGCCCGATCTCGGAATCGGGGCCGTAGGTTTTGATGATATCTGCGCCGACCCCCAAGGCGGCTGAGCCGCTGATGGGCCGTACCAGAAGCAGTCCCACGGTTTCGGCAGGGATACCAAGGGCCGTGAGCAGCGGAGAAAGTGCATGGGCTGCAAGCTCCAGTGCGCCGGAAGCCCGGAGCATTGCAATGGCGGTCATCAAGGCAATCAGCGGAGGCGCAATGCGGTAGATCACGCTGAGACCTTCTGCCGCGCCGTGGATCACGCCGTCGTAAACATCGACGCGTTTGCACATGGCGTAGAGGGAAATGCCTGCCAGCATCACCGGCATCAGCAGGTTCAAAGCCAGAGTCATCGCCGCTCACCGTGCCTTTCCCACGCGGAGGGACGGCTGGAGGCGGGGTGCAGGGGCGCAGGGAAAGAGCCGGGAGAAGAGCTTGACGGCGGTGACCCCGGTGATAATGGACAGGGTAGAGGCCAGCCAGACGGCGGGGAGGATGTCGAAGGGCGTGGTGCAGCCCGCCGCCGAGCGCAGTCCCGCCACCGTGGTGGGAATGAGTTGGATGGAGGCGGTGTTGCACACCACGAACATACAAAGACCGTCGGAGGCCACGCCGGGGGTGCGCCGGGCCATGAGTCGGGAAGCTTCCAGCCCCAACGGCGTCGCGGCGTTTCCAAGCCCCAGCAGGTTCGCCGAGATGTTGGTGGAGACGGCGTCCATGACCTCCTTGTCGCCGGCAAAGGCCGGAAAGAGACGGCGCAGAAGCGGCCGCAGAAGCCGGGAGAGCTGATCGGCCAGACCGCACCGGCGCATGACCTCCATGACCCCCGTCCACAAACACAGCAGTCCGGCCATGGAGAGACAAAGCTCTACTCCCTGCGCCGCGCCGGAGACCGCTGCCGCGCCCACCGCTTCGCCGTTTCCGGTGAGCAGGCCGCATATCAATGAGATCACGATCATCCCAACCCAGAGCACCGACATTGCCAAGTCTGTCCACATCCTTTCGGGATATTGATATGAAAATGGGACAAAACTTATGACAAGTAACAAAAACACTCACGCCTTTTTGTTAAAAATCGTGGAAGGATTGTAATTGACAGTATTCGCCAGGAAGGTATATAATGAAACATCTCTTTGACCGACGATGTCGCATCAGGGAAGGAGAATTTAGATGAAATCCACGGGTATTGTACGCAAGGTAGACGAGCTGGGTAGGATCGTCCTTCCTATTGAACTGCGGCGGACACTGGATATTGCAGAGAAGGATGCGTTGGAAATCTATGTGGACGGGAATAGTGTGGTGCTGAAAAAGTATCAGCCCGCTTGCGTATTCTGCGGTGACTCCAGAGACGTACGTTCCTTTCACGGCAAAAATATCTGCGCCAATTGCCAGCGCGAGTTGGCCCGGTGAGCAGAGAATGAGCGTAAAAACGGCGTTTGCACCCCCAAAGGATGCAAACGCCGTTTTTCATTGTAATGTAAAGCCTTAGCCCTTGTCGGATTCCAACGCCATGGAATAGAGAAGATTGCGCTTGAGGCCCATGGAATCCGCCACCTGCCGCACGGCGTCCTTCAGCGAGACTCCCTCCCGGCGCAGGGCGTTGACCTGCGCCAGCGCGTCGTCCGGGTCTGGAGCTTCTTCGGCAGCAGACTCCGCGCCGGCGACCACCAAAACAAACTCTCCTTTGGGAGATTGGTCGGTATAGCGGGTCACCGCCTCGCCCAAGGTGGTGCGGATGACTTCTTCGTGGAGCTTGGTCAACTCGCGGCAGAGGGACACAGGGCGGTCAGGTCCGAAAAGCTCGGCAAGGTCTTGGAGGGTGGTCAGGAGTTTGTGGGGGGCTTCATAGAAAATCATGGTGCGCGTCTCATTCTTCAGGGAGCTCAAGTGGTCGCGCCTGTTTTTCTTGTTCATGGCCAGAAAGCCCTCAAAGGAAAACCGCCCGGTGGGCAGGCCGGAGACGGAGAGCGCGGTGGTGAGGGCACACGGCCCGGGCAGGGCAACCACCTCCACGCCGTGGTCTACACACAGCCGAACCAGTTCCTCGCCGGGGTCACTGACGGCGGGTGTGCCTGCATCGGAGACCAGAGCGCAGGTCTCTCCCTCTAAAAGCCGTTTCAAAATAGCCTGCCCGCCGGCGGCGGTGTTGTGACGGTAATAGGCTACCATTGATTTTTTGATGGAGAAATGGTTGAGGAGCTTGAGGGTGACGCGGGTATCTTCGGCAGCAATAAAATCTGCCTGTGAGAGGGTGTCCACAGCCCGCGGAGACAGGTCGGAGAGGTTGCCGATGGGGGTGGGGACAAGGTAGAGGATGCCGGGCATAGGCGCACCGCCTTTCGTTGACCAAGTTTATGGCTATTATAACATACTTGTGGCTTGCAAGCAATGTTTCGACGTGGTATAATAACCATTAACATTTCGATTTCCGGAGAAAGGATGAGGAATCATGCTGAAACTCTTGCAGCGTCTGGAGGAGGACTGCACCCTCACCGACGCTCAGCTGGCGGCGCTGGTAGACTGCAGCGAGGCGGAAGTAGCCAAGGCACGCAAGGAACTGGAGGATCAACGGATCATTTTGGGGTATAAGGCCATCGTTGACTGGGATCGCACCCAGCGCGAGGCGGTGACCGCTCTGATCGAGGTGAAGGTCACCCCCCAGCGTGGGGAGGGCTTTGACCGCATAGCCCAGCGGATTTATCAATATGACGAGGTAGAGAGCGTGTACCTGATGTCCGGGGCGTTTGACCTGACGGTGATCATCTCCGGGCGCACCCTTCGTGAGGTGGCTCAGTTCGTGGGAGAGAAGCTGGCCCCCATCGAGGACGTGACCGGGACGGCGACCCACTTCATTTTGAAAAAGTACAAGGAAAAACACCTGATTTTCCCCACGCAGGAGGTTCAGGAGGAAAGGTTTGTGTTTGAATGATGGACTACAGCAAGATCATGTGCCGCCGGGTTCAGGAGATCCATCCTTCCGGCATCCGGAAATATTTCGATTTGCTTCAGGGAATGGAGGACGGCATCTCTTTGGGGATCGGCGAGCCGGACTTTCCGACACCGTGGCACGTTCGCGACGCGGGCATCTACTCTCTGGAGAGGGGATTCACCAAATACACGCCCAACGCGGGGCTTTCCGACCTGCGCGCCGCCATCTCCCGATACTTAAAGCGGCGGTTCGATCTGGAATATGCGCCCACGGGCGAGATATTAGTGACGGTAGGCGGCAGCGAGGCCTTGGATCTTGCCTTTCGCTGCCTGATTGAGCCGGGAGATGAGGTCATTGTCCCTGCACCGTCCTTTGTGTGCTACGGCCCGTTGGTAGCCATGATGCACGGCGTACCTGTGCTGGTGGAGACAAAAGCGGAGGACGAATTCCGCCTCACCGCGCAGCAGCTCAAGGATGCCATTACCCCCAAGACGCGGGCGGTGGTGCTTCCGTTCCCCAACAACCCCACCGGCGGCATCATGCGCCGGGAGGATCTGGAGGCGCTGGCCGATGTCCTGAGGGGCACTGACATTATGGTCATTTCGGATGAGATCTACGCGGAACTGACCTATGGCGGACACCATGTCTCCATGGCGAACCTGTCTGATATGAAAGAGCGCACCATCGTCATCAACGGCTTTTCAAAAGCCTATTCCATGACGGGATGGCGGTTGGGCTACGTCTGCGGGCCGAAGCCTATCGTGTCCGCTATGACCAAGCTCCACCAGTACGGGATCATGTCCGCTCCCACCACCAGCCAGTATGCCGCCATCGAGGCGCTGAATGAAGGAGACCGGGACATCGAGGCCATGCGGGAGGAATACGACGGCCGCCGCCGTTTTCTGGTGGATGGCTTCCGTAAGCTGGGACTGAGCTGCTTTGAGCCGCGGGGCGCGTTCTATACCTTCCCGTGTATCAAGTCCACTGGGCTGTCCAGCGAGGAATTCTGTGACCGGTTTTTGGCCGCCGAGCGGGTGGCGGTGATTCCCGGCTCGGCCTTTGGCCCAGGCGGCGAGGGATATGTCCGCGCGTGCTATGCCGCCTCTATGAAGGATCTGGCCACAGCGCTGGAACGGCTGGAGCGGTTTTTGCGTACACTGCAGAAGTGAGAGAGGGGAGCGAGCAGGATGAACGTCGTTTGTCTTGATATGGAGGGCGTACTGACTCCGGAGATCTGGGTGGAGTTTGCACGGGAGAGCGGTATCTCGGAACTGAAGCGTACCACACGGGATGAGCCGGACTACGACAAGCTGATGGCTTGGCGCATCGGAGTGCTGAAGGAACACGGCATGGGCATCAAGGAGATCCAAGCCGTCATCGCCAGAATCGATCCGATGCCGGGAGCGAAGGAGTTTTTGGACGCGCTGCGGAAAGAGACGCAAGTCATTATCGTCAGCGATACCTTTGAAGAGTTTGCCCAACCCTTGATGGAGAAGCTGGGGTGGCCGTGCATTTTCTGCAACAATCTGGTCATTACCCCGGAGGGGGAGATCACCGGGTACAAAATGCGCTGTGCCGAGACCAAACTGACCACGGTCAAGGCCTTACAGAAGATGGGCTTTGACACCATTGCGGCAGGGGACAGCTACAACGATCTGGGCATGATCCAAGCCAGCAAAGCGGGCTTTTTGTTCCGCTCCACCGACGAGATCAAAGCGGCGCACCCGGATATTCCGGCGCTGGAAGAGTATTCGGAGCTGCTACCCGCCATTGAGGGGGCGCTGTGAGCGCACCGGAAGGCCGGGAGCTGGCCTATGCCAAGATCAATCTTTCGCTGGACGTGCTGGGCGTGCGGGAGGACGGCTATCATGAACTTGCCATGGTGATGGCCACGGTAGATCTGGCAGACACATTGATCTTTCGCCACGAGGGCGAGGGGCTGCGGGTGGAAAGTCAGGTGAGCTTTCTTCCCACAGACCGCACCAATCTGGCGGCGGCAGCGGCCATTGCCTTTCAAAAGGCCACCGGGCGCACCATTGAGCCGCTTATGATCCAGATGGACAAGCATATCCCCGTCTGCGCCGGGACGGCAGGCGGAAGCTCAGATGCGGCGGCCGTGCTGCGTTACCTGAACCGGGTCACGGGAGCTGAGCTCTCCCTGCAAGAGCTTCAGACCATCGGCGAGAGGGTAGGCTCTGATGTGCCTTACTGCATCATGGGCGGCACGGCTTTGGCGGAGGGCAGGGGAGAACGGCTGACGGCCCTGCCGCCGCTTCCGCAGTGTGCTGTGGTGCTCTGCAAGCCCAATTTCTCCGTTTCCACTCCGGCGCTGTTTGCGCAGATCGACCGCTGCAAGATCCGCCGACGACCGGACACCAACGGGATCGTGGCGGCGTTGCAGGCCCAAGACCTGCAAGGGGTGGCCCGGCGGCTCTACAATGTGTTCGAGGATGTCCTTCTGGTTCGCCAGAAGCGAACGGTGGAGAGTATCAAGAATACACTGGTGAACCAAGGCGCGCTGGGCGCGGCCATGACGGGCACAGGACCGACGGTGTTCGGATTGTTCAGCGAAGTGACTGCTGCCGAGGCCGCATATAAGGAGCTGGCGGAATACTATCCAAACACATTTTTGTGCCATACGGTATAAAAGTAACCATCTTCGGTTAGAATCCGAGCAAATCGGATGAAACGGAGATGGTTTCTTTGCATCATAGGTTAAGACGCTGGGAGAGCGCGCTGCTGATCGGGCTGGCCTGCGCCATGCTCTGGGCCTCCGCCCTTGGCGCGGAACAGGATGCGCTGGCGGACAAGGTGGTGCGCCTTCATGTGGTGGCCAATTCGGACAGCGAGGCGGATCAAACCCTCAAACTACAGGTGCGCGACGCCATTTTGGCGGATGCGGCATCCGAACTGGCGGGGTTGAGCAGGGAAGAGGCGCTGGAGCAGTTGACGCAGGATCTCCCCCGCCTTGGCGAGATCGCCGCGCAGACGGTAGGGGAGCAGGGGTACGATTATCCGGTGACGGTCAGTCTTAAGGAGGAACGGTTTCCCACCAAGCGGTATGATGACTTTGCCCTGCCTGCCGGGGAGTACATGGCTCTGCGGGTGCAGATCGGCAGCGGCGAAGGACATAACTGGTGGTGCGTGGTGTTTCCACCGCTGTGCATGGGAAGCGTGGAGGAAGCGGCGGAGCTGGACGACCGAGACCGCGCACTCATCACCGGGGAGACCGAAGGTTACGTGGTAAAATTTAGAGCCATGGAACTATGGGAGGAATTTAAGGCGCGGTTTGCATAATTCGGCGTCCCGTTGCGGCGAAAAGGCTTGTGCCAGAATAGGTTTCGGGTTTTTAAAATATGGACATTGGATAATCTACACAAAAATTCACCCCTCCTATTGGTGACTATTGAAATATTGCACAAAAGTGGTATAATGGGCCTATCTATGAGACTGGTTCAGTCTCAAGGTTTTGAAGGTTACACCCCCAAAACCAAGACCATTACTCACAGGAGGGAACACAGTATGAAAAGAAGTGGAAATCGGCTGTTAGCAATGCTCCTTTGTGTAGCAATGATGCTGACGCTTCTTCCCCTGACGGCATTTGCCCGTTGGGACGAGGAGATGCCCGAAATCCCCACAGAGGTGGAGAGCGAGGCTGTCATTAAGGCTGAGCTTCCAGCGGATGCGCCGGAGAACGACAGCGACAGCGCCGAGCTGACGGCAGTGGACGGATGGGAACTGCGGGCAAACGGCGTTGGCGAAGTGACCGCCATTGATGGCGGTGTGAAACTGAAGGGCGCTACTGCGGCCAATTTTGATGCTGCGGGAACAGCGGCAATGACCAACACCGCCATCGACGCTGCAATCGCGGCCTCCAGTGACACCACCAAGTTTTTGGAGATGACACTGAAGCCTACGATTGCAAAAGCTGACGGTTCTACTGCCGATAACGGATACCTGAACTTTGGTATTATTATCAACTACGACGGTACCGATGGAACTAAGGGCTATCATATTGGACATGAGCATAATGCGAATGACAGCTTCTGGTTTGTGCAGTATTATGGCGGGAACAACAGTTTTGGTAGCCAGTGGCCCAGCCTTGACCGTAGCCCGGAAGTGACTCCGGGCACACCGCTTAATGTGCGTGTTGAGTGGACGGATGAGACGGTCGTTTTGAAGGTCAACAACACTGCGTATGCATTGCCCAACAACGGCGCTATGGGCGGTGTTCCTGTTACCAATAAGATTGCCATTAAAGCGGGTTCTTACAGCAGCGAGGTCACCACGGTAGAAATCACCGATTTGGATTATAGTGGAAAGCCGGTATATAATGTTACCGGCAAGGTAACTTCGGATGGCAAAGCTGTGGCTGGTGTAACGGTCACCACGGGCAAAAAGACGACCACCACAGATGCCAACGGTGACTATACATTCACTCGGATGGCGAACGGGACTTACACCCTTACTTATACTAAGGAAGGCTACACGACCACGACTCAGGAAGTAACTGTGAACAATGCAGACACTACCGTCAATACAGTGACTTTGGCGGAGGCTGACATCGTCCAGATCCCCACCGACGGCGTGAACAATGGGGACTGGCGTCAGGTTGCAGGTACGGTGGGCACCTCGGTCGCTCCAGCGGTGACGGACGGCAAGCTGGTTCTGGAATCCGGCGATACCAACGGACATAAGCTTCAGGGCGTCACCGTTAAGCCCGCCATCTTTACCAGCGATAAGATGAACAGTGCTCTGGCGGGGGTGGACGGCAAAAAGACCCTGCTCTTCACCCTGACCCCGGAGACAACCTTCTCTGGTCAGGGCGACATCCCCAACTACCTGGCCTTTGGCGTGGTTCTGGACTCCAACGAGGACAACCAAGGCTACATGATCAGTTATTCCAATAATGAAGGCTGGCTGATGCAGAACTACGGCGGAAGCGGCTATAAAGTTCTGGGTGGCCTTGCCGCGCCGACGGTGGGGCAACCCATGAAGTTCGAGATCACTTGGGATCGCACAGATGCGTCAAGCGAGTCCAGCGTGACATTGAGCATCAACGGCACGGACGTTGCTCCGGGTGTTACGCTCAATACTCTTGCCAAGACCGACAAGGTCGCTTTCTTTGCGGGTGGTAGCTACTATGAGACTGAAAACCAATCCCTGCAGTCCCAGCGCCATACCAAGCTGACCATCTCCGACCTCCACTATTCGGGTCAGGAGACTGTGGACGCCCGGTTTGTAAGCGGCACGGTGAAGTGCGGCACTAAGGCTGTGGAAGGGGCCACGGTGTCTGCCGCCAGCGGCAAGTACACCGCCGAGACCGACGCCAACGGCGCCTATCGGCTGAAGCTGCCCCTCAGCGACACGGCGTACACCATTCAGGCGGAGAAGGACGGCTACACCACCGAGAACAAGAGCGTGACCGTGACCGCCAATGCGGCCGCGGACACTTTGAAGAACGTGAACTTTACCCTCACCGAACTGCCCAAGATCACCGGCAAGGTGGTGGACAAAAACGGCAACCCGGTGCGGGCCACGGTGTCCTCCGACAAGCGGGCGGCGGACAAAAAGCCCGCCGTTGTGTGCGGCACGGATGGCATCTTCACCATCATCGGCGCGGTGGCCGGGGATCATGTCCTGACTATTTCCGCCGAGGGCTATGAGACCGCTGAGAAAACTGTCACGGTAGCCGCCACTGATGTGGACGCGGGCATCATCCAACTGGCGGATCGGGTGATCCCCTTCTATACCCTGTCTACCGAGGATATGGATGTGCGGGTGGCCCAGAACTTCCCGCAGGTCATCGACTATAAGATGAAGAAGCTGCTGGATGCCAACGGCCAACCTAAGGTCATGTACGGCCAGACCGCTGAGCTGGATACCATCCTCCTCAACGGCGCGATTGAGACCATGACCGACGCGGGCGTGGCAGTCAAGCCTGCGGTGACCAGCACCTTTGATCCCGCAGATCCCACCAAGGTTACCTATACTATGGTGATCGACGAGACCAACAACAACGGAAGCGGCGTCACCGCCACCATCACCGCCGAGTTGCGGGTGGGGCTGGATGATGTGAACGACCAGACCAGTGCATCCGCTGGCCGCACTTTGGGCTTCTATATCACCGGTGTGACTTATCCCAACAATGATCGTCTGGCCCACCCGGTGGACAACATTGCGATCCCCAACCACAGTCTTGTTTCTGTCCGTTCCACTCAGGAGGGGGCTAAGGTGAAGGGCGCTAAGCTGGCGGCCAACACCACTGTGACCGGTGACGTGGAATATCCTGCCGCAGGCAATGAGGCTTCCGCTCAGGGAGACAATCCGTACAAAGAGGACTTCTTTGCCGCCTTTGTCTCAAACAATGAGCTGTCTGCCGGCCTGTCCAGCAACTCGGCCTATGCTGCCCGTGGCTCTGCTGGCGACCAAAACTATCCCGTCCGCGCCCAGTTTGAGGCCAAGGACGGCGGTGAGACCGTGTCCATCGGTCTGGGCAGCACGCTGTGGTACTATGACCACGACATTACCCGGGATGAAGCGGGCGGCGACCTGACATTGACGTTAGAGCAGCTTCCGAAAGAGAAGCGGATCATTGCTCCTCTGGAGACTCCTTACGCTAAGGTGGTCATCGCCGGGGACGAAAACGAAAACGGCAAGGTAGACTGGCAGGACGGCGCCATTGCTTACCGGGAGACCGTGATGCATATTCCAGTCGGCGGTGAGAGCGTTGCCGACGCGGTGAATCTCCGCATCTCCATGAACTTTGGCTCTATGGCCGCCAACCCCTTCCTCATCGCTCTGGACAACGTGAAGCGGGTGGCGGCACACACCGACGGTTTAGGGCAGTTCGTTCTCCTCAAGGGCTATGCCGGCGAGGGTCACGATTCCAACCACCCCCAGTATGACAACATCGGCATCCGCATGGGCGGGCCGGAGGATTTGAAGGCCCTGATCAGCGAAGGCGGAAAGCTGGGTGCTACCTTTGGCATCCACACCAACGCCTCCGAGTTTTACGCTGAAGCCATTAGTGACGAAAGTCAGGTTCGCCGCAACACTAATGGAAGCATCCACTACGGCTGGAACTGGCTGGATCAGGGCATCGCCATTAACGGTGTGTACGACTATGCTACCGGCCAGCAAAAGACGCGCTGGGACAGCCTTTATGACATCGTAGATTACAATCTTGTAAAGGATCACCCCTTCGTGGTGTATGTGGACGTTTGGGGCAATAACACTTCGGGTACAGAGAATGACTTTATGACCCGTGCCTTGAGCCAGAATATTATCGGCCACAACGGTTGGCGAATCGCTCACGAGTGGTCTTGGGCCAACCCCTATGAGTCTACCTTCCAGCACTGGGTCACCGACTATACCTACGGCAACTACTCCGATAAGGGTAAGCTCAACAGCAACGTCATGCGCTTCCTTCTTAACCAATATAAGGATTCCTTCCCGCCCGACTTTGCTACCTTCGGCGGCGCGGCCAATGCCCCGTTGCTGGGCGGCCCGGCCATGCAGGGCTTTGAGGGTTGGCAGGGCGATGGTGAGTATAACCTCTCCATCTACAACACCTTTAATGAGATGATCTACACCAAGTTCCTCCAGCACTATCCCGTGATGGAGTGGACCAACGCCGACACGGCTGTGAAGATGCCCTATTCTCAGGGTGCAAACGGCGCCCGGAGCAATGAGGCCGATTGGGTGCCCGAGGTGCAGCTCAAGCTGGCCGGTGACGGCGACGAGATCGTGGTCACCCGCGGCACCACCGGCAAGCTGGTCACCGACTTTAAGATGGACACCACTGCCAAGTTCCTTGCCAATGAGACCGAGTACCGCTCCCGTGTGGTTACCCTGAACGGCAAGAAGATTGTGGAAGGCGCTCCCGCCTCCGCCGGTGAGGACAACGCCTTCCCCAAGAGCAAGTCCACCCTGAAGTACCTGATCCCTTGGTATTGGGACAACGAGGGCACCCGTCTGACGGACGTACAGGACCAGAAGCTCTACCACTGGAACGCCCAAGGCGGCATCAGCACATGGGACGTGCCCAAAGGTTGGGAGAATCTGGGTAGCGTGATGGTCTATGCCCTCTCCGATCAGGGCCGCAGCCAGGGCAAGAGCGTAAAGATCATTGACGGCAAGCTCACCCTGACTGCCGAGGCCGAGACCTGCTATGTGGTCGTTCCCGGCGAGAATAAGGGAAACCCGCCCCAGATTACTTACGGCGAGGGCTTACATCTGCAAGACCCCTCCTTTAACATGGACACTGCCCGTGAGGACTGCCCGTGGAAGATAGAGGGCACTGGTTCCGCCGTCCACACCACCAACTCCGAGGGCATCGGCGTCCTCAAGATGGTGGGCGCGGTCTCCGTCAGCCAGAAGTTCACAGATCTGGTGGCTGGGAAGAACTACGTTACCTATGCGGCCATCGACAACCGCGCCGATAAGGCGAAGGTGACCATGACCATCACCGATGGCGAAGGCAATGTGGTGGCCACCAACTATGCAGAGAAGTCCATTGCCCGGAACTATGTCAGCTCCTACTACCTCCACAATGGTCACGGCATGGAGGCGGGCGGCAGCTACTTCCAGAATATGTTCCTCTACTTTACGCCGGAGGCAGGCAAGGAGTATACCCTGACCATTTCCCGTGAGGCGGGCCGGGGCAACGCCTATGTAGATGACGTCCGCACGGTGGAGTATGGCTTCAACTATTCCGGCTTTGGTGCGGGTCAGACTGCCCAGACGGACAAGGGAACGGCGACCATCCCCGTGACCTATGATCCCGCTACCGGCGCCGCTACCGCCCTGCATCAGGACTTCGAGAATGTGCCTCAGGGCATTTGGCCTTTCGTGGTCGGTCCTGCCGAGAACGTGGCGGACAACCGCGTCCACGTCTCCGAGCTGAACACCCCCTTCACTCAGGCGGGCTGGGATGTGAAGAAGCTAGACGACGTCATCGACGGCAACTGGTCCATTAAGGTTAACGGTCTTAGTGGCCGGCAGAACCTGATCTATCAAACCATTCCCCAAAACTTCCGCTTTGAGCCGGGCAAAGCTTACACTGTGGAGTTTGACTACGAGCTGGGCAGCGAAGGCTCCTATGTGGCGGTGGTGGGCGACGGCGCCTACACCGGCTTGGACGGCCTCACCGTTATCAATCTGGAAAAGACCTTGCAGCTCGATGTGCCCAATAGTAGCGGCGTTGCTGGCAACACCACTGCCAAGGCCACGGTGGGTCATGCCAAGTTTACGGTGATGGGTAGCGACTCCGGTCAGACATGGATCGGCATCTACTCCAAGGAGCCCGCCGACAACATGGGCACCTCCGGCTCTGCCGCAGCCTTCGGCGGTTATCTGGACTTCGTGCTGGATAACCTGTCCATTGAACTGGCTCCCGCCGAGAAGAACGATCTGGCTCTGGCCCTCCGGGAAGCGGACGCCATGACGAACTCGGAGATCTATGAGTCTAACGATACGAACATTACCGATGAAGCGGCTTGGACTGCCTTTACCACCGCCCGCACCGAAGGCCATACCGTTTTTGACAATGACGACGCGACCCAGCAGCAAGTCACCGCGGCTCTAAACGCCCTGACCGCTGCCATGGGCAAGCTGGACAAGGTCATGGTGGTCATCTCCGGCACGGTGAAGAACGCCAACAACGCCCCTGTGGAGGGCGTGGAGCTGACGCTGGAGAGCAGTGACTACGTCCCAGTGGGTTTGACGGTCACCACCGGCGCGGACGGCACCTTCCACTTTGAGAGCAAGAGCGGCACGGAGCTGGTTCCCGCCACCTACCGCATTAAGGCCCAGGCCACTGGGTATAACGTCACCACGACCGACAGTATTGAGGCGACGAAGGCTGCGCCCAACGTGACCAAGGATATTGCCCTGGAGGCTGAGGCTCCGGGCGCCTACGTCAACGACTTCAACACCGGTGACATCTCCATGATGGGCTACCTGGTGCCCGAGGACACTGCGGATCTGCCCACCATCGAGGCCACCGAGTACAACGGAAGCGGCGCGTTGAAGATCACCTGGAACGCGGGCAGCGGTGAGACCCGCCATTTGAACAACGTGGTGGATAAGACCGTGACCATGGCCAACGGAACCTTCTCCTTCGATGTGGTGCCTCTGACCAACGATGGCCTCCGCCTTGGTATTACCTTCCGTGGTCAGGAGGGTACAGCTGAGAATGTGGACCGCGTTTTCGTGGGTCAAGAGGACACGATCAAGTATTGGTTTGTCGAGCATTGGAACAGCGAGGGTTCTCCCACGACGGGTTACACCAGCGTAACGGAAAAAGCGATCGGTTTGAATGTCAATGTTACCCGTAATGTCCGTGCGGTTATGAATAACATGAGCTTCCAGGTGTTCGTGGACGGCGTGAAGATCTATGACGTGGACGCGTCCACCGCACTTCCCAGCATGATCACCGAGGCTGGCTATGTGGGCTTCAACATGCGACTGCGTCCCGGCACGGAGTACATCATTGACAACATCCGCATCATCCGCGCGGACGCGGCGGAGGGTGTGCACAACATCTCCGGCGAGGTTCATGGTCAGAGTGGCGCGGCCGTCTCCGGCGCAGCGGTGGAACTGTTTGACGGCGACACCCGCGTGGCCGGCACCACCACCAACGCCTTGGGCGCATATCAGATTTCCCGCGTGACCCCCGGACGCTATACCATGAAGGTTTCCGCTCCCTTCTTCCAAGGCAAGGAGCAGACCGTTACTGTGGCGAGCGCCGACCTCACTGGGCAGAACTTCGTTCTGACCCCCGATCGCACCGATTTGAACAAGCTCATTGCCGAGGTGGAGGCTCTGACTGAGGCGGATTACACCCCAGAGACTTGGGCCTCTCTAAAGGAGGCGTTGGATGCCGCCAAGGCAATCGACGATACTTCCAGCAAGGCCGCCTTGGAGAGCGCTTACAAGGCTCTTTCCAACGCCAAGGCGGCTCTGGAGCAGACCGAGGCAACGCCGGTAGACTTCTCCGCGCTGCGTACGACGTACAATGAGCTGGCTACCAAGCTCAACGACAATTACACCAACGCTACCTGGACCGCCTTCCAGGAGGCTCTGGCTACCGCAAAGGCCACTCTTCTGAACGGCGACGCCACCCAGGAACAGGTGGACAAGGCTAAGACGGATCTGGAGGCCGCCAACACGGCCCTGGTTCAGGCCGCTGACCCGAATACGCTGGATTTCACAGCGCTCCAGACTGCTTATGACAATGCGAAGGACGTTGAGAAGGGAAGCTACACCGATGACACCTGGGAGAAGTTCGCGGCTGCCCGCGACGTAGCTCTGGCTATCCTCAGTAACGCCGATGGCCTGACTCAGGATGATGTGGACGCGGCCGCGAAAGAGCTGACTGCCGCCCAAAGTGGTCTGCGCAGCACTGGCGGTGGTGGCGGCGGCGGTACTTCCACTCCTTCTGAGACCACCAAGACCGAGACCCGCGAGGACGGCAGCAAGGTGACCATCGTCACCAAGCCGGACGGCTCCAAGACGGTGACCGTGGAACAGCCTGACGGCACGAAATCCGAGACCGTCACCACCAAGAATGGCGATGTCACCATCACCGTCACTGACGAAAACGGTGAGGAGCTGGTGAAAGCGGAGATCCCTGCCACCATTCCCGAACCGGAAACGAAGTTCGAGGACGTGGACGTGACCCCGTGGGCGGAAGAAGCTATTCACAAAATGGCTGGGCTGGAGCTGGTGAACGGCACGGGCGGTAACAAGTACAGCCCTGTCGCCCCCATGACCCGCGGCAGCCTTGCAACTGTCCTCCACCGCCTGTCCCAAGGCAAGACCGATTATGAGACCACCTTCAAGGACG
>CAJUAS010000033.1 GCA_910584395.1 uncultured Oscillospiraceae bacterium | reverse complement strand
TTCAAGACAAAACCAGCCTTATCTTCGGTAGATATTGTAGTTATAATTTTTGATGCCTGTCCACGCAGGAAGTCGGACATATTATAATGCTCCATCGGAGTGATACTTTTCTTTACCTCAGCCATGACTTGCCTCCTTGTAGGTACTTACAGCAATTGCTATTCTACATTATAGCACGAAGTAATTACTTTTTCAATGACTTTTGTTCAACTTTTTGTTTGTACAATTCATATTACTCAAAAAACACAAAAAAGTTTGTAACTCACCGAGTTACGATTCGACACACTTATCGTGACCAATCCCTGTCTACGCTGTTTCCAAACAACGGAAACGCACGGTAGACGGGGATTTTATGCTTCTCCAGCTGTAACTCACCAAGATTCGGGTTTTCAGGCATTGTTAGATATAATTTTTGTATCGAGGGTAGCTCCTTCGAAATAAATTATACTCCGCTTTGTGAGTGGCCATTAACGAAGCGGTGGATACATACGGAACCTGGAACGGATTACCCGTCAACCATCCGATGTGCCACCGTTGCCTTGTTATGCCTTCTCACGAGCATTGCAGCCGGCGTGTCATCAAATACACCGGCTTTCGTTGTATCTGCCGCCTCCCTTCCCAAAGCGGGAAAGGACAAGCAATGCAAACCAATGAAAATCAGAAGTCAACCCGTGAGTACAAAGTCTACATCCACCGTCTCAAGACCTGGGTGGAAGTAACCGAAGAGCAGTATTACGCCTACTACCGTGATATTTGGGCCACCCGCAAACGCGCCCAGTCACACGGTCAGTGTATGTGTCCGAAGTCCAAGACCTGGATGTGCGATGGCGACTGCCTTGCCTGTGAGTTCCGTGCTGCCGGAGATAACCTCTCTCTGGATTATACCGTTGAGGACGGTGAGGGTAACCAGAAAAGTTGGGCAGATGACCTGCCGGACGATGCCCCCAACGCACAGTCCATCATGGAAGATCGTGAACTGCTCTGTGCCCTATATCAGAAGTTACAGGAACTGGACCCCGAAGGCCGCCGTATCTGCGAACTGATTATGGAAGGAAAATCCGAACGAGATATTGCTTCGACCCTGGGCATTTCCCGCAACACTTATACTTACCGCAGAGACAAGCTGCTCCGCATTCTCCGTGAACAGCTTGGTATGTACATCTGAAATTCCCGCCCTTCAGTCGCTGGCTGAAGGGCAAAAACTTTTTTTATAGATTTTTCGGCCAAACGCGCACCTCACCTCCAGTGGGTAGTGGAAAGAGCAAAACACACACCGCTCCTTCCAAGGAGGTGAACAGAATGTACGAAGCCCAGAAGAAACACGGCACCGGCACCGACCAGGAACTTATCGATGTTCTTACGGCCATCAGTGTGGTGTCCAAGCGACTGGCTATGAAGCTGGCGCTGATTCAAAGTCAATCTACGGAAGGAGGAAAACAGGATGAGCAAAATGAGCGATATGGCTGCGACCATCGAAGAGCTGCGCACTGCTGCTGCCGCTATTAACGATGCCGCCAACTGGCTTGCAGAGATGTTCAGCGGTGCAGGAGATGCCGAACCGACTGCTCCCGCCGAACCCGCACTGACTTTGGAACAGGTCAGAGCCGTTCTCGCAGATAAGTCCCGGCAGGGTCATACCGCAGAGATCCGCTCCCTGCTCCAGAAGTATGGTGCCGCCAAGCTGTCCCAGATCGACCCCGCCCACTACAAGGCACTGCTTGCCGATGCGGAGGTGCTGACTGATGGCAAATAAACACGCTGTTCTGTCAGCATCCTCTTCTGAACGGTGGCTCAACTGTCCGCCTTCCGTTCGGCTCTGCGAGAACTACGAGGATAAAGGCAGTGACTACGCTGCCGAGGGCACCGATGCCCACACCCTCTGCGAGTTCCGTCTGAAACAGGCTCTTGGGATGCCCACAGAAGACCCCATCGAAAATCTCTCCTGGTACAACGAGGAGATGGAGGAATGTGCCGCCGGATATGCCGCCTATGTGGTAGAACTCCTGGAAACGGCAAAACAGATCTGCACCGACCCTGTGGTCATGATCGAACAGCGGGTCAACTTCTCCCGTTGGGTTCAGGACGGCTTCGGAACTGCCGACTGCATCGTTATCGCTGACGGTGTGATGAACATCTGCGATTACAAGCATGGCAAGGGTGTCGAGATCAGCGCCGTGGCAAATCCCCAGATGATGCTGTATGCCCTGGGGGCCTTGGAAATCTTCGATGACATCTACGACATCGATACCGTCCGTATGACCATCTTCCAACCCCGAAAGTCCAATGTCAGTGTGTACGAGATGGAAAAAGCCGATCTGCTTCAATGGGCAGACACAGAACTCAGCCAGAAAGCGAAACTGGCCTATGAGGGCCAAGGTGACTTCCACTGTGGTGAATGGTGCCGTTTTTGTAAGGCAAAAGCCGAATGCAGAGAACGCGCCGAAGCGAATATGGCTCTTGCCCGATATGATTTCCAGACCCCTGCGCTCCTCGATGATGAGGAAATTGCAGATATTCTCGGCAAGGTCGATGCTCTGACAGCCTGGGCTTCTGATGTGAAGGAATACGCCCTTCAGCAGGCTATCAGCGGCAAGGACTGGAGCGGATGGAAATTGGTCGAAGGCCATTCCAACCGAAAGTACACCAACGATGCTATTGTTGCTGCCACCGTGGAGAACGCGGGCTTCGATCCCTACGAGCGGAAAGTCCTCGGTATCACTGCCATGCAGAAGATGCTCGGCAAATCCCGCTTTGAGGAA
This sequence comes from uncultured Oscillospiraceae bacterium, assembly GCA_910584395.1. Classification (GTDB taxonomy): domain Bacteria; phylum Bacillota; class Clostridia; order Oscillospirales; family Oscillospiraceae; genus MGBC124762. The sequence goes on along the minus strand of CAJUAS010000033.1, from coordinate 14,861 downwards.
CTTCTCGCTCCCTACATTGAAAAGCCGCAAGGCAAACCCACGCTCGTGCCGGAGAGCGATAAACGTCCGGCAATGAATACCGCAAAAAATGATTTTATGGAGGAATTTTAATATGTCTACTAACACAACCAGAGTCAACAACCCTATGAAGGTCATCACCGGTCCCGACACCCGTTGGTCTTATGCCAACGTCTGGGAGCCTAAGAGCATCAACGGCGGCACTCCCAAGTACAGTGTCAGCCTCATCATCCCAAAGTCCGATACCAAGACGGTCGCAAAGATCAAGGCGGCAATCGAAGCTGCCTACCAGGAGGGCCAGTCCAAGTTGAAGGGCAACAGCAAGAGTGTACCCCCTCTGGCTGCCATCAAGACCCCTCTGCGCGACGGCGATATCGAGAGACCCGACGATCCCGCCTATGCCAACGCTTACTTCATCAACGCCAACTCCGCAACTGCACCCGGCATCGTGGATGCTGACCGCAATCCCGTGCTGACCCGCTCCGAGGTCTACTCCGGCGTGTATGGCCGTGCAAGCATCAACCTGTATGCCTTCAACTCCAACGGCAACAAGGGTATCGCCTGTGGTCTGAATAACCTGCAGCTCATCCGTGCCGGTGAACCCCTGGGTGGTAAGGCAAGCGCCGAGTCCGATTTCGCAACCGATGCGGATGACGACTTCCTGGCTTAATGGAGGTGCGACCATGACTGAATTTCAGGAACTGATGCTTTACACCTGCTTCGGAGCCATGACTGGCGTGTTTATCGCTGAAATCATCATCATCATCGCATCTGCGGTGAGTTGGGTGAAGGACAAGATCCGTAAGCGCAAGGAAGCCAAGAAAACCAAAGAATCCGCCACAAAGGTGGACTAACGCGCTAACGGGGCGGCGGGGAGCATTCTCTGCCGTCCTTATTTCCGTTGAAAGGACAATGATATGAAAACTCTCTCAATCGATATCGAGACCTACAGCGATCAGCCCCTTGCGAAAACTGGCGTGTACCGCTACCTTACCATTGCCAAGAGACTGAATGAGGATGGCATTCCGTCACGCTTCGGCAAACAATGGGGCCAGTCCGTAATTTCAAAGATACTCAGCAACTACACCTATACGGGAAATCTGATTTTACAGAAAACCTTCCGTGAGAACCACATCACCAAGAAAACCATCATCAACAACGGCGAACTGCCCAAGTACCACGCAGAGGATGCCCACGATGCCATTATCGACATAGAGACCTTCCAAACGGTGCAGGCAGAGAAAGCACGTCGGGCGGCTCGGTTCTTGAAAAAGCCTGCGCCCAAGAAAGCATACCCGTTCACAAGCCTTCTGGTTTGCGATGGCTGCGGCAAGAACTATCGGCGCAAGGTCACGAAAACGGGTCCCGTCTGGGTCTGCGGTACATTCAATTCGATGGGCAAAACCGCCTGCGCTTCCAAGCAGATCCCCGAAGAAACCTTGCAGGCAGTGACCGCAGAAGTGCTTGGGCAGGTGGATTTTTCAGAGGAATTACTCCGTAGGCTGATAAAAAGCATTCTGGTCTGCAACGGAAATGTGCTGATTTTTCGCTTCTTTGACGGTTCGGAGATCACACGGACATGGCAAGACCGCTCACGCCGACAAAGTTGGACGGACGAGATGAAAGCAACCGCCCGCCAGAAAGCCCTGGAAAGGAGGAACCAGAATGCCTAAAGTTACAATGATACCTGCAACCATAAACCCGCTGACCCATCTGCCTTCGGTGGCTGCACGGAAAAGACGTGTCGCCGGATACGCCCGTGTTTCCACTGACAGCGATGAGCAGTTCACCAGTTATGAAGCCCAGGTTGATTATTACACCAAATTCATACAGTCCAAGCCGGAATGGAAGTTCGTAAAAGTCTATACGGACGAGGGCATTTCCGGCACTAACACCAAACGCCGTGAGGGTTTCAAAGAGATGATCACCGATGCCCTGGACGGCAAAATTGACCTCATCGTTACCAAGTCGGTCAGCCGATTTGCAAGAAACACGGTTGACAGCCTGGTCACCATCCGAAAGCTGAAAGAGAACGGAGTGGAGTGTTACTTTGAAAAGGAGGGCATCTACACCTTTGACGGCAAGGGCGAACTGCTCATCACCATCATGTCCTCTCTGGCACAGGAAGAAAGCCGCAGCATTTCCGAAAACATCACCTGGGGACAGCGCAAGAGCTTCTCCGATGGCAAAGTGCATCTGCCGTACAAACGCTTCCTCGGATATGAAAAGGGCGAGGATGGACGGCCTGCGGTGGTCGAAAGCGAAGCAAGGGTTGTGAAGCTGATTTATGGGCTTTTCCTTGAGGGCAAGACCCAGGCAGGCATTTGCAAGTACCTGGAAGAGTTGGGCATCCCGTCACCCGGCGGCAAGCAGACATGGAGTAAGACCACGGTCACCAGTATCCTTCAGAACGAAAAATACAAGGGTGATGCGCTGCTCCAGAAGAAGTTCACGGTGGACTTTCTGGAAAAGAAAATGAAGCCCAACGAAGGTGAAGTCCCGCAGTATTATGTGACGGGTAGCCACCCCGCCATCATTGAGCCGGACGAATGGGAGCAGGTGCAGGCAGAGTTCGCCAGACGGAAGACCTTGGGTAAAGCCTACAGTGGAAAGAGCGTTCTTTCTGCCAAACTGGTCTGCGAGGACTGCGGGGCCTTCTTTGGTCCCAAGGTCTGGCATTCCACCGACCAGTACCGCCGCACCATTTGGCAGTGCAATAGCAAATTCGCAAACGAGGAACACTGCCACACCCCTGCGTTGGACACAGAAACCATACAGCGGCTTTTCATAAAAGCCTACAATCTGATGATGCAGGATCGAGTGCAGATTATAAAGGAAATTGAAGCATGGCGGCAGAAGCTGATGGACTTCGGAACACTGGATGCCGACATTGAACGGCAGCTTGAAGAGACCCAGGTGGTTGCCGAACTGGTCAAGGCGGCAGTCAAGGAAAACGCATCCACGGCACAGTCCCAGGAAGCCTACCTCAAAAAGTACGAAGCCCTCACCGAACGGTATGAGAAAGCGGCTGCGGAACTGGAGCGGTTGCAGAGCCTACGCACCGCCCGTAGTCAGCAGGATAAGAAGATGGCGCTTTATATCCGCACCCTCAAGAAACAGCCAGAAGTGATGCACGACTGGAATGACACCATCTGGACGGTGATGATTGAAAAAGCCATCGTAAACAGGAACGGCGAAATCACCTTTGCATTTGCCAACGGCACAGAAATCAAGGTCGGAGCATAATCGCACCGAAACGAGTAAGACCGCAAGACCGCACACCTTTTTGGGTGAACAGGTTTTGCGGTCTTTCTTTTGCGGTCTTGGGGAATAATTAAAAAATGCACACTCTTTGAACCTTTACACGAAAGTTCGGTAGGGTGTGCATTTCGTATCAGAATAGGTCACTACTTTCAAAGAGAGAGACACCCTTTTGGGTGTCTCTCTCTTTTTTGCTCTTTCACATACTGGGCAGCTTGTCCGCCAGCGTGTCGGCGGCGTCCTCGGCCAGACGGCCCACGGTCTTGACGGTGTGCTTGGCGGCTTTCTTGATGGTCTTTTCGTTTTTCATCATGGTCGCGCCCACGGCCGCCCCGGCCAGCATACCAAGGCCGATGCCCTTCAAAAACGGATGCTCGTTCATCACAACTCCTCCTTTCCCACGGTTAGTATGGCCCGAATTTATGAAAAATTCATTTGCTTATTTTCGCCGGGAAAGGTATAATAAAAACAGTGTGTAACAAAGGAGTTGTTGGCCTTGAAACTGTTGATCCGTCAAGGACGGTTCATCGACCCGGTCGGCGGCATCGGCGGCGTGATGGATATTTTGTTGGAGGACGGCCGGGTGGCGGTGATCGGGAGCAACATAGACCCCGACGGCGCAGAGATCATTGAAGCGCAAAACCTCATCGTCTCTTCGGGGCTGGTGGATATGCACGTCCACCTTCGCGACCCCGGCTACACCCACAAGGAAACCATTGAGACCGGACGCGCCGCGGCGGCGGCGGGGGGCTTCGCGGCGGTGGCCTGTATGCCAAACACCCGCCCCGTGTGCGACGACCCGGATGTGGTGGCCTATATTTTGGACAAAGCCAAAACGCCGGGCACGCGGGTGCTGCCCATCGGCGCGCTGACCTTTAACGAGGACGGGGAGAAGCTCACCGACCCGGCCGCGCTGCGGGATGCAGGGGCGGTGGCCCTGTCCGACGACGGGATGCCCGTACAAAACGCCAACGTGATGCGCGACGGACTGATGAAGGCCGCGCGCCAGCACTTGACCGTCCTCTCCCACTGTGAGGACAAGGACATGGTACAAAACTACGCCGTCAACGAGGGGCAGGTGTCCCGTGCGCTGGGCATCCACGGCCGGCCCGCCATCGCCGAGGAGCTGATGGTCATGCGGGACGCCATGCTGGCCGAGGAGACCGGCGCGGCGGTACATATCTGCCATGTGTCCACGGCCAAGTCCGCCGCCATCATCCGCAATTACAAGCACAAGGGCGTGCCCATCACCTGCGAGACCTGCCCCCAGTATTTCACCCTGACCGAAGAAGAGGTGCAAAAGCAGGGGACGATGGCCCGGGTGAACCCGCCCCTTCGCACCAAAGCGGACGTGGAGGGGATCATTGCCGCCCTGCGGGACGGCACCATCGACGCCATCGCCACCGACCACGCCCCCCACTCCGCAGAGGAGAAGGCCAAGCCCTTGGAGGACGCCCCCAGCGGCATGGTGGGGCTGGAGACCGCGCTGGCGGTGACCCTCACCGCCCTCTACCACACCGGGAAGCTCACCCTATCCGACATTTTGCGGAAAATGACCATCAATCCCGCGTCCATTTTGCGCGTACCCTACGGTCGGCTGGCCATCGGCAACCCGGCGGACGTGGTCATCTTTGACCCCGACGAGGTGTGGGAGGTCGAACCGGAAAAGTTTCTGTCCATGGGCCGCAACACCCCCTTCGGCGGGCGGCGGCTCAAGGGAAAGGTCAAGTATACCATTGTAGACGGCCAGATCGTCTACCGGGGATAAGAAGGAGGAAACATTATGTCCTTTGACCGTTTGCACGCACTGATCCGAAAGACCAAAAACCCCACGGTGGTGGGGCTGGACGCGCGGCTGGAGTATATTCCGCCCCAGCTGGTCAAGGAGTGCTTGGACAAGCACGGAGAGACGCTGGAGGGCGCGGCTGAGGCGGTGCTTCGCTACAACATGGCTCTGCTGGACGCCCTTCAGGGGGTCGTCCCCGCCGTAAAGCCCCAAGCGGCGTACTATGAGCTGTTGGGCTGGCCCGGGGTGAAAGCCATGCACGACACCATTCAATATGCCCATGACAAGGGCTTTTACGTGATCGCCGATATCAAGCGGGGGGACATCGGCTCTACCGCCCAAGCCTATGCCGAGGGCTGGCTGGGCACTCCCTTCTGCGCCGACTGCGTCACCATCAACGGCTATATGGGCTCGGACGCCATCCTGCCCTTCCTCAACATCGCCAAGGAGGAGGACAAGGGCGTGTTTTTGCTGGTCAAGACCTCCAATCCCTCCTCTGGGGAGCTTCAGGATATGGTGGCGGGCGACCGGCAGGTGTATACCGTGATGGCGGATCTCTGCAAGCGGCTGGGCGCAGGCAGCGAAGGGGAGTGCGGCTACCAGACCTTGGGAGCGGTGGTGGGCGCGACCTATCCCGCCGAGTTGCGGGAGCTGCGCCGCCGCATGGAAAAGACCTTCTTCCTTGTGCCCGGCTACGGCGCGCAGGGAGGGACGGCGCAGGATGTGGCCGGGGCGTTTGACCGCTACGGCTGGGGGGCGATCATCAACTCCTCCCGGGGCATCCTGTGCGCGTGGCAGAAGACGGAAAATGGGGCGGAGCATTTCCAAGACGCCGCCCGCGCCGCCGCCGAGGCCATGCGGGACGACATCAAGAAGTACGTGACCATCGTGTAAAGAGGTGAGCCTATGCCCGTGCAGCAGCAATGTACCATCGTGAACAAGATGTCCATAGGGACGGATACCTATTGGATGGTTCTGGAGTGCGGAACGATGGTGGGGCAGACCTTCCGCGCCCCCGGCCAGTTTATCCATATCACCTGTCCGCCCCATTTTCTGCGCCGGCCCATCTCGGTCTGCACCTGCGGCAGCGAGAAAGACGGCGATCTGGTGGAGATCGTCTTTCAGGCGCGGGGGGAAGGCACGCGCTGGCTGGCGGAACGCCGGGAGGGGGAGACCCTTGACGTGCTCGGCCTGCTGGGCAACGGCTTTTCCGTGGAAAAGGGCGGGCGGTATCTGCTGGCGGGGGGCGGTATCGGCGTACCTCCGCTGTACGGCTGCGCCCAGTATGCCGAGGGAAAGGCGACGGCTGTGCTGGGCTTCCGCTCTGAGCAGCAGGCCATTATGCCGGAGCTTTTTTCCAACGCCTGCGAAGAGGTGTTCCTCTGCACCGACGACGGAAGCCTCGGCTTCCACGGCTATGTCCATCAGAAGGTAGCAGAGATTCTCGACAAGGATAAAGACTTTACAGCGGTTTTGGCCTGCGGGCCGAAGCCCATGCTCCGCGGGGTGGCGGAGGTAGCCGCCCGGTATGGCCTGCCCTGTCAGGTGTCCATGGAGGAGCGGATGGCCTGCGGCGTGGGGGCGTGCCTTGGATGCGCCACCCCCATGGCGGACGGCTCGATGAAGCATGTGTGCAAGGATGGGCCGGTATTTGACGCGTCGGAGGTGGACTGGAATGGGTAAGGCAGACTTGTCCGTCACGCTGGCGGGGGTACGCCTGAAAAACCCCATCGTTCCCGTGTCCGGCACCTTCGGATTTGGGGAGGAATACGGCCGGTTTTTTGACATTACCCGTCTGGGCGCGTTGTGCGCCAAGGGGCTGACTCTTCGCCCCCGCAGCGGCAACCCGCCCCCCCGCATTGCCGAGACCCCCATGGGGATGCTCAACTCCGTGGGGCTTCAAAACCCCGGCGTGGACGCCTTTCTTGCCAAGGAGTGGCCGCGGCTCAAGGAGCTGGACGTGCCCGTCATCGCCAATATTTCCGGGGACACCCCGGCGGAGTACGCCGCTATGTGCGAGAAGCTGTCCGAGGCGGGGGTGGACATGATCGAGGTCAACGTCTCCTGCCCCAACGTGAAGGCGGGAGGGCTGGCCTACGGCACGAAGCCGGAATTGGCTGCGGAGGTCACAAGGGAAGCGAAAGATCATGCGGGGGAGACCCCCGTGATGGTGAAGCTCTCCCCCAACGTCACCGACATCACCGAGATCGCCCGCGCGGTAGAAGGGGCGGGAGCGGACGCGGTGTCCCTCATCAACACCCTGCGGGGGATGCGGATCGACCTCAACACCCGCCGCCCCATTTTGAAGCGCAACACGGGCGGAATGTCCGGCCCGGCGGTGTTTCCCGTGGCTTTGCGGATGGTTTGGGAGGTACATAACGCCGTGAAGCTGCCCATTCTGGGCATGGGCGGGGTGCATAGCGCCGAAACGGCGGTGGAGATGCTGCTGGCAGGGGCGACCGCCGTGGGCATGGGCAGCGCGCTGTTCGCCGACCCTATGGCGGCGGTCAAGACCATCGACGGTTTGGCGGAATGGTGCGCCGCCCACGAGACCACCCCCCGGGAGCTGACAGGCGGGGTGCAGCCTTGGGCGTAAGGGCCGGCAAAGAGACACAGGAGGAAACCATATGACACGGATCTATCTCCTTCGCCATGCCGAGGCGGAGGGCAACCTCTACCGGCGGGTTCAGGGACAATATGATTCTCTGGTCACCAACCGGGGGCTGGAGCAGATCAAGGCGCTGGAGGAACGCTTCCGGGACGTACCCATCGACGCGGTGTATTCCAGCGACCTTTACCGCACGAAAAAGACCGCCTCAGCGGTGTATCTCAGCCACGGCCTGCCCCTCCGCACCGACCCCGGCCTCCGGGAGGTGGCCATGGGGGAGTGGGAGGATCGCCCATGGGGGCAGGTGGGGCGGGAGGACCGCCAGCAGCTCATATATTTTAACGCCAACGACCCCCGCTGGCACATCCCCGGAGGAGAGACCTTCCCCATCCTCCGTGAGCGGCTGGTGTCCACGCTGGAGAAGATCGCCCGCGCCCACGACGGCCAGACGGTGGCGGTGGCCTCCCACGGCATGGCCATCCGCAACGCGCTGGCGGGGATCATGGGCCTTCCCGTGGAGGAGGGCAATCAGGTGGCCCACTGCGACAACACCGGGGTGAGCCTTTTGGAGTTTGAGGACGGGAAATGGAACGTGGTCTACCTCAACGACAACTCCCACCTCCACGAGGGGCTCTCCACCTTTGCCAAGCAAAAGTGGTGGAAGGCGGGGTCGGGTCTGTTTGACGACGCCAACCTCTGGTATCGCCCGTTGGACATGGAGACCCACGGGGATTTCTACTATGACTGCCGCCGGGACGCTTGGGAGGTCATCCACGGCTCTATGGTGAACTTTGACGGCGACGGCTTTTTGCTCCGGGCCAGAGAACAGGCGCGGGAGAGCGAAAAAGCGGTGTGGCAGGTGATGCTGGGGGACGAGCCGGCGGGCATCCTCCAATTAGACGTTCCCACCGGGGAGAAGGAACACTACGGCCCGATCCCGTTTTTGTACCTGCTGCCCAAGTTCCGCCGTCAGGGGCTGGGGGTGCAGCTCATCGGACAGGCTGTGAGCGTTTTCCGCCACATGGGCTGCGACGCGCTGCGCCTGCGGTGCGCCCCGGACAACGACACGGCCCAGCGGTTCTACGCCCGGTATGGCTTCCACAAGATCGGGGAGGCGGAAGGAACCCGCGTCCCTCTGGATTTATTGGAGAAAGACATTGGATTTGAAGAGCAGTAAGGATTTTTTGCCTGTTTCAAAGGCGGATATGGAGGCCAGAGGGTGGGAAAGTTATGATTTTCTCATCCTGATGGGGGACGCCTATGTGGATCACCCCACCTTTGGCTCTGCCATCATCGCGCGGGTGCTGGAGCAGGAGGGCTATCGGGTGGCGATCTGCGCCCAGCCCCGGTGGGACACGCCGGACGACCTGCTGGCCTATGGAAAGCCCCGGCTGGGGGTGATGCTGTCGGGGGGAAACATCGACTCCATGGTGGCCCACTACACCGTGGCCAAGCGGCGGCGGGGGGAGGATGCTTACTCTCCCGGCAAACGCATCGGCCTGCGGCCCGACCGTGCGGTGATCGTCTACGCCAATTTGGCGCGGCGGGCCTTTGGGGACATCCCCGTCATCATTGGCGGGCTGGAGGCGTCCCTGCGCCGCTTTGCCCACTATGACTACTGGGAGGACAAGGTGCGCCGCAGCGTTTTGCTCGACAGCGGCGCAGATCTGCTGGTATATGGCATGGGGGAGCGGGCGACGAGAGAGATCGCCGCGCGGCTGGCCTCCGGCACACCGGTGAGCGAGATCAAGGACGTGCGCGGCACGGCCTTTTTGACCAGAGACGCGGCGGACTGCGTCTATCCCAAGATATCCTGCCCCTCCTTCGAGGAGGTGTGTGCCTCCAAGGAGGACTACGCCCGGGCCAATATGATCCAGTATCAGGAGCACGACCCGGTGGTGGGCAAGGCCATTCTCCAGCGGCACGGAGACCGCATTTTGGTGGTCAATCCTCCTGCCGCGCCCCTCAACACCAAAGAGCTGGACGAGGTGGCGGAGCTGCCCTACACCAGAGAGCCGCACCCCATGTACGACGCGCTGGGCGGCGTGCCTGCCATTGAGGAGGTGCGCTTTTCCATCGCCCACAACCGGGGGTGCTTTGGGGCGTGCAACTTCTGTTCGCTGGCCTTCCATCAGGGTCGGATGATCACCGTGCGAAGCCATGAGAGCGTTTTGCGGGAGGCCAAGCTCCTGACCGAGCACCCCGGCTTCAAAGGCTATATCCACGATGTAGGCGGGCCGACGGCCAACTTCCGCCACCCCTCCTGCGAGAAGCAGAGGAAGGCGGGAATGTGCAAAAACCGCGCCTGTCTCTCCCCGGAGGCCTGTCCCAATTTAGACGCGGACGAGAGCGACTATCTGGAGCTGCTGCGGGAGCTTCGCGCTCTGCCGGGGGTGAAGAAGGTGTTCATCCGCTCCGGCATCCGCTTTGACTACGTTCAGGCGGATAAGTCGGGGGCGTTCTTGCGGGAGCTGGTGCAGTATCATGTGTCGGGACAGCTCAAGGTAGCCCCGGAGCACTGCGTGGACAAGGTGCTGGACTACATGGGCAAGCCCCACAACAAGGTCTATGAGACCTTCCGCCAGCGGTATGATTCCCTCAATAAAAAGTACGGCAAGGAGCAGTATTTGGTGCCCTACCTCATGTCCTCCCATCCGGGCTGTACGTTGGAGGACGCGGTGGAGCTGGCCTGCTGGCTCAACCGCTCCGGACGCCAGCCTGAGCAGGTTCAGGACTTCTACCCCACGCCGGGGACGCTGTCCACCTGTATGTACTACACCGGCCTTGACCCCCGCACCATGAAGCCGGTGTTTGTCCCCAAAACGCCCCATGAGAAGGCTATGCAGCGGGCGCTGATGCAGTGGAAACGCCCGGAGAAGCGAGCGTTGGTGCTGGAGGCGCTGAAGCTCACCCACCGGGAGGATCTGATCGGCTACGGCAAGGAGTGCCTTCTGCGGCCCAGCCCCGGACAGGGAAGCGGCCGGGGAACCTATCAGGGGAAAAGACCGCCGGCAAGACCGGAGGCGGCCAAGGAACGGCAGGAAAGGCAAAAAAAGAAAGCCGGCTGGGCCAAGGCAAAACCCAAACCCAACGCCAAGCCGAAAACAGGCCGGAAAGGGAGAAAGAGAACATGAAAACAGCCATTGTGACCGACACCAACTGCGGCATTTTTCCCGAGGAAGGGAAGAAACTGGGGATTTTTACCCTGCCCATGCCGGTGATCTTGGATGGCAAGGAGTATTTTGAGGGCGTTGATCTGACCCATCAGGAGTTCTACCGCCGGCTGGAGGAAAATGCGGACGCATCCACCTCCCAGCCCGCGCCGGGGGACGTGCTGGAGCTGTGGGAGAAGGTGCTGGGCGAGGGGTACGACGAGATCGTCCACATCCCCATGTCCGGCGGGCTTTCCGCCTCCTATCAGACCGCGCTGGGTCTGGCGGCGGAGTTCAAGGGCAAGGTGCGGGTGGTGGACAACCACCGGGTGTCCGTGACCCAATACGACAGCGTGATGGACGCGGTGGCCCTTGCCGCCCAAGGCAAGACCGGGGCGGAGATCCAAGAGACGCTGGAGCGGACAGGGCTGGAGTCGGTGATCTTTTTGGGCGTGGACACGTTGAAGTATTTCAAGAAAAACGGCCGCTGTACCGCCGCCACCGCTGCCCTTGGATCGGTCTTGAACATCAAGCCCCTTCTCAAGTGCGACGGCGAGCGGTTTGACGCGGTGGCCAAGGTGCGCGGCACGGTGAATTGCCGCAAAAAGCTGCTGGAGACGGCGGCGGCTGCCGCCGATACCCTGCGCGCCGGTGGGGCGGTGAGTATCGGCGTGGCAGGGAGCTTCGCCTGCGAGGAGGACGCGACCGCATGGTTCGAGGAAGTGAAGGCGGCCTTCCCCGGCGACCACCTGCATTTTGAGCCTCTGTCCTTCTCGGTGATCTGCCACACCGGGCCAAACGCCTTCGGTCTGGGCATCTCCCGCCGGGCGGCAGAGTGAGGCCGCGAACGAAATCAAAAAGAGCTTCGAGAACATCTCGAAGCTCTTTTTTTTATCAAAGCAAGGCCCAGAAGAAGCGGAGCAGCAGTCTGGGCCAAAGGGGAAGGCCCATGGCACGGTGGGCGGCGGCGCGGGCCATGGCCTCCATGGAGGCGCGTTCCTCCGCTGTGAGAGTGTGTTGGCTGAAGCGGGCCTTTTGGGCCAGTTCGAGGGCCTCCTGCGGGATGTCCGCACCGGTATGGCGGGAGAGGGCGAGGAGGTAGCGGTAAAGGGCGAGGACGGCCTGATTTGGGTCGTTCTGGGTACATTTTTTTCGCAAATGCGCGCGGCGGAGGAGGGCTTGCAGGAAAACCAGTCCAATGAGCAGCCCGGCGCAGAGGAGGATCAGCAGGGGGAGAAGGAAGGAAGCGCGGGAAGGGGCGGCCGCGCCGGGTCTGGACGAGGGAGCGGCCGACGAAGCGGGCGGGGTAGGAGTGGGTGTGGCGGTGGGAGCGGAGGGCGCAGGAGTGGGGGAGGGAGAGACCTCCGGGTCGGCGGCGTTTAGGTCGCCTAAATTCCCGCCGCCGGAAAAGCCGGGGGTCACGTCCACCGGCTGCCAGCCGAAGCCGTCCACATAGACCTCCACCCAAGCGTGGGCGTTGCGGTCAGGGACGTTGGTCACCGCGTTGGCCCGCCCCGGACGGGCCACATACCCTGCCGCGTACCGGGCGGGGACGCCGCAGGCGCGGAGGAAGAGAGTGGCGGCGGAGGCGTAGTGGACGCAGTAGCCCCGGTGGCTCTCGGTGAGGAAGTAGGAGACAAAATCCTCCCCCTCCGGGGTGTAGGGCGCGCTCTGGTCGTATTGAGTGAAGGAGGCCAGATAGTCTTTCAAAGTACGGGCCACGTCCACGGGGTCTGTGCCGGAAATGATGGAAGCGGAAAAGTTGTCCAGCAGGGCGGCGGCGTCGTTGCTCAAAAGACCATAGGGCACGTCCAGATAATGGTTGTAGACCCACCGGCGGTATTCCTGCTCGGAATAGTAGGAGTTCGCCGTCTCACTGTTGGCATCCAACGCGGCGTTGGCGTCTGTCCGGCTGGTGGGAAGGAAGGAGATGTGGTACTCCTTCACCCCGCTGGGGTGTTCCCAATAGGCGTCGTTGGTCATAATAGCGTCGCCGGGGAGAGCGGAGGGGTAGTAGGGGAGGTAGTAGTAGTCGGAGGGGGAGGACAGGTCGGTGATGCGGACAGTGTCCGTCTCCCGGTCAGGCTGCGTCTGCCAAGGAAAGAGGGCGGGGGGATCGGTGGTCTTCCAGCCCAGAGGGTATGGGTCGCCTTCATCGTCAATGGGCATCCAGCCCTCGGCGGTGTACGCCCCCGCGGAGAAGCCTCGGAGGAACAGAGGATTCTGGGCGGAGGAGGAGTTGATCTGGAGGACGGTGCGTCCGGTAAAACGCAGCGGGCCGAGGCTGCCGAAGGGCTGCTCGCCGGGGGTGGAAGTCCCCGGGCCGCCGATCCCCAGCGGAAAGCCCTCGCTGGGGAGACGCTGGAAGGCAAGGCGCAGATCCTCCAGCCACACGGGGCGGGGGGAGGTCTCGGCGGGCACGGCGGCGGACAAAAGGGCCATCACCAGCGCGACAGGGACAACGGCGGCCAGCACCCGCCGCGCTCCGGCGGCGGCGTTTTCCCGGTAGCCCCGGCGGGAGAGGATGACCAGAGACAAAAAGAGGAGAAACGCCGCCAGAGCAGGCGCGCCGGGCTGACGCATGAGCAGCAGGGGCATACCCACCAGAGCCGCGACCGTCCCCACGGCGGGCCACACGGGCCAGCGCAGGGTGAGCCACGGCCCAAGCCACAGCGCCAGCAGAGGGACGGCGGCGGTGAGAAAAACCTCGGCGGCCTGACGCATCTCCAAGGGGGTCAGAGTCATGGGCAGGGGGTAGTAGGGCACGGCGGGAAGCTCCTCAAAGAAGGTGTACGAGACCTGATGAAAGAGCACCTGCACCCCGATGGAAAAGCCGTCCCACCGCCACCAGACGTAGAGGGCCAAAAGGCCGAGCAGCATGGTCACCAGCCCCGCGCACAGGGAAGGGCGGGGGACGGCATACACCAGCGCGCAGCCGAGGGCGGACAAAAGGGACAGGCGGAGGAGCGGCAACAGCTCCACCGTCAGGGGAAAGGTGTCCGTCATGGCCAGCAGGGAGGAAAACAGCGCCAGCGTCACGGTGAGAAAGGTGGCGGCGGCAGTGAGGGCATAGGCCCGCCAAGCAAAGGGCTTCATGGGGACACCTCCTTGCCGGGGAGGGTCAGGTGGATGCGCCGGACTGCGCCGTGCTGGCCGGGCAGGGTGAGGGGCGCGCCCTCAGGCACACCCTGACCGCTGCGGGGGGCGGGACTTCCCGCCAGCGCGCGGCGACACCGCTGCCACGCGTCGGGGCAGTCCACGGCGTAGTGGGTGACCTCTCCGCTTACCGGGTCGGCCCAGCAGAGGGTAAAGGGCCGCTGGGCGTCCATGAGCTGCCGTTCCAGCCCCTCCAGCCGGGCCAGAAGCGCGTCCACATCATCGGGGTCGCCAAAGTGGTCATAGGTGACGGCGATGGCCTCCTGCAAGGGTTCCATGGTCTCCCGGAGGATGGGGTCTGCGTCCTCCGGGCGTTTGGCGGTGAGCTTCCAGTGGATGGAGGTGACGGCGTCGCCGGGGCGGTAGGGGCGCAGCTCGTAGTCCTCGCCGGGGCCTCCGCCGGGACGGGGGCGCAGGGGACGGCCCTGCGCGGGGGTAAGGTCTGTCTCGGCGGCGGCGGATGGGTCGGGGGCGGGCCACACCAGCGCCAGCATGGGGCTGGGGGTCTTGACGGGGACAGGGAACAGCCCCAGCCAGTCGATGAGGGCGCACCGCTCCGCCGTCAGCTCCAGCCAGCCGCAGTGGCCCGTGGGCAGCTCCAGCGGGTGGGGGGTGTTGCAGCGCAGGTTCAGGGTGCGTTTTTCACCAAGCTGGGGGTACAACTTGTTGTCCAGACGGAGGGTGAGCTTGGCTGAAGCTCCGGCGGCGGTCTTTGGGCCGTGGAGGGTGAGGACAGCAAAAGCGGCGTCGCCCTTGGGGAGGACGTGGGTGTGACAGGACACGTCCAGCCCAAGGCGGCGCAAGGAAAAAAGGGTGAGGCCCAGAGACAGCAGGGGCAGCACCAAAAGCAACATGAGGGTATAGAAGGACAGGGGCTTGG
>CAJUAS010000032.1:7587-17636 GCA_910584395.1 uncultured Oscillospiraceae bacterium | reverse complement strand
CGGTGGCCAGCTTCACCCGCTGGGCCTCGCCGCCGGACAGCTCGGTGGAGGGCTGCCCCAGACGGATATAGGAAAGCCCCACCTCCGCCAGCGTTTTCAGCTTCTTGCAGATCTTGGGGAGGTTCTCAAAGAAGGGCAGCGCCTCGTCCACGGTCATGTTGAGCACGTCGTAGATGTTCTTGCCCTTATACTTGACCTCCAAGGTCTCCCGGTTGTACCGCTTGCCCTTGCACACCTCGCAGGGAACGTAGATATCGGGCAGAAAGTGCATCTCGATCTTCAACAGGCCGTCCCCCTGACAGGCTTCGCACCGCCCGCCCCGGACGTTGAAGGAGAACCGCCCCGGGCCGTAGCCCCGGCTTTTGGCGTCTTGGGTGGCGGCAAACAGCTCCCGGATGTCGTTGAAAAGCCCGGTGTAAGTGGCGGGGTTGGAGCGGGGGGAGCGGCCGATGGGGGACTGGTCGATGTTGATGACCTTGTCCAGATACCCCACCCCGTCGATGCCCCCGTGCCTGCCCGCTCTGGTCTTGGCCCGGTTGAGCTGGGCCGCCAGCGACTTATACAAAATTTCGTTCACCAGAGAGGATTTCCCCGACCCGGACACGCCGGTGACGGCGATAAACGTCCCCAGCGGGAACGCCACATCCATCCCCTGAAGGTTGTTTTCCCGCGGCTCGCGCACCACCAAACGGTGGCCGTTGCCCCGGCGCCGCTCCGCCGGCACAGGGATGCACCGCCGCTTGGCCAGATAGTCGCCGGTGACCGAGCCGGAGGTGGCCATGACCTCCTCCGCCGTACCGCAGGCCACGATGCGTCCCCCGTGTACCCCTGCGCCCGGGCCGACGTCGATGAGATAGTCCGCCTGACGCATGGTGTCCTCGTCATGTTCCACCACTAAGAGGGTGTTGCCCAAGTCTCTCAGGTGCTTCATGGTATTGAGCAGCATATCGTTGTCCCGCTGGTGGAGGCCGATGGACGGCTCGTCCAAAATATACAGCACCCCCATGAGGGACGAACCGATCTGGGTGGCCAGACGGATGCGCTGGCTCTCGCCGCCGGAGAGAGTGCCCGCCTGACGGCTGAGGGTGAGGTATTGAAGCCCCACCGACTGCAGAAAGCTCAGCCGGGAGCGGATCTCCTTCAAGATCTGATGGGCGATCATCTCCTGCGTGGGGGTCAGGGTCAGGTCATTCATAAATTCCAGCGCCTTGGTCACCGACCGGGTGGTGAACTGGTAGATGGATTCCCCCCCCACCGTCACCGCCAGCGATTCCGGTTTGAGCCGCTGCCCGTGGCAGTCGGGGCAGGGAGTCTGGCTCATCAGCTCCTCCAGCTCCCGCTTGGAGGCGTCCGACTGGGTCTCCCGATAGCGGCGCTCCACATTGGGGATGATCCCCTCAAAGGGCTGGTTCAAGACCCCCTTGCCATTGGCCCGCTCGTATTCCAGACGCAGCTTCTCCCCTTTTGTTCCGTAGAGGATCACGTCCACCACTTCCTCCGGCAGCTCCTCCACGGGAACGTCCAGCTTGAAATGGTATTTCTTCGCCAGCGCGTCAAAATACATCCGCGCGATGCTGTCCCCCCGGACGTTGTTCCAGCCGTAGGCGGCGATTGCCCCGTCCAGAAGAGACTTCTTTTTGTCGGGGATGACCAGATCGGGGTCGCATTTGAGCTGAAAGCCCAGCCCCGTGCAGGTGGGACACGCCCCAAAGGGGTTGTTGAAGGAGAACATACGGGGGGTCAACTCTTCGATGGAGATGCCGCAGTCCTCGCAGGCGTAGTTTTGGGAGAAGGAGATGTCCCGGTCCTCCCCCACCACGTTCACCACCGTCAGTCCCCCCGCCAGAGCGGAGGCGGTCTCGATGGAGTCGGTGAGCCGGCGGCGGATGTCGTCCCGCACCACCAGACGGTCCACCACGATCTCAATGTTGTGCTTCTTGTTCTTGTCCAGCTTGATCTCCTCGGTCAGCTCATAAAGCGAGCCGTCCACCCGCACCCGGACGTATCCCGACTTCCGGGCGTCCTCCAAGATCTTGGCGTGTTCGCCCTTTTTCCCCCGGATGACCGGGGCCATGATCTGAATGCGGGTGGCCTCGGGCAGCGCCAAGATCTGGTCCACGATCTGATCCACCGTCTGCTGCTGGATCTCCTTGCCGCACTTGGGGCAGTGGGGCGTGCCGATGCGCGCCCACAGCAGGCGGAGATAGTCATAAATTTCCGTCACCGTGCCCACGGTGGACCGGGGGTTTTTGGAGGTGGTTTTCTGGTCGATGGCGATGGCGGGAGAAAGGCCCTCGATATAGTCCACGTCCGGCTTCTCCATCTGGCCCATGAACATCCGGGCGTAGGAGGACAAAGATTCCATATACCGCCGCTGACCCTCGGCGTAAATGGTGTTGAAGGCCAGAGAGGACTTCCCCGAGCCGGAAAGGCCGGTGATGACCACCAGCTTGTCCCTCGGGATGGTCACGTCCACGTTTTTCAGGTTATTTTCCCGCGCGCCCTTGACGAAAATGTGATCCAGCATATTCGTTTCTCCCGTATCGCAAAAAATGGATTCGTTCTAAAATGTGAACGAATCCATTTTAGCACATTTGTTCCATCCCGTCAACACGTTTTTGCAGTTTGACGGTGGAGGACGGCAGTGGAGATGCCGGTGACGACCACCGGCAGGTAAAAGGCCAGCGTGCGGCTCAGGAGCATGGCCGCCGTCACCAGCTCGCCGCCGAAGATCCCCTGATACGCGCTTAAAAAGGCCCCTTCCGACGCGCCCACCGTTCCCGGAATGGGCACGCAGCTCACCGCCAGATACACCAGCGCTTGGGTGCTCACCAGCCGCAGAACGGAGCAGTCCGTCAGACCCAGAGCGCGGTATACCGTCCAAGGGATCAGATAGCGCACCGTCAGCTGCACCGCTGCCGCCGCCAACAGTTTTCCCACCAAAAGGGGCTGGCTTCGGATGACCGCCGCCCCGCCGCGGTATTCCTTGAGCTGCTTTTCCAGCCCAGCCTCCGCGCGGGGCACGTCGCGGACGACCTTGAGCTTCACCCCCAGACGCAGACACCAGCGGCAGAACTGCTCCGCAGGCTTGGGCCGCACCAGCAGGAAGATCATCCCCGCGGTCAGCAGGGCCGTGGTGGTCAGGCTGTACCCCAGCAGCACCCCAAGGCCCGTCCCCAGCGATGCGGGGGCTTCCGGCGCAAGGAAGCACGCCGCCACCCCCCACACCACCGCCACGATCTGGTAGCCGATGGTAAAGAGGAGCATCACCAGCGTGCCGTGGGCCGCGCTCACCCCCCTGCGGGCCATATAAAACACCTGCGCGGGCTGTCCTCCGGTGGAGGAGGGGGTGATGGAGCTGAAATAGAACCCGGTGGCGGCAAACTGGACGCAGTGGCGGTAAGGGAGCTTGTGCCCCATGGCGGCGAGGGTGATCTTGTTCTGCAAGCCCTCCATGCCCGTATAGCACACCATCAAAAAGCCGCCCAGCAGCAGCCACGGCCACTTTGCCAGCTTCACGGCCTCCCAGACCTGCCCCGCTTTTCCGCCCCCCAGCACCAGCCAAAAGGTGACGAAGATGATGGCGGCCATCACCGCCATACTGATGAGATCCCGTTTTTTAAGCATACATCCGCTCCTCGGTCAGTTGGCCCATCAATTCCTCCAGCCCCCTGTCGTCCAGCCGCGCCCGCAGAGCTTTCATGCGCTCGCGCATCCCGGACAGGGCGGCAGGGTCGGTCAGCAGGTCTTTCAGCGCGGCCAGACACTCTTCCTTCTCCTTCCCCGCCACGCGGCCCATGCCCTCGCGCACCAAAAAGGCCGCGTTGCGCCGCTCCTGTTCCCAGAAGGGCTCCCAAGCCAGCATGGGGGTGGCGGAAAAGATGGCTTCAAAGGTCGTCGCGCCGCCGGGCTTGGAGAGCACCAGATCGCTGCGGCGCATATAGGCGTAGACCTCCGGGGTGTAGCCCAGCACCCGGATGTTGGGGTACTTCCCCGCCAGCCGTTCAAACAGCCTGCGGTTGCCCCCGGTGATGAGGGTGGTCTTTACGTTGGGCAGGGCGTTCAAGGCGGCGTAGAAATCGTCGTCCCGGGGCAGCAGCCCTTGCCCGCCGCCCATGATGAGCAGCCGCTTTTCCCCGCCGGCGGCGCAGGGGGCGGGTTCTTTGAACTCCCGGCGCACCGGGATACCTGTGACGGCGATATGGGAAGGGTCTACCCCCCGCGCCACAAAGGCGTCCCGCACAGCCTCCGCCCCCACCAGATAGCCGTCGCACTCCTTGCACAGCCATTCGCCGTGGCCGGTGATATCGGTGACGCAGGTAAGGAGCACGCCGCCGTAGCTCCCCCGCTTCTTGCACCGGGCCACCAGCTGGGCGCACAGGGGATGGGTGGCGATGACCACGTCGGGGCGGCGCTCCGCCAGCAGCTCCTCCGTGCCCTGTAAAAAGGGCCGGGCGTGTACCGGCAGCAGGTCGCCCGTCCCCTTCTCCGTCAGGCGGTAAAAGACGTTGTACAGTCCCGGCGTGCAAGTGACAAACACCTGAAAGAGCTTATATACCGCCCGATCCATGCCGGGGACGGCGTAGGTCACCACGTCCTCGACCTCCACTATATCATCGTGGCCGGACAAAAGCAACTCCTGTTTCAGCGACTGGGCCACCGACCAGTGACCCATGTTGAATTTCCCTGTCAGGATCAAAATCTTCATCTCCGTCACCTCATTCGATTTGGTTTGAGGATATCATAACAGGACAATCTTACAAAAACCTTATGCCGAAGATTAAGACTTTCTAAAGTTTTGCTGAAAACCCCTGTTTGACAGGGATAGTATCCCCATGTTCTGGGCACTCTACCGGAAAAAGGAGGGGTTTTTATGTGGAAACGAGGGCTTTGCCTTGTCCTGTCGGCGGTTCTCCTGCTGGCGATCCCCGCCGCAGACGCCGCCGTCTACCGTCAGGGCTCCACCGGCGCGCAGGTACGCACCATTCAGGACAAGCTGAAGCGTTGGGGCTATTACAGCGGCGAGGTAGACGGCATTTTCGGCTCTGGGACGCGCAAGGCGGTGGTGTCCTTCCAGAAAAAGAACGGCTTGGCCGCAGACGGCATCGTCGGGCCAAACACCCTGCGGGCCTTGGGAATGAGCGTGAGCGGGGGCAGCCCCTCCGCCGGCTCGGCCGCGCAGGATCACGACGTGGCCCTGCTGGCCCGGGTCATCTCCGCCGAAGCGCGGGGCGAGCCGTACGCCGGGCAGGTGGCGGTGGGGGCGGTCATTTTGAACCGGATCGAGCACCCCTCCTTCCCCTCCACGCTGGCGGGGGTGGTGTACCAGCCGGGGGCGTTCACCTGCATGGTAGACGGCCAGATCGACCAGCCCGTGTCCGAATCCGCCCGCCGGGCCGCACAGGAGGCCCTTGGGGGCTGCGACCCCTCCGGAGGCGCGATCTACTACTTCAACCCCGACACCGCCACCTCCGCGTGGATCTGGTCTCGCCCCCTCATCAAGGTCATCGGAAAACACAGATTTTGCAGTTAGCCCCGTCGATTTGACATTCTTTTTCCGAAAAGTGGTATATACTCTCCAAAACACCGGAAGTTTGTACCAAGGAGGGACTGTCATGTCCGAAGGAAAAGGAGCGTCCGAAAAACGCCGAGCCATACGCCCCAAGGCGTATCCGGCCCGGCTGCGGGAGGCCGCAGGCCGGGCGCTGTCCGCCCCGGCTCTGCGGCAGGGGCTGGCGTGGTGCGGGCGGGCCGCGCTGGGGGTCGTTCTGGCGGCGATCCGTCTAAGTGGCGGCGGCCGGCCGCTGGGGGTCGCATGGGTGGCCGCCTGCGGCCCGGGCTGGCCGGGCTTCGCCGCCCTGCTGGGCGCAGTGGGCGGGTACTTATCCGGCCGCGGGCTGGACGCGGCCCTGCGCTATGCCGCCTGCTGCATTCTTGTCTTTTCGGTGAGCTTTGCCTTTTACGACCTGCCCATCTACAAGCGGCGGTGGTTCATGCCCCTTTCCGCGGCGGCCCTCACCCTTTTGACGGGCTTTGCCACCCAGCGGCGGCAGCTTCCTCTTCATCCCGCCGCCACCCTTCTTCCTTTGACGGCGGAATTTGCCCTCACCTTTCTGGCCACCCACGCCGGGCGGACGGCTCTTGCCCGCTGGCGCCGCCCCTCCCCCGCCCGGCGGCTGGAAAACCCCGCCGTCATCTACGACCGCGCCGCTGACCGGGTCTGCCTGCGCTGTGCCCAGCGGGAGCAGTGCTGGCAGACCCAGTATCAGGACACCCGCGACCTGCTGAATTCCGCCCTGCCGGGTCTTGTGGAGGCCCGCACCGTCACCCCCGCCTTGCTGCCCCAGCGGTTTCGTGACCGCTGCGCCCGGCTGGACGCCTTTGTGGCAGCCATGGACGAAGCGCTGGATGCCTATCTCCTGCGCCACGCCCCCACCCCCCGCCGCGGAGGGGGCGGCCGCCGGTATGACCCGGCGGCGGAGCTGCCCCGGGCGGTGGCGGCGGCGGTGACCTCCCCCGCCTGCACCCTCTCCGCCCTTGCGGGGGTGGCAGGGCGCAAAAAGGCCGGGGAGGCCGTCTCCGGCGACGCCTGCGCTTGGTTCAAGGACGAGGTTGGGCGGCTCTACTTACTCCTTTGCGACGGCATGGGTTCGGGACAGGAGGCCCGCCGGGAGAGCGACCTTGCCATCGACCTGCTGGAGCGGCTGCTCAAGGCGGGGTTTTCCCCCGAAAACGCTCTGAAAGCGCTGGATCAGACCTTTTGCCTGCGTCTGGACGAGGCCCTTGGCTTCTCCACCGTCGATCTTCTGGTGCTGGATCTCTGCTCCGGGGCGGGGACGCTCTACAAGTTAGGCTCCGCCCCCAGCTACCTCAAGCAGGGCGGAACGGTCAGAGCCTTGCGGGGCAAGGGCTTTCCCGCAGGGCTGACCGCCGGGGAGTCCGCCCGGGGGGACGTGTTCCCCGTGCGTCTCGGCCCGGGGGACTGTCTGGGTCTGTTCACCGACGGGGTGTTCGACGAGGACGACGGAGACGACCGCTGGCTGCGCGCCGCGCTGATGGACTTTGAAAACGGCTCTCCCGCCGCGCTGGCGGAGGCCGTGGTGAGCCGGGGCGGTTCGCCTGCCGACGACAAGACCGCCCTCGTCCTCCGCATCACCCTCCGCGACCCCGACGTCTCGGAGCTTTCCCGCAAAGAGGCCGTATAACGGAAAATGCCATCGGAGGAGCTTCCTCCGATGGCATTTTCCCCTTTGTCCGTCCCTGCGTTAGTTCTTCAGCGCATCCTTGATAGAGTCAAAGATCTCCTCCTGCCCCTCGGACATCACCAGCAGGATCGTGCCGTCGTCCAGCGTGTCCAGCTTGGCGGAAGAGGCGATCTCATACTGATCCTCCAGATAGTTTTCAAAGGACGACTTTTGGGACTCCACATAGTTCTCCAGTCCCGTTTTCACCGTCTCCTCCTTGCCCTCGGCGGGCTTGACCGCCACAATGGCGTATGCGTTGACGTTCATCAGAGACAGAGAGATGCCGTAGGCGTCGGCGTCCGCCGCGGTAAAGCCCAGCACGGTGAAGGTCATCTCCTTATCCACCTCGGTGGGAAAGCTGCCTGCGTTGGTCTGCACGGGGAAGTACTCGTTCATCTCGTCGTTGCGCGCGCCCTCGATGGCGGAGGTGTACGCCTCGGCATATTCCTCCGGGGTCTTGCCGGAGGTCTGGGGCTGCTTGGGCGCGCAGGCGCACAGCAGCAGGGCCAGCGTCAGGGCCAGCGGGATCGCTCGTTTGATCATCTTCATACAATTTCCTCCTTTGGGGATGTTTGTTTTTTTACGGGACGGTTGGGTTAGACGATGGCTTTTTCTTCTTGTTCCATTTTGAGGCAGAGACAGCCGCCGGGGCGCAGGCCGCCGTCTAAAATGGCGCAGGCGGCCTTGTCCTCCACCGCCTTGGCAATGAGCCGCCGCAGGGGGCGCGCCCCCTCCCCCGCCTTGGCCGCCTCTCTGGCCAACGCCTCCACCTCGCCGGGGGGCAGCTCCAGCCGCACCCCGTGGCGCTCCAGCCGGCGCGCGCTCTGGGCCAGCAGGCTGCGGGCAATGGCGGTCATGGCGGACAGATCCAGCGGGTCAAAGAGGACGATCTCGTCCAGACGGCCCAAAAGCTCCGGACGGAAAAAGCTCTTGGCGGCGTTCAGGGCCGCCTCCCGGCGGCGCTGCTCCCCGTCCTGCCGGCCAAAGCCCATGGGCACCGCCTTGTCCCCCAGCTTCTCCGCCCCCAGATTGGAGGTCAGCACCACCACGGCGTTTCGGAAATCCGCCACGCGGCCCTGTCCGTCGGTAAGCGTTCCCTCCTCCAAGATCTGCAGGAGCAGATCCAGCACGCCGGGGTGGGCTTTTTCCACCTCGTCAAACAGCACCAGACTGTACGGCTGGCGGCGGAGCTTTTCAATGAGCACGCCCCCGTCGTCGTAGCCCACATAGCCCGGCGGCGCGCCCACCAGACGGGCGGCGGTGTGCTTGTCGGTGTATTCGGACATATCCAGCCGCAGCAGCCGCTCCTCGCTGCCAAACAGGGCGCGGGCCAGCTCCCGGCAAAGCTGGGTCTTGCCCACCCCTGTCGGGCCGAGGAACAAAAACGAGCCGGAGGGGCGGCGGGGGTCTTGCAGGCCCAGCCGTCCCCGGCGCACCGCTTGGGCCACGGCGTGGACGGCGCGGGGCTGGCCCACCACCGCCCGCCTCAGGTCGCCCTCCAGCCCCGCCAGCCGTGTCCGCTCCCCGGAGGTCAGCTCCTCCACGGGAATACCCGTCCACATCCCCACCACCTTTGCCACGGTCTGGGGCGTGACCTCCCCCTTCCATGCCCGCTGCCACGGAAAGGGACTGCCCGCCCGGTGGGTGGTGCGGGTGAGGGCGGCGGCCTCGTCCATCAGATCCACCGCCTTGTCGGGAAACCGCCGCTGGGGCAGATACCGCCCCGCCAGCTCCACCGCCGCCTCCAGCGCGGCGTCGGGGATGGGAACGCCGTGGTGGGCCTCATAGCGGGGGCGCAGGCCCTTCAAAATACGCAGGGTCTCCGCCGCCGTCGGCTCGTTGACGGCGACCGGTTGAAAACGCCGCTCCAGCGCCGCGTCCTTTTCAATGTAGCGGCGGTATTCGGCGACGGTGGTCGCGCCCAACACCTGAAGCTCCCCCCGGCCCAGCGCAGGCTTGAGCAGATTGGCCGCGTCGATCGCTCCCTCCGCGCTCCCCGCGCCCACTACGGTGTGCAGCTCGTCCAGAAAGAGGATCACGTCCCCCGCCCGGCGCAGCTCGGCAAGGATGTTGCGTACCCGCTCTTCAAATTCCCCCCGGTATTTCGTCCCCGCCACCATGGAGGCCAAGTCGAGGCTCAAAAGCCGCTTGCCCTTGAGGCTGGGGGGCACTGCGCCGTCGGCGATGGCCTGCGCCAACGCCTCGGCCACGGCGGTCTTGCCCACCCCCGGCTCGCCGATGAGGGCGGGGTTGTTTTTGGTGCGGCGGGAGAGGATCTGCACCACCCGCTCCAGCTCCTTTTCCCGGCCTACCACAGGGTCTAACTGCCCCAGCCGCGCCATGGCGGTGAGGTCGCGGGAAAATTGGTCGGTGAGGCGGGTGTCGGCGGCGGCCGGGTTCTGGCGGGCGGGCTGGTAGGGATTCCCGGCGGGATAACGGCTGGATTCGGGATACATAGGCGGCCTCCTTGGGTTTGGGTGTTCCCTTCCAGTTTTGCCAAATCGGAGGCCGGGTATACCGTTCCAAAATTTATCGTTGATTTTTTGATGTGGTTGTTGTAGAATGACCTTGAACAGCAAATGTGCTGTTTTGTAGCACTCATTCGGAACGGAACGGAGGTGTTTCCAATGGCTTATAAGATCGGCGGTGACTGCATTAGCTGCGGCACTTGCGAGGGCGGCTGCCCCGTGGGCGCGATCTCCATGGGCGACGGCCAGTACGTCATCGATGCCGGCGCTTGCATCGACTGCGGCAACTGCGCTGCCAACTGCCCCGTGGGCGCGATTTCTCAGGGCTGATTACATC
>CAJUAS010000032.1:0-7487 GCA_910584395.1 uncultured Oscillospiraceae bacterium | reverse complement strand
TTCAATTCTTCAAGCTCTGCATGGGGGCGGGGATGCGGCCGCCGCGGGCGATAAAGGCCGCCGCGCTCTGGGTATGTACCGGCATGACCGGCGCGCTGCCCAGCAGTCCGCCGAACTCCACCGTGTCCCCCACGGTTTTGCCGGGGGCGGGAATCAAGCGGACGGCGGTGGTCTTGGAGTTCACCATGCCGATGGCGGCCTCGTCGGCCAGAATGGCGGAGAGGGTCTCGGCGGAGGTGTCGCCGGGGACAGCGATCATATCAAGGCCCACGCTGCACACACAGGTCATGGCCTCTAACTTATCCAGCGTCAGCACCCCCGACCGGGCGGCGGCGATCATGCCCTCGTCCTCGCTCACCGGGATAAACGCCCCGGAAAGGCCGCCCACGCTGGAGCTGGCCATCACGCCGCCCTTCTTCACCGCGTCGTTCAAAAGGGCCAGCGCCGCCGTCGTGCCGTGGGTGCCGCAGGTCTCCAGCCCCATCTCCTCCAAAATGCGGGCCACGCTGTCCCCCACGGCGGGGGTGGGGGCAAGGGAGAGGTCTACGATGCCGAAGGGCACATCCAGCCGCCGGCTGGCCTCCTGCGCCACAAGCTGGCCCATGCGGGTGATGCGGAAGGCGGTCTTTTTCACCGTCTCCGCCACCACGTCGAAGGGCTGCCCCTTCACCGCCTGAAGGGCGTGGTGGACGACGCCCGGCCCGGACACCCCCACGTTGATGACGCACTCGGCCTCCCCCACGCCGTGGAACGCCCCGGCCATGAAGGGGTTGTCCTCCACGGCGTTGCAGAACACCACCAACTTGGCGCAGCCAAACCCCGCCCGGTCGGCGGTTTTGGCGGCGGTCTCCTTGATGATCCGGCCCATGAGGGCCACCGCGTCCATGTCGATGCCCGCCTTGGTGGAGCCGACGTTGACAGAGGAACACACCATATCGGTGGTGGCAAGGGCCTCCGGGATGGATGCGATGAGCTTTCTGTCGGCGGCGGTGAAGCCCTTTTGCACCAGCGCGGAAAACCCGCCGATGAAGTTGACCCCCACGGCCTTAGCGGCCTTGTCCAGCGCCGCGGCGAAGGGGACATAGCTGTCCGTCTCGCTGGCGGCGGCCACCAGCGCGATGGGGGTGACCGAGAGCCGCTTGTTGACGATGGGGATGCCGAACTCCCGCTCGATGGCCTCCCCGGTGGGGACTAACCGCTCCGCCTTGGCGCACAGCTTGTCGTAGATTTTTTGGCAAGCGCGTTTGGGGTCAGGGTCGGCGCAGTCCAGCAGGGACACCCCCATGGTGATGGTGCGGATGTCCAAATGCTGCTGGTCGATCATGCGGATGGTGTCTAAGATCTCAGACTGGTTAAACATTGGCATGGCGTTACCTCCTAACTGGCACGCTCAGATGCGGTGCATGGCGTTGAAGATGTCCTCCCGCTGGATGCGGATGGAGAGGTTTTTCTCCGCGCCCTCGGCTTCCAGCACCTCGGCCAGCTGGGCGAAGGGCAGGTCGCTCTGGGACGCGTCCACCAGCATGATCATGGTGAAATACTCCTGCAAGACGGTCTGGCTGATGTCCAGCACGTTCACCCCGTGGGCGGACAGCTTGGCGCAGACGGCGGCGATGATGCCCACCTGATCCTTGCCGATGACGGTAACAATGGCTCTCATAACAATGTACCTCCTTGGGTCAATGATTTTGCAGCTGATCCAACGTCAATCCAAAGGCGGGGAGGAAGTTTTCCATGAAATAGTGCAGACTTTTCAGGGGATTTTCCTCCAGCGCCGCCCCCACCTGCTTGAGGGCGTCGTCAAACTCGTGGTTGCCCACCTTGGTCTCCTCTACACACTTGATGTACGCCGAGAGCTTGTCGGCGGCCTTCACCACCCGCTCCACCTCGGGGGGGCACGTCTCGCTGACGTAGGGGCGGTAAATGTCCTGAAACTCTTGGGGCAGAAGGGACAACAGCCGCTCCGCCGAGGTCTGCTCCACCGCCTTGTAGGCGGTTTTGATCTCCGGGTTAAAGTACTTCACCGGGGTGGGCAGGTCGCCGGTCAAAATCTCCGGTGCGTCGTGGTAAAGGGCGGCGACGGTCACCTCCCCCACGTCCAGCGCGCCGCCGAACTTCTCGTTTTCGATGACCGCCAGCGCGTGGGCCAGCACCGCCACCATGTGGGAGTGCTCGCTGACATTCTCCTGTTCCACGCTTCGCATCAGCCCCCAGCGGCCGATGTAGCGCATCCGGGACATAAGGGCAAAAAAGTGATAGCTCAAGGGTCTCTCTCCTTGCAAAATTCCAGATTCTTTAGTACAATAAAACCTAAGTTATCATTATATCAAATTTTGGCGCAAGTGCAAGGGGTTTTTATCATGCGGTTTGCCATTTTGACCTTGGGATGCAAGGTGAATCAATACGAATCTCAGGCGTTGGAGCAGGCGGGGGTGTTACGGGGACACGAGCTTTGCGGCGCGGACGACCCCGGTCATTTGGACGCGTACATCGTCAACACCTGCACCGTCACGGCGGTGAGCGACCAGAAAAACCGCCAGCTCATCCGCCGCCTGCGCCGGGAGCATCCCGACGGGTTGTTGGCGGTGTGCGGCTGCTTTCCCCAGACCCACCCCGGCGCGGCGGAGGAGCTGGGGGCGGACTTGGTTTGCGGCACAGGCGACCGCAACGGCTTCTGGGCCGCGCTGGAGGGAGTTCTGGCAGAGGAGAAGGGCCGCATTATCACCCATGTGGACAACGCCCTGAAGCGGCGGGAATTTGAGGAGCTGCCTGCGGGAGGTTTGTCCGGGCGCACCCGCGCGCTTTTGAAGGTGGAGGACGGGTGCTGCAACTTCTGCTCCTACTGCATCATCCCCTACGCTCGCGGCCCGGTGCGCTCCCTGCCGCTGGAAAAGGCGGCGGCGCAGGCCGCAAAGCTGGCGGCGGAGGGATTTTTGGAGATGGTGGTCAACGGCATCGAGATCTCCTCTTGGGGTCTCGACCTCCCCGGCAAGCCCACCCTCATCGACCTGCTGGAGGCCCTCTCCCGCGCCGCGCCCCATGTGCGCCTGCGGCTGGGCAGCTTAGAGCCGCGCACCATTGACGAGGACTTTTGCCGCCGCTCCGCCGCCCTGCCCAATTTGTGCCCCCACTTTCACCTGTCCCTCCAGTCAGGGTGCGACAAAACCCTGAAAGCCATGAACCGCAAGTACGACAGCGCCCGGTATTTCCGCTCGGTGGAGCTGCTGCGGGAATCTTTCGACGACCCCGGTATCACCACCGACCTGATTGTGGGCTTTCCCGGCGAAACCGAGGAGGATTTTCAGAAAAGTCTGGCTTTTGTGGAGAAATGCGCCTTTTCCGCCCTCCACATCTTCCCCTACTCCCGCCGCCCCGGCACACCGGCGGACAAGCTGCCCGGCCAAGTTCTCCATGCAGAGAAGAAGCGCCGGGCCGCCGCTGCGGCGCAGGTGGCGGAGGGGCTGCGGCTTTCCTATTGGCAGCGGCAGGTGGGCAAAACCTTCCCCGTCCTCTTCGAGGAGGAGAAGGACGGCCTCTGGCAGGGCCACGCCCCCAACTATGCGGCGGTGCGCGCCAAGGGAGAAAACCTCCACAATCAGGTGCGGCAGGTACGCATCACCGGCATAGGCAGGGAAAGCCTTTTGGGAGAGATCGTAGAATAAGAAAAGCCCGGGCCGTTGGCCCGGGCTTTTTGTGTCACTTTTTCTCCTCCGGCAGATAGAGGAGAATATCAGAAAGATCACAGTTAAAAAGTGTGCACAACGCATCTATGGTATTGGTGGAGACCGACTCCCCCGCCTTGAGGCGGCGTATCGTGGAGCTGCTGATCGCCCCCTTCACCTGCAGGGTATAGGTGCTCGCTCCTTTGCGTTTCATGGTCTCCCACAAAGGCGCATATGATATCATCCGTCTCACCCCCTTGACATATCTCTATTATTGCCTATAATGGCGTAGTAGTGTGATAGGCAATATTGACTATATTGAAGGGAGGACACCCATGGCGGAATTTTGTTTGGAGTGTTTGAGTAGATTGGACGGCAGGCATTACAACAAAACCGACTTCGTACTGTCTGATGACTTGGATTTCTGCGAGGGCTGCGGGCAGTGGAAACACATTGTGGTCGTCCGACGGCCGCGTTCATTGTTGGCAACTCTGGGTCTGCTTCTGAAACAGTTCATCCTCTCACTCTGGCGCAAATGTTTGAAAAAGTAAAAGCAGGACGGTTTTTACACCGTCCCGCTTTTGCAATGTAACCGTAGCTTACGCGGCCTTCAGGGAAGCGGACGCCTTGTAGTAGAAGATGATCTCCAAGACCAGCGCCACCACGCTCACGATCCCGGCGACTACGCCCACAATGCCCACCAGCGTGCCCAGAACAGGCACCCAGCCGGTCAGGGTGGAGAGGATGGACACCGCGTTGCAAACGCCCACCAACTTCCAAATGAGGTCGGCGCGAACCGCCTGCTCTGTGTCGCCCTTTTCCGCCAGCAGCGCACCGGCGGCGGTGCAAATGAAGTAGGCGGACAGGAAGCCCAACACGTCGGAGACGATGCTCACCAGCCCCGTCAGAACCCCCTCATCAGGGAGAAAGGCGGAGACAATGCCCAGCACCAGCGAGACAAGGGCGATATAGAAGGCATTCTGGAAGTTGGGGTGGGCGGTGCGGGCGGCATACGGGCCGTAGATCGCCAGCACCAGTCCCGCAATGACCATAAAGGGCGCGGCCACCCAGCCGATAATGGGGATGATCATCGCCACAACAGCAGCCAGCGCAAGGATCACGGACAGGAACAGAAACCAGAGGCCCTTTCCGGCCACAGCAAAACGTTCGTTCATAATAAGTACTTCCTTTCTGAATTGGATTCTTGAACAGCCTATGTTTGGGAATGGATTTTTAATCCTTCTTTTCCCTCACCATGTGGACGTTCAAATGGTCGTAGGTCATCTCAATGCCCGCCTTGTCAAAGGCGGCCTTGATGCCCTCGTTGAGGTCATAGAACACGTCCCAGTAGTCCTCCGCGGCGCACCATGCCCGGACGTGGTAGTCGATGGCGCTTGCGCCGAAGTTGGCGACCCGGGCCAGCGGCGCGGGGGTGGCGAGGGTCTTGGGATGCTGTCCAATTACCTCGAGTATTGTCGCCTTGACCTTTTCCACCGGGGAATCGTAGGACGCGGAGATGGTCAGCTCCACCCTTCTCGTTTCCTCCCCGGTAATGTTCAACAGCTTGGCCTCGGACACAGCCTTATTGGTGAGGTAGACCACCCGGTTGTCGGGGGTGAGCAGCTTGGTGTAGACCAAGGTGACGTCCTGAACCTTGCCCACCGTGCCGTCGGCCTCGATGGTGTCCCCCACTTGGAAAGGCTTGGCCCACAGGAGCATCATGCCCCCCGCCAGATTGCTCAAGATCCCCTGAACCGCCAGCGAGAGAGCCAAGCCGGCGATGGACAGCACCGCCAAAAGGGAGGTAACGGGAATGTTGACGGAGTCGGCCACGACGAGGATAGAGACAAAGACAAGCAGGATATGAACCAGTGACTTAATGACGGTATGCAGGCTGCGGTCCAGCCGGCTGCGCTTCAAAAAGCGGTTCGTCGCCGCCATCAAAAGGCGGCTCACCAGCACGCAGCCCACGATCAGCGCCAGCACCCTTGCGATGCTCCACAGGCTCAGGTTGCTGAAAAATCCCTCCAGCGCGGAGATCGTCTCCTGCGCGGTATCTCCCGCTGCAGCGTCCACGGGCACGGCTACTCCCTCCTTTCGGAGAACATCTCTTTGTAAAAAGTCCGCCAGCCGTGGTTTGGCTGGCGGACTTTGATTTTCAGCGACCGGGAATTACTCCTGAATGTC
The DNA here is from genome assembly GCA_910584395.1 of uncultured Oscillospiraceae bacterium. Classification (GTDB taxonomy): domain Bacteria; phylum Bacillota; class Clostridia; order Oscillospirales; family Oscillospiraceae; genus MGBC124762. The sequence continues at coordinate 1,638 of CAJUAS010000032.1, read as the reverse complement.
GATGACAACGCCGGAACCCACGGTACGGCCACCCTCGCGGATAGCGAAACGCAGGCCCTTCTCAATGGCGATGGGGGTGATCAGCTCCACCTTCATGTCCACGTTATCGCCGGGCATGCACATCTCGGTGCCCTCGGGCAGAGTGATGACGCCGGTGACGTCGGTGGTACGGAAGTAGAACTGGGGACGATAGTTGTTGAAGAAGGGGGTGTGACGGCCGCCCTCGTCCTTGCTCAGGACGTACACCTGACCGGTGAACTTGGTCAGGGGATGGATGGAGCCGGGCTTGCAGAGGACCTGACCGCGCTCGATCTCGTCCTTAGCGACGCCGCGGAGCAGGCAGCCCGCGTTATCGCCGGCCTCGACGAAGTCCAGAGTCTTGTGGAACATCTCCATGGAGGTGACGACGGTCTTCTTGCGCTCCTCGGTGAGGCCGATGATCTCCACTTCCTCGCCGGCCTTCAGCTGGCCGCGCTCCACACGGCCGGTGGCGACGGTGCCGCGGCCGGAGATGGTGAACACGTCCTCGACGGGCATCAGGAAGGGCATATCAGCCTTACGGTCGGGAGTGGGGATATAGCTGTCAACAGCGTCCATCAGCTCCTTGATGCAGGCGAAGTCGGCATCGTCGGGGTTGCCGGACTCGTTGGTCAGGGCGTTCAGAGCAGAGCCCTTGATGATGGGGATGTCGTCGCCGGGGAACTCGTACTTGCTGAGGGTCTCGCGGACCTCCATCTCAACCAGCTCCAGCAGCTCGGGGTCGTCCACCTGATCGCACTTGTTCAGGAACACGACGATGGCGGGCACGCCCACCTGACGGGCCAGCAGAATGTGCTCCTTGGTCTGGGCCATGGGGCCGTCGGTGGCGGCGATGACCAGAATCGCGCCGTCCATCTGAGCAGCGCCGGTGATCATGTTCTTGATATAGTCGGCGTGGCCCGGGCAGTCGACGTGGGCATAGTGACGGGCGTCGGTCTCATACTCCACGTGGGCGGTGTTGATGGTGATGCCGCGCTCGCGCTCCTCGGGAGCCTTGTCGATGCTGGAGTAGTCCTCATACTGGGCCTGGCCCTTCAGAGCCAGATACTTGGTGATGGCGGCGGTCAGGGTGGTCTTGCCGTGGTCGACGTGACCGATGGTGCCGATGTTGACATGGGGCTTGGTACGCTCAAACTTCTGCTTAGCCATGATGTTTCCTCCTTATGATTTGTGATTTTACATCACTTACGGAATTGTGGTGGCACCCACCTCACAGGCGGCGTGCCGGGTAACGCTATTGTATCTTATTTGGGACAAAAAAGCAACCAAAAAATTGCTTTTAGCCGTCGTCCTTCCGGCCCCGCTCGGCAATGATCTTGTCGGCGATGCTCTTGGGGATCTCCACATAGCTGTGAGGCTCCATGGAGTACTGGCCGCGGCCCTGGGTGGAGGAGCGCAGGTCGGTGGCGTAGCCAAACATATTGGCCAGCGGGACCAGACAGTCCACCTGAGTGGCACCGGTGCGGTTCTCCTGACCCTGGATCTGGCCCCGGCGGCTGTTCAGGTCGCCGATGACGTTGCCCAGGTAGTCGTCGGGAACGATGACGTCCACCTTCATGATGGGCTCCAGCAGCACGGGACCGGCCTTGCGGCAGGCCT
>CAJUAS010000031.1 GCA_910584395.1 uncultured Oscillospiraceae bacterium | reverse complement strand
GGAGATGCCGTAGACGATGCCGAAGTTCACCGCCTTGGCCCGGCGGCGCATCTCGTGGGTGACCTCCCCGGCGAGAACGCCGAACACTTGGGAGGCGGTGGCGGTGTGGATGTCCTCGCCGCTCAAAAACGCCCCCTGCATGGCGGGGTCGTCCGCCATGTGGGCCAGCACCCGAAGCTCGATCTGGGAGTAGTCCGCGTCCACCAGCACGTTCCCCGGCTCGGCTACCACCATGTAGCGGAGCTTCGCCCCCAGCTCGGTGCGAACGGGGATGTTCTGGAGGTTGGGCTCGGTGGAGGAGAGCCGCCCGGTGGCGGTGACGGTGTTTTGGAAGGAGGTGTGGATGCGCCCGTCCCCGGCGATGACCTTGGTGAGGCCGTCCACATAGGTGGAGTTCAGCTTGGTGAGCTGGCGGTAGTCCAAGATCGCGTCTACGATGGGGGCTTGTCCCCGGAGCTTTTCCAGCACCTCGGCGGAGGTGGAGTACCCCGTCTTGGTCTTTTTCACCGGGGGAAGGCCCATGTCCTCAAAGAGGAGCTTGCCAAGCTGCTGGGTGGAGTTGATATTGAATTCCCTGCCCGCCAGAGCGTAGATGACCTGTTCGTCCTCCGCAATGCGCTTTTTCAGCATCTCGCCGTAGTCCGCCAGCGCCTTGCGGTCGATGCGTACCCCGGCGCGCTCCATCTCCGCCAGCACCGGGCAGAGGGGCAGCTCGATCTCGTCATAGAGCTTACGCAGGCCCAGCTCCTCCAGCCGGGGAGACAGCCTGTCATAGAGGGCGTCGAGGAGCGCGGGGGTGGCCTGCGCCTCCTGATTGCAGTAGGAGACGGCCAGCTTGGAAAGCTCGTAGCTGCCGGCGGTGGGGTCAAGGAGATAGGCGGCGATCTCGGTGTCAAACACAAACCCGGCGGGAGAAATGCCCTCGTCCAGCAGGGCGTGCCAAAGACCTTTGAGACCGTGGGTGACTTTTTTGATCTCCCCGTCGGCAAAAAAGTCCCGCAAAAAGGTGTTGTAGTCAGGGAGCTTGTTCCAAGAAAGGGCCGCGCCGTTCACATAGACGGCGTTCAGATCATCGGTGGTAAGCACCGACACATACTCCTGCTCCCGCCACTGCTCCATGAGCTGGGCCAGCCGTTGCTGCGTCTCTACCACCTCCAGCTCCTCTAAGGTGGGAAGGGAAGAAGGGGCAAGGGAGGAGGCGGCGTCTGCGGAGAGGCCGAACCGCTCGATGAGCTTGGAAAATTCCAGCTTCAAAAAGAGGTCGTAAAGGGCGGGAGCGTTTGGCTCTTGCCGCTTGGCGTCGGTGGGGGAAAACTCAATGGGGGCGTTTTTGCGGATGGTGGCAAGGTCGTAGGAGAAGTACGCGTCCGCCTTGCCGTCGGCCAGCTTCTGCACCATGGCGGGCTTGGCGGGGGTCTGGGGGGCGGTGCAGACCGCGGGCATATGGTCATAGAGGTGATCCAGCGAGCCGTACATCTGGATGAGGCCCATGGCGGTCTTTTCCCCGATGCCCTTCACGCCGGGGATGTTGTCGCTGGAGTCCCCCATGAGGGCCTTGAGGTCGATGATATGGATGGGGTCAAAGCCGTAGTCCGCCCGAAAGGCGTCAGGGGTCATGTCCTTGGTGGTGGTCTGGCCCATGCGGGTGGTCACCAGCTTGACGGTGGTGTGGTCGTCAATGAGCTGGAGGGAGTCCTTGTCCCCGGTGACCACGGTGGTCGTCCAGCCTGCGGCGGCGTCCTTGGCGGCGATCGTGCCCAAGAGGTCGTCCGCCTCCCAGCCGTCCAGCTCGTACATGGGGACGTTCATGGCGGCGAGAACGTCCTTCAAAATAGGCATCTGGGCGGCCAGATCGTCGGGCATGGCGTGGCGGGTGGCCTTGTAGCCCTCGTACATCTGATGGCGGAAGGTGGGGGCTTTGCGGTCAAAGGTGACGCACAGCGCGTCAGGCTTGTCCTCGTCCAGCAGCTTCAAAAGGATGTTCAAAAAGCCGTAGACGGCGTTGGTAGGCGTGCCGTCCCGGGTGGAGAGGGGGCGCACGCCGTAAAAGGCGCGGTTGATAATGGAGTTGCCGTCAATGACCATCAGCTTCATGGGCTTGCCCTCCTTGCGGATTCACAGTTACGACCATTATACCAGCTTTCCCCTGCAAGGGCAAGAAAAACCGCCCCTTATGGGGCGGTTTGGAAGGAGAGGTTTTACTGGGGGAGAAGGCCCAGACCGCTGAGGGCGGCGTGGAGGTCATAGGCCGCCTCCTCCCGGGTGGTGAGGGCGTTGGGGTCGATGTCCTTGGCGTCGGCGTGCCACCAGCCGTCCAAGGCCCAGACGCCGGTGCGCGCCCAAGGGGCGTATGCGTCGTAATCCCCCGCGGCGGCCTCTTCGGCGGTCATCCCCATTTGCATGGCGGCGTAGCAGCGGTGGTTGGTGTTGGCGATAATGCGGGCCAGAATGACCATAAACTGCTGGTGGGGGATGGGGTCATTGGGGTGAAACAGGCCGTCGTCGTAGCCGTTGACCACCCCCATTTTGTTCAGGGTGGTGACGTAGGGGGTGTACCAAGCGTCGGCGGGGGTGTCGGCAAAGGCGGGCGCACCGGAGGAGGGGGGATACCCCATGGCCTGCGCCAGCAGGGCGCAGAGGGAGGCACGATCCAGAACGGCGGAGGGCATAAAATCCCCCGCCTCGTTGCCCTTCAAAATGCCGTAGGTTTTCAGGGTGTTGATGGCGTCCTTGTATTGGCTGCCGCCCACATCAGAAAAGCTCCGGGAGGTAAAGCCGGGGCAGAAGTCGGCGGCCACCTCCGCCACGCCGGTGGCGCTCCAGTCCGTACCTTCGCCCAGATAGAGCGGGGTCTGGGGGGGCAGGGCCTCCAGCAGGGCGGCGAAGGCGGCGGGCTGCGCCTTGGCTTGCTTTAAGTCCACATACCAGCGCCAGCGGCCCAGATGGACACGGAGAAAGCCGCTGTTGTTCCCGGCGGGGGCGGCGGCGCACAGGAGCTTGGCCACCGGCTCGGTCAGCGCGTCGTCCACCAGCAGGGTGGGGACGACCCCCATCACGTTGTGGGTGGTGAGGCTGTCGGAGAACACATAGCTTGTGGTGAGCAGCAGGGCGGAGCCGTCTGCAAAGGCCTCGGGGTACTCATTTTTTGTCAGCGCGCTCTGGCCGACGCCCTTGCCGTAGGTGCGGCTGCCGATGATGATGCCCCGCTGGCGGTCGCGGATGTTGGCGGCAAACAGCTCGGCGGCGGAGGCGGTGCGGCCGTTCACCAGTACGATGGCGGGGTCGATGGTCTCCTTGGCGTCGCTGCTGCGGGCAGCGTAGAGCTTGCCGTCCTTGCCCCGGAGATACACCAGCTCCCCCTTGCCCATAAACACGGACATGGCGTCCACGGCAGCGTTCAGCTCCCCGCCCGTGTTCCCCCGCAGATCCACGATCCAGCGGTCGGCGGAGGCGTTATGGGTGGAGACGGCGGTTTTCAGGCTCTCAAACGTGCCCGGGCCAAAGACGGAAATGGCGATGCGGCCCACGTGGCCGTCCTCCAAAGAGGCGGTCACCGTCGAGCCGGACTGCTGGCCCGCCTCGCTGAGCTGGGCTTGGAAGTCGGCGTATTCCCCGGCGGTATAGTAGTGGGCGTAAGGGTCGCCCAGCGCGGCCAGCTTGTCCTCCACGGTGTCGGCCTGCGCGACCGCCGCGGGGATCGTGCCGGGATAGCGTTCCGCTAAAATGACGTCCAGCTGTGCGGGGGTGAGGGCCAGAGCGGAGGTGGCCGTCATGCACACCGCCAGCGCAAAGGAAATGAACTTTTTCATATCGGCGCTCCTTTTCGGAAAGAAAATCATCTCTTGAGACGTTGTTTTTGCTTTGCAGTTCCATTGTACCCTATTTTTTCGCCAAGTGCAAGGAGGGATCTGTTTGACCGCCGAGATGTTTGGACGGCTGGGTCAGCGTCAGCAGCGGTGATTTTCAGTATAGCTTCGACCCTGCGGCGAGCAATGCGCCCGATGCCGGACAGTTCTTTATTGCAGAAGGGGAAAATGGCGAGGTGCTGATTGACAACGGGGGCGCCAAGAGCGTTTCTGTCTCCGACGACACCCCGGCGGATTAAATTAAGGAATCTCTTGCAAAGGAAGGGACGATCCCCCACGGGATCGTCCCTTTCCTTATAAAATGATGCAAATAAGGCCGCCAGAACCTTCGTTGATGATCCGCTGGAGGGTCTCCTGAAGCTTGAAGCGGGCGTCGTCGGGCATCCGCTTGAGCTTGGACTGGAGATCCTCGCTGACCAGCTCGTGGAAGGACTTGCCAAAAATGTTGGACTGCCAGATCTTTCCCGAATCCCCCTGAAATTCCTGAAGGAGATAGTCCACCATCTCCTCGGACTGCTTCTCGTTGCCCACGATGGGGGAGACCTCGGTCTGGATGTCGGCGCGGATCATGTGGATGGACGGGGCGGAGGCCCGCATCCGCACGCCGTAGCGCCCGCCCTGCTTGACGATCTCCGGCTCTTCCAGCGTCAGTTCCTCCAGCGCGGGGACGACGATGCCGTAGCCGGTGGCCTTGACCTGCTCCAGCGCCCCCGCCACCTTGTCGTACTCGCACTTGATTTGGCTGAGCTGGGTGAGCAGGCTCAAAAGGTCGCCGTCGTCCTGAATGGGGAAGCCGGAGCGTTCCGCCAGCGTCTCATAAAACAGACTGCGGGGCAGCTCCAGCCGCGCCGTGGCCTGACCGCTGCCCAGCGCGATGGCGGTGAGGGTGGTGGCGCTGACCCACTGGCACTCGTTCATGGAAGCAAGCGCCCCGTCCACGTCCCGCACCTTGCACATCCCCGCAGAGCTTTGGCGAATGGATTGGAACAGCCCCGCCTTGATGGGATGGTCGAAGGGGAGGGCGTCCACCCAAGGGGGCAGGAACAGATCCAGCTCCCGCAGGGGAAACTCCCGCAGAACAGAGCCGATGATGTCCCGGACATCGTTCTCCCCCAGCTCCAGACAGTTCACCGCCACGCAGGACACGCCGTACCGCTCCGCCAGATCCTCCCGCAGGGCCTGTGCCTCCGGGGACTGGGGGAAGGCGGAGTTCAGGAGGAGGACAAAGGGCTTGCCCAGCTCCTTCAGCTCACTGACCACCCGCTCCTCGGCCTCAATGTAGTCCTCCCGGGGGATGTCGGTGATCGTCCCGTCGGTGGTGACCACCACGCCGATGGTGGAGTGGTCGGCGATGACCTTGCGCGTGCCGATCTCGGCGGCGTCGGTCATGGGGATGGCCTGCGGAAACCAAGGGGTCATCACCATCCGGGGCGCGCCCTCCTCGTCTGCGCCAATAGCGCCGGGCACGAGGTAGCCCACGCAGTCGATGAGGCGCACCGAGCAGGCGGCCTCGCCGCCCAGATCAATGGTCACGGCCTCCTCCGGGACAAACTTCGGCTCGGCGGTCATCACCGTGCGGCCTGAGCCGGACTGGGGCAGCTCATCCCGGGCGCGGCCGCGGCGGTAGTCGTTTTCAATGCCGGGAAGCACCATGGTCTCCATAAAGCGCTTGATAAAGGTGGATTTCCCGGTGCGTACCGGGCCGACGACGCCGATGTAAACGTCTCCCTGCGTTCGCTGGGCAATGTCCTCATAGATAAATTCGTTCACTTGTGATTCCTCCTCACGGCTCTGGCCTTGTCTCTAACACTGTATGGTCAGGCCCATGGGATTATTCCATTATTGTGCCGCCGGGGGCTGGAAAAGCAGGGCGGAAAAATCCATCGAAAGGGGTCAGCGAGAAAAAAATAAACCCCCGCGCCAAGCAGTATGAAACCCCACGCCAAGGAGATACTGGAAGGGTCAACATTCAAAGGGAGGCGCAGGGAATGCAGGGCAAGGTGGAGTTGAGCGGAGTGAACACCTCCAAGCTGAAGGTGCTGAAAAACGAGGAGACGATGGCCCTGCTGCGAAAGGTCAAGGAAGGGGATATGGAGGCGCGGGATCAGCTCATTCAGGGCAACCTCCGGCTGGTGCTTTCGGTCATCCAGAAGTTTATGGGCCGGGGAGAAAACGCCGACGACCTCTTTCAGGTGGGCTGCATCGGCCTGATGAAGGCCATCGACAATTTTAATGTGGACTTGGATGTGCGGTTCAGCACCTACGGCGTTCCCATGATCATCGGGGAGATCCGGCGGTATCTGCGGGACAACAGCGCCATGCGGGTGTCCCGCTCCATGCGGGATACCGCCTATAAGGTCTTGCAGGCCAAGGAGAAATATATGACCGAGCACCAGCGCGAGCCGTCCTTGGATCAGATCGCGGAGATCCTCGGTATCCCGCGGGAGGAGGTGGTGTTCGCGCTGGACGCCATCGTCGATCCCATGAGCCTTTACGAGCCGGTGTACGAGTCGGGGGGAGACACGGTCTATGTGATGGATCAGGTGAAGGACAAAAAGAACACCGACGAGAGTTGGCTGGAGCGCATCGCCCTCGGCGAGGCCATGAGCAAGCTCTCCGAGCGGGAAAAGCGTATTTTAGGTTTGCGGTTCTTTCAGGGCAAGACCCAAATGGAGGTTTCCGCCGAGATCGGCATCTCGCAGGCGCAGGTGTCCCGTCTGGAAAAAAACGCCATCGCCCAGATCCGAAAGAGTATGTGAGGGCCATAATTTTAGGAAGCCATTCATCCTTATTTCTTGACATCCTTGGGATTATTCGGTAGGATAACCTTATATGGGAAGAGAGCGAGACCCCCAAAGGAAGAAAGGATGAGGAATTTGAAACGATTGACCGCATGGCTGCTCGTCACCGCCCTTTTGGCGGGCAGCTCCCTCGGCGCTCTGGCAGCGCCGGAGGAAAAAACCTTCGCCCCGGAGGAGACCGTCCGGGCAGTGGTCCTGCTGGAAAGCGCGCCCCTGACCGAGGCCCGCGCCGACGCGGCGGAGGACCGGGCGCAGCTGTTCTCCGAGACCGACTACACCACCCGGTTGGCCGAAGAGAAGGCGGAGCTGTTTTCCGACTTGGAGGACGAGGGAGTGGCCTTTGAGGTGGTCTACACCTTTGACACGCTGGTCAACGGCTTCTCCTGCGACGTGGCTTACGGCGATTTGGACGCGCTGGCCAAGCTGCCGGGGGTGAAGAGCGTCCATGTGGCCAACACCTACGCGCCGCCCGAGCCGGTAGAGCCGGGTATCACTCCGTACATGGCCGAATCCAACGCCATCACTGGCAACGACCTCACCCTCGACGAGGGCTACACCGGGCAGGGCATGGTGGTGGCGGTGCTGGACAGCGGCGTCAACCTCACCCACGAGGCGTTTCAGGTCTATGGCGGCGTGTTGGGCACGCCCAAGCTCACCGAGGACGCCGTGAACGCGCTGATCGCCGAGGAAGCCTTGGGCTTGCCCGAGGGGCAGTATTACAGCGAAAAGATCCCCTTTTGCTACGACTACGGCTGCAGCGACGCCGACCCCACCGACGACAACACGTCGGGCAGCTCTGTGGGCCATGGCACTCACGTCTCGGGCATTGCCGTGGGCTATGCGGAGACCACGGACAGCGAGACCGGCGAAAAGACCGTCACCTTCCGGGGCGCTGCCCCCGGGGCGCAGCTTCTGGCCATGAAGGTCTTTGGGGAAAACGGCACGACCACGGATACCTACATCAAGGCCTCGGAGGACGCGCTGAAGCTGGGGGCGGACGTGATCAACCTTTCCCTGACCATCGACAACGGCTTCCCCTATGACCCGGCGCTGGAAGGTGAGCTGGGCAATGTCTTTGTGCGGCTGGCGGAGGCTGGGGTGCTGGTGTGCGCCGGAGCGGGCAACGCCTACTCGCAGGAAATGAAGTCCCGCTATCTCTACATCGACCCCCTGAACACCGATTACGCCATTGTGGGTTCGCCCTCTACCTACGCCAACAACATCTCGGTGGCGGCTATGTGTAAATTTGCGGCTTCGGGGGACGGGAGCGGGGGCGAGGCGGACGCTCTTGCGTCCACGACGGTGAAATTGATGGCCGACTTCTCCAGTTGGGGGCCAAGCCCTGATTTGGCCCTGCGCCCCACCATCACCTCCATCGGCGACAATGTGCGCTCCGCCTCCTATGCGGGAGATGACCAGTATGTTTCACTGGGCGGCACGTCTATGTCCACCCCCCTCGTGGCGGGGACGTACGCCAGCCTGCTTTCCTTCATGGCCGCCGACGAGGCCAATGCTTCTCTGACCAAGCCGGAGCGGGCCGCTGTGGCCCGGCAGCTCATGGAATCCACCGCGCAGGTGGTGCGCCCGGAGGAGGACGCCGCGCCCTACTCCCCCCGGAAGCAGGGGGCGGGGCTGGCCAACTCCGCGCTGGCCCGGAAGGCTTGGGCCTCCGGCTGGCTGAAAGACCCCCTTCAGGAGGTAGGGGACAGCAGGGAAGGCAGCTTTACGTTCTCTCTCACCGTGAAAAACAACTCCGGCGCGGCCATTACATACGCCACCTCGGCGATGGTGCTCACCGACAACTCGGAACTGAGAGAGGACGGCCATCGGCAAAACACCATGACAGCCAAGACCCTCTTTGACAGCACCGGAGGCGCGGACGCGCTGGGCCTTGCCACGGTGACGATGGATGGAGAAGTGACCGTTGCCGCCCACGGCGAGCAGGCAGTACCCGTCACCGTCACCCTGACGGAGGCGGGCAAGGCGTATTTCACCGAAAACGGCTTCTGGAGCGGCGGTTTTGTGGAGGGGTACATTTTCCTCACTCCCACAAACGCATCCCCCGACGCCGCCACCCTCCACGCCACCATGCTGGGCTACTACGGCGACTGGGCGCAGGTTTCCGCCGCCGATATTCAGGACTTCCGCAGCTATCTGGCGGCGGAGTACGCCTATCATACCGCCGGGGACGTGGGGGAGAAAACGGTCTATGACTTCCTTGACCAGCCCATCGCCACCACCGTGAACGTGGCCTACACTTATCACTCGGCGGACGGCAGCTTGGGCGAGCTTTTGGGGACGAACCTGATGAACGGCTACGACAGCGAGGAGGAGAGCTTCCGGGGAACGGTGGCCTACGCGCCCTATGATCCCTCCCACGTTCTCTTTTCCGCCAACAGCGAAAGCTGTGGCTACGACTGGCTGTACACCCAGCCCTCCCTGCTGCGCAACGTCCGCTTCATCGTCATGGAGGTGACCAACAAAGCCACCGGGGAGAACTGGGCGGACTACGGCTACGCGCCGGAGTCTACCGGCCCGCACAACAACAACTATGTGAGCCGGGCGCTTCTTTTCACCAATGACGGCGTCGAGCACTGGTACAACTTCAGCAACCACCACTGGTTCGGCAAAAATGCCGCCACCGGCGACGCCCCTGCCGACGGCATGGTGTTCCATGTGGATCTGCAGGCTGTCATGCCCTACGGCGCGGACGAAGAAAACCCCTACGGAAGAACGCAGGAGCATGTTTGGAAAACGCTGACGGGGTACGACGAGGCCACGGGAAAGCCGATCTATGAGAAGGGCTTTGATTTCACGGTGGATTCCACTCCGCCGGAGATCATCTCTACCAAGTACCACGCCGGGGAGGAGGGCGGGGAGGCCACCCTCACCGTCACCGTCAAGGACGCCCATTTGGCGGGGGTCTATCTGGAGGAGAACGGCGTGGTGGTGGATTACAAGCTCTTTGACGAAACCACGGCCACCCTTGACGAGGATGGAAACTGGACGGCTGCCTTTGCCATTCCCGCCGAAGTAGAGGAGACCGAGGGCAATGTGGTGGCCTATGACTACGCCTTCAACAAGACCGCCCGGACGGCGGCCTACGAGGAGGTGGAAGAGCCAGACCCCGGCGAGAGCCCCAGCCCCAGTCCCAGTGAAAGCCCGAACCCCAGCGAGAGCCCGAACCCCAGCGAGAGTCCCGACCCCAGCGAAAGCCCCGACCCCAGCGAAAGCCCCAGCCCCAGTCCGTCTACCAAGCCCGGCGGGAACGGCGGGTCGGGGGGCGGCGGAGGCGGCGGGGGAACACCCGCGACGCCCCCTGCGGCGGCCACCTCTACCACCACCCGCGCCGACGGCGCGAAGGTGACCACGATGAACAACAGCGACGGCTCTACGGTGGTGACAGTGGAGCAGACGGACGGCACGGTTTCCGAGACCGTCACCGCCAAGAACGGCGAGGTGACCATTACCGTCACCGGCAAGGACGGGGACGAGCTGGCCAAGGTGGAGCTTCCGGCCGTGATCCCCGCCGCTCAGACCCGCTTCGACGATGTTTCCGCAGACCACTGGGCGGACGCGGCCATCCATAAGATGGCGGCGCTGGAGCTGGTCAACGGGGTGGGCGGCAACCGGTACGACCCCGCCGCCTCTATGACCCGCGCCAGCTTTGCCGCTGTTCTGTACCGCCTGTCCAACGGGAGCGCGCCGGGCCATGAGCTTGTGTTTGCCGACGTGGATCAAAACGGCTGGTGCGCCGACAGCGTGATCTGGGCGGACAAAAACGGGATCGTGAACGGCATCGACGGCGTGGGACACAGGCTGTTCTGGCCCAACGATCCCGTCACTCGGGAGCAGCTGGCGGCCATGCTGTGCCGCTATGCCAAGCTCATCGGCATAGACACCACGGCCGACCCCAAGGCCCTTGAAGCGTTTGCCGACGGCAGCTCCACCGGCGACTGGGCCGCGGACGGCGTGGCGTGGTGCGTGGAGAAGGGTGTTTTGAAGGGCAAGGGGCAGAACGACCTTGACCCAACGGCGAACGTGACCCGCGCTGAGGCGGCGATGATGCTGAACCGCTTCTTGGAGCTTCTCAAGTAGAGGCGCACAGTGCGCCGGTGAAAAAAGGAAGCCGCTTGCAGACGCAAGCGGCTTCCTTCTATTTGCCCTCTGCTGTGAGGATCACACAATGAGGAAGAACTTGATAAGGAACAACGCGGAGATGATGTAGGTCAGCAGGGACACTTCCTTGGCCTTTCCGGAGAACACCTTGATGACGGTGTAGGAAATGAGGCCCAGACCGATGGCGTGACCAATCGAGCTGGAGATGGGCATGGCGATGAGCATCAGGGCCACGGGCACCATCTGATCCAGATCGTCGAACTTCACGTTCTTCAGGCCCTGCAGCATGAGCACGCCCACATAGATCAGCGCGGCGGAGGTGGCGGGGGCGGGGATGATGGCCGCGATGGGGGCGATAAAGGTGCAGGCGAGGAACAGGATGCCGCAGGTGAGGGCGGTAAGGCCCGTGCGGCCGCCGGCCTCTACGCCGGAAGCGGACTCCACAAAGGTGGTGACGGTGGAGGTGCCGGTGCAGGCGCCGGCCACCGTGCCCACGGCGTCGGCAATGAGGGCTTCCTTCATGTTGGGCATATTGCCGTCCTTGTCCACCATGCCGGCGCGGGAGGCAGTGCCTACCAGCGTGCCGATGGTGTCAAACATATCGATCATGCAGAAGGTGACCACCAGAGTGATGATGGTAAATACGCCGATATCCAAGAAGCCTTGGAAGTTAAACTTGAAGAGGGTGGTCTCCGCCATGTCGGCGAAGGGGGGCAGCCAGCTGGCAGTGGCCAGAGAGGCAAAGGGGTTGGTCTGCAGGAAGATCAGAGAGCCGGCCCAGTGGATAATGGAGGCGGCCAGCATACCCAGCAGAACCGCGCCCTTCACGCCCTTCTTCGCCAGAAGCACGATGACGAACAGACCGATGAACATGGTCACAACGGACAGAACCATGGCGGAATAGCCGGAACCCATGGTCTTGCTGGCGGCGTCGGCGGTGAGAGCGCCGAAGAAGTCGCGCATGACGAAGAAGGGGCCGCCGTTTTCGGAGTAGATGCCCGCGTTAGAGCCAAAGCCGATGTTCATCAGCATCAGGCCGATGGCGGGGGCGATACCCATCCGCACGCCGTAAGGAATGGCCTCCACGATCTTCTCCCGGACGTTGAGGAGGGACAGGATCAGGAAGATGACGCCCTCAATGAGGATGAGCACCAGAGCCGCTTGGAAAGAGGCCAGATAGCTCATGCCGGTGATGGACACAATGTTGGTCACCACGATGGCAAAGAAGCTGTTGAGGCCCATGCCGGGGGCGAGGCAGAAGGGCTTGTTGGCCGCGAAGGCCATGACGAACATGGCGATGGCAGAGGCGATGCAGGTGGCAAGGAACACGCCGTTCCAGAGGTTTGCGCCTGCCGCACCGAAACCGGTGAGCAGGTTGGGGTTCAGGGCGATGATGTAAGCCATCGTCATGAACGTGGTCAGACCTGCCACGATCTCTGTGCGAACGGTGGTGCCGTTCTCTTTGAGCTTAAAAATCTTTTCCATGTTTTTCTCCCTTTCATTTTCCGCCAAGGGGCGGAAAGAGATATTTAAAGCATACCACGATTTGACAAAAAATGATAGAAAAGGATTCCCCAAATTGACAGGGCAGAAGAGAGGGTATATAATGAAAAATGACCAAAAAGCAAGGAGGATTTCTCATGACCTATGAAATACAAGTGGCAGGGCTGAAGCGCCATCTGCCCCTGTGTCCCATCAGCGACACCCTGATGATCGGCGCGTTTGTCATCTTCGGCGATGTGGAGTTGACCTGCGCCTGCGCCCGCGACCTTTTGAAGCTCGCCCCGGAGTTCGACTACATGGTCGCCCCCGAGGCCAAGGCCATCCCCCTCATCCACGAGATGGCCCGCCAGAGCGGCCGCAACGAGTATTTTCTGGTGCGGAAGAAGAAAAAAGCCTATATGGACGGGGTGTTTGAAGCGGTGGATCGCTCCATTACCACCGAGGGAGAGCAGAAGCTCTACATGGACGGGGCGGACGCCAAGAAGATGAAGGGCAAGCGCATCCTCATTTTGGACGACGTGATCTCCACCGGCGGCTCTCTGGCGGCGGTAGAGAATTTAGTGGAGCAGGCGGGCGGCAATGTGGTAGGACGCATGGCCATTTTGGCCGAGGGGGACGCCGCCAAGCGGGATGACATCCTCTTTTTGGAGAAGCTGCCCCTCTTCGATGCCCAAGGCAAACCGCTTCAGTGATCCTTTCAAGCGCAAAGAACCGGGACGCACCGCGTCCCGGTTCTTTTTTCAGCAAACAGCAGGGGGATTACCCCGCCTTCCGCCAAGTTCTGGGGGAGAGCAAAATAAGGATGGGGAAGATTTCCAGCCGCCCCACCAGCATATCCACCATCAGCACGATCTTGGATAGGGCGGTAAAGCAGGAGTAATTGCCTGTAGGGCCAACCAGAGCCAAACCGGGGCCAATGTTGTTGAGGCAGGCCAGCATACCGGTCAGATTGGTCTCCATAGAAAGACTGTCCAGCGACAAAAGGAGGAAGGAGACCACGGCGATGGCGCAGTAGGCGGACATATAGGTGTTGACCCCTTGGAGGATCTCCTCCCCCACGGCGCGGCCGTCCACCCGCACCAGATTGACGCTGCGGGGGTGGAGCATTTGGCGCATCCGGGCGCGCAGAGACTTGGCAAGAAGAAGCAGGCGGGCACATTTAATGCCGCCGCCGGTGCTTCCCGCCGACGCGCCGCAGACCATCAGCACCACCAAAATGGTGCGGGAAAGCTCCGGCCAGAGGTTGAAGTCCTCGGTGGCAAAGCCGGTGGTGGTCATCACGCTGGAGACGGCAAAGGCGGCGTGGTGCAGGGCCTCGCCCACGCTGGAAAACAGGGAAGTGATGTTCCAAGTAATCACGGCGATGGCGGAGAGCATAATGCCCACATAGAGCAAAAGCTCCTCGTTGTGCAAGACCTGCTTAAATTTGCGAAGGAGAATGAGGAAGTAGACGGAAAAATTCACCCCGAACAGAGCCATAAACACGGTGCAGACGGTTTGGATATAAGGGGAGTAGGAAGCCATGGAGTCGTTTTTAACACCGAAGCCGCCTGTGCCCGCCGTGCCGAAGGCGGTGCAGAGGCTGTCAAAAAGGGGCATCCCTCCCGCCAGCAGGAAGAGGACGTTGATAACGGTGAGGGCAATGTAGATGCCGTATAAAATGGCGGCGGTCTGCCGCATTTTGGGTACTAACTTGCTCACGCTTGGGCCGGGGCTTTCCGCCCGCAGGAGGTGGACGGAATACCCGCCCCCCTTGCCGCCCATGGGGACGATGGCCAGAAGGAACACTAAAATACCCATGCCGCCCAGCCAGTGGGTAAAGGAACGCCAGAACAGAAGCCCCTTGGACATGGGCTCTACCGCGGTCAAAATGGAAGCGCCGGTGGTGGTGAAGCCGGAGATAACTTCAAAGAGGGCGTCCACATAGCTGGGGATCTCCCCGGCGATGACAAAGGGCAGCGCCCCCACGGCGGAGAGGACGATCCAGCCCAACGCCGTGACCAGCATTCCCTCCCGGGCATAAAAATGACGCTCCGCCTTTCGTCCGGCCAGCCACAGCGCGCCGCCAAGGGCGGCGGCGATGACCATGGTGAGAAAGACCGCGCGCATGGCGGTTTCTTCGTGATAAAGGGCGGAGACAATGACGGAGGGGAACAAAAACATACATTCCAGCAGCAAAAGAAAGCCCAAAAGCTTCCCGATCATGCGGTGGTTCATTCGGCGGCCCTCCCTTACTCTGCGAAAATGTCGCCCAGATCGCTGATGGCCCGCCCCTCCCCGGTGACCACGATCAAAGTGTCGCCGGGGTAGAACTTACTGTCGCCTTTGGGGAGGATGGTCTTGCCGTTGTGGGTGATACAGGAGATCAGAATGCCGCTTTTCAGCGGGATGTCCTTCAAGGGCCGGCCGCAGTAACGGGTGGTCTCCCCCACCCGGAACTCCATGGCTTCCACCTGCCCGTCCACGATGGAGTGGAGGGTGAGGAAGCTGCCGCCGTCCTGCTTGTGGGCGGAGGACATGGCCCGCACATAGCGCACAATGTTGGCGCAGCACAGGGCCTTGGGGCTGATGATCGAGCCAAGCCCCACCTTGCGGAAGAGGTCGGTGTATTCCATGCGGTTGATCTTGGTGATGACCTTCCCCACCCCCAGATGGTGGGCGAACATGGACAGCACCAAGTTTTCCTCGTCCATGCCGGTGAGGGTGATGACCGCGTCGTAGCTGGTGATCCCCTCGGCGTCCAGAACGTCCTGCCGGGAGCCGTCCCCTTCAATGATGATGGCGTTGGGGAGGGCCTCGGCCAGATGGAGGCAGCGGTCGTGATCCTGCTCGATGATCTTGACGTTCATCCCGCTTTCCAAACACCGCTTGCCCAGATAGAAGGCGATGCGGGAGCCGCCGATGATCAGCAGGTCGCGCACCTTATGCTCCACTAAGCCCAGATTGCGTACCAACTGGGCCAGATCCTCCAGCGCGGCGGTAACGAAAATGGTGTCGCCCCCCTGAAGCACGAAAGAGCCGCCGGGGATATGCACCCCGTCGTCCCGCTCCACCGCGCACACCAGCACGTTGACCCGGGCGATCTCATAGAGCTTGTGAAGGGGGATGCCGTCCAGCTTGGAGCGGTCGGCCACCGGGACGGCCACGATTTCCACCCGGCCCTTGGCGAAGGATTCCCGCTTGAGGATGGAGGGAAATTGAAGAAGCTGATAGGCCTCCAACGCGGCGGCGTGTTCCGGGTTGACGGTGAGGGAAAAGCCCAGCTCGTCATACATCCCTGTCACCTGATCGGAATACTCCGGGTTGCGGATGCGGGCGATGGTGTGGGCAGTGCCCAGCTTTTTGGCGGTGAGACAGGTCAACAGGTTCAGCTCGTCCCGGCTGGTGGCGGCGATGAGCAGCCCCGCGTGTTCCGCCCCCGCCTCCCGCAGGGTGGACATGGACGCGCCGTTGCCCACCACAGCCATAATATCCATGCGGTCGGCGCTCTGGGTGAGTACCTGAGGATTGGAGTCCACCATGGTGATGTCGTGCCCTTCGGCGGAGAGCTGCCGGGCCAGCGCCTCACCCACCTTGCCGTCGCCTACGATGATGATATTCACAAAGCGTCACGTCCCTCTCTGTGCAAAAGCTGTCGTTCCGGTGTCGGATAAAAGAATGTTATACCACATCTGCGCCGACTTTTAACCCCCGCCTTCTGTGCGAATTGGGGATTGCGAAACGGGGAAGAATGGTGTATAATAGCTTTATCTTACCCCGCCCGGTTGCGGGGCAAGGTCGCACTAATCGGGGAGTTAGCGGTGCCCTGTACCTGCAACCCGCTCCAGCAGGGATGAATCCCGGCCCCCGGACTCTTTTTGTTTCGTCTGCCCTCCATAAGCGGCGATGAAGGATCGGTCTCGCGCAAGGCGGAGCTGTGAATCGTGTCAGGTGGGGAACCAAGCAGCACTAAGCGGTCAACCGCTTGTGCCGCGAGGGCGCCGGACCCGAGCTGGCTGTGGAGGTAACGGGGGGAAAAGGAGCTTCAAAGGCCGGTGTGCGGCCGTGCCCTGCAACCGGGCATTTTTATGGAACTCACCGGGGAGGTGTGGACATTGTATCAGGCCCTTTACCGCAAATACCGGCCCAAGACCTTTGAGGAGGTGGTGGGGCAGGAGCATATCACCCAGACCCTTCGCCGGCAGGTGGCGGACGGGACGCTGTCCCACGCCTACCTGTTTACCGGGACGCGGGGCACAGGCAAGACCACCTGCGCCAAAATTCTGGCCAAGGCGGTGAACTGCCGCAACCCCAACGACGGCGACCCCTGCAACAAATGCGACGCCTGCGCAGGACTGGACAGCGGCGCTATTTTAGACGTGGTGGAGCTGGACGCGGCCTCCAACAACGGCGTGGACTACATCCGCGCCCTGCGGGAGGAAGCGGTGTACACCCCCGGCAGCGTGAAAAAGCGCGTCTATATCATCGACGAGGTACATATGCTCTCCGCCTCCTCCTTCAACGCCCTTTTGAAGATCATGGAGGAGCCGCCGGAGCATTTGATGTTCATTCTGGCCACCACCGAGCTTCACAAAGTCCCCGCCACCATCAAGTCCCGCTGCCAGCAGTTTGCCTTCAAGCGCATTTTGCCCGGCGATATCGAGGGGCGGCTCGCATGGGTGGCCGGGCAGGAAAAGATCGACCTCACCCCCGGCGGCGCGGCCCTTTTGGCCCGGCTGGCGGAGGGGGGGATGCGGGACGCGCTGTCCCTGTTGGATCAGTGCCGCGCAGGCAGCGGCACGGTGGACGAGGCCGCCATTATTCAGGCACTTGGCATGATGGGCAACGTGGAGACGGCCAAGCTGCTGGGCAGTCTGGCCTCCGGGGACACCGCCGCGGCCCTGAGTACGCTGGGACGGCTCTACGGGGCGGGAAAGGATATCAAGACCCTTCTGGGCGAGTTGTCCGCCTTGTGCCGCGACCTGCTCATCCGCAAGACAGCGCCGCAGGCGGCGTCCTCGCTGCTCACAGGGGGCTATGACGACGCGACGCTGCGAAGCCTGTCCGAGCAGCTCACCGCGCCGCGGCTCATTCAGATGCTGACGGTGCTTCAAGAGACGCTGGCGGCGCTGAGCGCCAGCGCAAACCCCCGCACCGATGCGGAGCTTTGCTTCATCCGTCTGGGGGACGAGAGCTTGGACGGCAGCGCGCTGGGCCTGTCCGCCCGGGTGGCCCGGCTGGAGACCATGATGTCCTACCCCGCGCCTGCCCCGGCGGCGCAGCCCAAGCAGTCGGAGAAGCCCGCGCCTTTGCCTCAGGACGCTGACGAGGACGATGCGCCGCCTCCTTGGGAAGAGGAAGCTCCCCCCGTTCCGGCAGAGCAGCCCCCCGTTCCGGCGGCTGCGCCGACCCCTGCCGCTGCCGCAGACGACGGCTTCTGGCCCGCGCTTTTGCCCGGCCTGAAGCCCCTCCTCTCCCCGGCGGTGTGGCCCTTCGTGTCCAACCCGGCCATGACTACAGGGGTGTTGGCGGGAGATACGCTGACGCTGGAGGCCAAGGTGAGCGTCACCAAGGCGATGATCGACAAGCCGGAGATCTTGGACGTGATCGCCCAAGCGGCGGCGGCACGGTTAGGGCGGAGCATCACAGTGAGCGTGTCTGCGCCCCCGCCCAAGGCGGGAAATATGGAGGATCTGTTTGCCATCGGCCAGCAGCTGGACGATGGGCAGTAATTAAGGAAAGGGGAACGTACAATGGCAAAGGGATTTGGAAGCCGCGGCATGGGCGGAATGGGCGGCGGCATTAACATGAACATGATCAAAAAGGCCCAGAAGATGCAGGAAGATATGCAGAAAATGCAGGAGGAGCTGGAAAACGCCACCTATACCGCTACGGCGGGGGGCGGCGTGGTCACCGCCACAGTGAGCGGTAAGCGGGAGGTCACCGCGCTGGAGATCGACCCCGAAGCCGTTGACCCCGAGGATGTGGAGATGCTGCAAGACATGGTCATCGCCGCCGTCAACGAGGCGCT
The DNA here is from genome assembly GCA_910584395.1 of uncultured Oscillospiraceae bacterium. Taxonomy (GTDB): domain Bacteria; phylum Bacillota; class Clostridia; order Oscillospirales; family Oscillospiraceae; genus MGBC124762. Next base: position 213 of record CAJUAS010000031.1, on the reverse strand, counting down.
TCGCAACGCCGAGACCGCCGCGGCGGAGGGGATGCAGAAGATCACCGGCGGTCTGAACCTGCCCTTCTGAGCTGCTGAACATCCCCGGCGTGGCAGGGCATGAATAGAGGAAAAAGCAAATCCCGGACACATCCTGAGATGTGTCCGGGATTTGGTACGGCTGAAGGGATTCGAACCCCCGACCTACTGGTTCGTAGCCAGTCACTCTATCCA
>CAJUAS010000030.1 GCA_910584395.1 uncultured Oscillospiraceae bacterium | reverse complement strand
AGCGCCACCTTGCCAAGGTGGAGGTAGCGAGTTCGAGCCTCGTCACCCGCTCCAATTTTTTTCATCATTGCAATACCCGGCGCATACAATGAGACTGTGGCGACATAGCCAAGTGGTAAGGCAGAGCTCTGCAAAAGCTCCACCCCCAGTTCGAGTCTGGGTGTCGCCTCCAAAAAGAGGACGCGTAAGCGTCCTCTTTTTTTACTTGAATCAAAGGAAGAAACCGGGATATATTTGTGTGCAATTCCGTGTGCAAAGGTTGAACGCGAGATAGGGAAGACGGAGTGTACCAACCGTGTGTACCATGTGGGAAGATGTTTCGTGTTTGACCTTGAAACGGGTATAAAAGGCCGCTTTGCTGTGGTTTTGTCACAGCAAAGCGGCCTTTTCGTGGTGGAGCGAATTGACCCAAATAAGAACTATACCTGTTTCATTTGGGGATTTGCTTTAACATTAGATGTAAATAACAACAGAGGATAATTATATTTCATGGTCGCAACAGGCCACAAAAGATTCCGTAGAATGGCTCACTATAAATCTTCCTTTATATTTGCATTCTCAATCCAAATATCTGCAATTGGTTTTATATATCCCACTGACATATCGTTATCATAATCTCTAGTTTCACCATCAAAAATAATTTTTCCAAGTTTGTTTTTATGGAACAGTACTTGTAGTGATTTTGATTGCAATTCGGAAGTAAAAATATCAACAGTTAGTGCTTCTTTCCGATTCGGTTGTTGTGCTGCACGCAAGCCTGTTTCACGCATTACTTCAGAAGAGCCAACCCAGCACTCTCCAAGAAATACTATGGAAATAATGCCATCTGCTTTTACTCGAGTAGCCACATCATTCCAGAAGATATGTTTCGATACTTGATCTTCAAACATTGGGCTTGTCATAGTCCACTTTAGGTCTGGTGATTGAGTAAAGAGAAGGTTAATATGATATCCATCCCTTTTCAAGATATCTTTAGCCGTTCTAAAAAGGATTTCCCCAAATTCAAAAGGGTCAGTGGTAGTTGGAATGACTCCGCTACTAAAAACTTTTTTATATCTACGCCTCATAGCTTTATCAATTTTTTGATTAGGAGACATTTCCCTTATAGAGTATTGCCTATAAATGAAATCTGATAGCCCCATTGTTTCATGCATTGGCTTTTCTGCAAAACACATACATTTTGGAATGCTGTTTGTATCAAGTGAAAGAGGATGTAGTGTATCTACTACGCTACATGAATCTATATTTTTTTGAGCGTTCTCATGGGCCTCTTTCACCAATAAAAGTAATTGGCCTATGCCATAAGCTAAATAATATAAGATATCATGTTCAGGAAAATCATTTACAATCCAGCGTCGCTCAATGACTGCATATGCATCTAAGTTACCCCAATTGCAGTCAATAATATCTTCGTCAATAAGGTATTTAAGAATTGATTTACCAGAAAGGAATGGAGGGAATTCGACAGTAGCTTTAAGGATTGTTTCATAACAACGAACAGTTACGGTAGCTTGACTATACATTTCCAAGTCTTTTTTGTGGACTATATCCGTCCTCGCATCACACAACCAATGCATAACTTTATCTTCTTTAAGACGAGTTTGCCAAGCAGGATACCATGTATCATAATTCGGAATATTCTGCTTTGCATTTTGAATTGCAAAAGTTACATTCCTTAGTGCTTGGATAGCCGCATTTATATTTGTTCTAAAGCCTTCGGGATCAAAATAACAGTCTAATGCTTGATGCCAAAGGCGGTGAGCTTCAAATATGCGTTTATGTGCTTGCACAATATTACATGTATCTCTTTTTTTCATAGAAATCCCTGCTTATTACAAATATCTAATGTTTTCGATATTCCAAGTATAACAGATATGAAATGGATTGTAAATGTAATCATTGAAGATAAGCTACTATGTAGTATACTTCATTTCAACTCTTGTTCCAAATTATCAAACTCAGGTGTGTTGAAAAACTCGGCAAGCGTGATATTCAGCCCATCGCAAATCATTTTAATGGTGATGATTTTAGGGTTAAGGCTCTTGCCATAAAGAATGTTCTTGATAGACGATGGCGGCAAGCCGGATATTGTAGCTAAGTTGTTTGTTGTAATGTTCCTCTCGTGGCAGAGCCGCAATATCCGATCCCTCACAGCAGTTGTTGTATTCATAGATTTTCCTCCCTTGTGCCATTAAGCATAAGGGATTTTCTTTGCTTTTGTAGGCTATGTGTGGTACTATTAGGCTATGCGTAGCCTAATAACGAGGTGGTATACATGAATAACCCTTTACCAAAACGACTTTACGGATTGCCTGCACACATTGACAAAAGTTCAGTAGTCCTTATCTTGGGAACGCTCCCCGGACAAACTTCCCTGTCCTTAAAGAAGTATTACGCCGACCCTTCCAATCGCTTTTGGGAGCTGCTCTTTTTGGCATGTGGCGAAAAGATAGAGCAATCAGAGACCGCCAAAGAAACCCTGCTGAGCAAGTACCATATCGCACTTTGGGATGTATTAGAGTCTGCGGTGCGGGATACTTCCAGTGACAGAGATTTAATAAGCGAAAGGCCCAATGACCTTCCCCTCTGCTTAGCCAAATACCCCAACATAAAACTACTCATATTTCACAGCAAAGATGCCTATAAGTATTTCAAACGCTTTTTCAAAAATTCCGCTATCCCCTACATTTGCGTATCCTCACCCAGCGGTCAAAACAGGAAAAGTACCGAAGCGAAAGTAATGGAATGGAGGGCGGCCTTATCCTGCGTCATTCCCCAACTGCAAGATGTTCCGAAGTTGGCATGGAAGAAACCGGCCTCTATGTGATATAATACAAATGCAAAGAAAGAGGTATTGATATGGAAAAAACTATGGATGGCTATGCAGAGTTCGGACAGATACGAGGGTACATACCCTACTTTGAAGCAGTCCATGTAGAAACTGCTTACCGATGGGAGAAAAGCAGAAAACTGGAAGATGGAACTTTCTCTATGCCGTATCCAGTCTATGAGCCTCAATTTCTGAAATTTATTGACGATGTTTCCAATAGCAATTTAATAGATTTCGCTTATGGAGACACCTTGCGGGAATATGGCTTGGCGATGAATAATGAGTTGACGAAGAAAATTGATACTGCTGATTTCAAATTGGCAAAGGCAATCCTGACCTGCTATGTCCGACAGGAGCGCTTTTGTGATGGACTATGGGGACAGGCAATAAGGGAAGGAACATTTCTGGCTCTACTAAAGCGGATGGAAGTACTTTTGACACCATAAAGTATCGCACAAAAGGACCATGCTGCCCGGTTGGGATAGCATGGTCCTTTTTATGGTTTTTATGGCTCAAAAGGAAAAAACGATTTTTACATTTAAGCCTTAAAAGCCATATGGTATGGATTATTCTCCAAAGTAAATTGGGTTTAACAGATAACTATCACTTCTGGGTCGTCCGCCTGTCGCCTGATAATAACTCCTCCTTTTCAGATAACCATATTCAATCAACAGGTCCAAAGCCGGGATTATATCATCTGCTTTTTTGAAGTTTTTGTTTCTGCAAAGGTGATATATAGCGCTCTTTGTCAGTTCACGCATGGGCTGTTTTTCCAGACGCCGTAAAATATACCGGGCCTCATGGAGTGTTTTATCGGCTCCCATAACGGAATAGGTATACTGGGCATGCTTTATGAAGTAACTCATAATTTTTACTGCCCGCTTCATTGTGCGCTCTGATACAGGGTTTTTGCTGGGGGCGGATCGATTTTCTACACAGTGCAAAATGCCGGCGATCCGTAAGGCTGACCCTGCACATTTACCGCCCCAATCGGGCATATCCTCAAAATCGGTCAATAGTCGGCGCTCTATCTTCTCCGAAAACTGTCTATATACGGCCAAAGCATCAGGTCCCAGCTTGATGATTGGCATATCCGGGTCAGGGTATGGCAGGGAGAATAGAGCAAGGAGGACTTGCTCATAGCCCTCGCTTAAACTATCCTGTATTGCCGGGGTATCAAAGGGGCGGTGTCCCATCATTGAGTTAGGCTTACTATACAAGAATCGCCCTGTCAGTCCTCGCCCACGAAAAGCGTCATTATTCAGTATTCCCTCCAAAACGCTTTCCTGTGCAGATAGGAGCATGGTGAGCGCTGGGTTGTCAAGGCTTTCTGCCTCTCGGCCTTTTCGGTCAACTCGTATAGCATCGCCAGTATAAAGGAAAGCCATGAAACCGAGATGGTTTCATGGCTTGCCTGATGGTGGAGCCGAGGGGAGTTGAACCCCTGTCCGAAAGCACTTTAACGGGAACTTCTCCGGGCGCAGACGGTTATTTACATTCCCTTGCCCTGACGCGAGCCGTCACGCTGCAGGGCTTGGTAGAGTCATTGTGCATGGCGCGCGCAACTCTTAACGCGCTCACGGACGCCACTAAGATGACACCCTTGCCGGCCCGTGGCCCCTCCGGCGCGGATGGCTGCGGCTAATTAAGCGGCAGCGAGAACTACGTTATCGTTGTTCTTTAATTTATAAGTTGCCCATTTTAAGGATGTTAGGCGCATCCGCCCGCTATTCCCGCCTCCATACCCCCGTCGAAACCGGTACGGCCCCGTGAAGCGGCGGCGTGAGCCGCCGCGAGTGGGTGAAAACAGGTCAAGCAAACGTAGTTCTTCTTGGCTGGGGCAGTTATACCTTCTGCGGGGCGGGGTAGGTCTCGCCGTGAGTGTCAATGGTGACGGTGGCGATCCGCTGGGCCTCCAGAGGCTTATCTTGGAAATCCGTTCGCACCGAGACGATGGCGTCGGCCACGTCCATGCCCGCCAGCACCTTGCCGAAGGCGGCGTACTGGCCGTCCAGATGGGGCGCTTTCTCCACCATGATGAAGAACTGGCTTCCGGCGGAGTTGGGGGCCATAGCCCGGGCCATGGACAGCACGCCGCGGTCGTGAACCAGATCGTTCTGCTTGAAGCCGTTGCCGGAAAACTCGCCCTTGATGGAGTACCCCGGCCCGCCCGTGCCCGTGCCCTTGGGGCAGCCGCCTTGGATCATAAAGCCGGGGATGACCCGGTGGAAGGTGAGGCCGTTATAGAAACCGGACTGGGCCAAGGCGATGAAATTGTTCACCGAATTGGGGGCTTTGTCGGGGTAAAGCTCCCCGGACATGACGCCGCCGTTTTCCATGGTGATGGTAAAGGTAGGATTTGCCATTTTCAACACTCCTTTTACTGTCGGACGCGTCAGCGCGTCCGTTGTTCCTTCATTCTGCGGTCGATCTCCCGCTTGGCGTCCCGCTGGGCGGCGGAATCCCGCTTGTCATAGAGCTTTTTGCCCTTGGCAAGCCCCAGCTCGATCTTCACCCGCGCTCCGGAAAAGTACACCGACAGGGGAATGAGAGCGTAACCGTCCTGCTGCATCTTCGCCCCCAAACGGTTGATCTCCCGTTTATGCATGAGAAGCTGCCGGGGGCGGCGGGGCTCTTTGTTGAAGATGTTGCCCTTTTCGTAGGGGGAGATGTGGACGCCCAACAGGGTGAGCTGGCCTTCTTTGATGACGCAGAAGGAATCCTTCAGGTTCACATTGCCAAGACGGATGGACTTGACCTCCGTCCCTGCGAGGGCGACGCCCGCTTCAAAGGTATCCTCGATAAAATAGTCGTGGTATGCTTTTGGGTTTTTTGCCACCACCCGCTTTTCGCTGTGGGCCATACGCTCACCTCCTGACCGGAAAGGGAAGTATACACCATTATAACACGCCTGTCAAGAAAAAAGCGGGAGGGCCGACGCCCTCCCGCTTTTGAACCGATCCAGAGCTTACTCCACGACCACCAGACGAACCTTGCCGCCCTGAGCAGGGGAGCGGTCAAAGTAGACTGTAAGGGCGTTGGTGTACGCCAGAGCCTCATCCAAAGAGGAGAACCATGTCTTGGACTTGGCGTTATAGCAGCAGTCGTCGATGTTGGCCGCCAGAGGATAGACCGCGCCATTGACAGTGACGGTGTCCTCGGTAAAGGCGGTGCGGCGGATGCGCGCCTGAGAGCGAAGGGTGACGGTGCGGCCCAGACGGCTGACGCCGTCAATGTTGGAAGTGCCGCCGGCGATGCCCACAAAGCTGTTCTCTGCGCCAATGGCGGAGAGGGTGGAGATCATGTGCAGGGAATCCTTGGCATTCTTTACATAGACCGTGGGGTTGGAGGTGGACAGACCGGCAGAGCCGGAGGAAAACATATTTTCCCCCTTGGTCAGAATGCCGTAGATGTAGCACTCGCCGGTGGCGTCATCCAACTGGATGATGTCCACGCTGCCGCTGTTGTCGGTGTGATAGTAGGTGATCTGGTTTGCGGAGATGGAATCGGCGGTGACTTGGGAGAGGGACACGCGAGTGAGGGGGCTGTTGCCCGCTTTATCATAGATCGCGGCCTGCGGGGAGACATTCAGACTGCCCAGCTTGCCTGCAGAGGGACGCCATGCGCCGGGTGCGGCGTCGGCGGGAACGACGGTAAGACGCAGGTGGCCGCTTTCAAAAGAAGCCACGCTCACCAGACGGCCGGGAGCGCGTTCCACGGCAGTGACGGAGGAGGAGACCTTGCCCTTGACGGTGATGCCGTAGGCCAGCTCCACCGTGGCCTGATAGCCGGACTCGTTGTTGCCCTCGATGGTGGCGACGCCCAGAGGTTCGCCGGACACTGCGTCGGGGGAGACCACTCCGGCCACATTGTTGTTCATGTCCAGAAGAAGGGTCATGCGGTCGCCCAGCTTGAAGCTCATCAGATCCTTCAAAGCGCAGTCCAGAACGTTGAACTGTGCGCCCATGACGGTGATGACGCTGGGGCTGACGGCGCTGGGTGCGGCGTTTTCATAGACGCCTGTCACCTTGCGGTCAGAGAGATTAAGTACGTCTGCGCTGCCGTCAAATGTGCCCACGTCGTAAGGCTCTACGGCGGAAAGGGATGAGGGCACGCCGTTTTTGTAAACGGTGGGGGTGACGGAGGAGAAGAGGGGACGGAAGGGATCAGTGCCGGGGAGGGCCACAGCGGTGGTGGCGTTGCCGTCCCCGATTAGAAGATAGATGGATTGGAGAGAGCCGGCCTTGTCATAGCAGAACACCGCGCTGGTGCCGTAGGGCATCCGCTTGGCGTAGGTCTCGCCGTAGGTGGACTGGCTCTGGCCGCTCTGATAGACGGGGGTGGAGGGGTCAACCAGCACCTGCTCCTGACCCTGCGCCATGACGTAACGGGCCTCGGCCTCCAAAATGCGAATGGTGCGGGTGGTGTAGTCCGTGTCCCGCTGGAGGGCGAGCACGTCTCCGTCCTTGTCCAGAACCAGCTTGCAGCGCTGGCCCTGATAGGAGGTGGAGAGGTTGCCCCGGTGGGTGCGATAGCTTTTTTCTGCGGTACGCAGAGCCCAGCCGCCGTCCGAGGTGGTTTGACCCTTCACCTCCAGCACCAGTTGAGATTCGGTGATCGAGCCGCCCAGAGAGGACACAAGGAACACGTCCTTGCCCCCGCGGGGCGCGGTGTAAAGAACGTTGGCGAAGAGGACGGCGGCGTCACCCCGGGAGATGGAGGCCAGAGGGGCGGCGGACACGCCGTCGGTGAGGCCGATCTGGGCGGCGGAGGAGAGGTAGCCGTCATACCAATCAGAGCCAAAGCCCACGGTGTCGTCGCTGTAACCCAGCACCCGCATGAGGATGGTGGTGGCCTCGGCAAAGGTGATGGCCTCGTTGGGGCGGAAGCAGCCCGCGCCGTCCCCGCGAATGAGGGCGGTCTTGCTGCCCTCGCCGCCGGTGGTGGTCTGGGCGGCAACGTGGATGTAGCCCCGTGCCCAGTGGGTGGAGGGCACGTCACGGAAGATGGTGCGGTTCATCTGGGACGCGGCCTTGTCCCCCTCGCCCAGCAGCTCCACCGCCATTTTGGAGAACTCAGCGCGGGTGAGCGTTCCTTGGGGGTAAAAGGACGTGCCGCCTGTGCCGTTGACGATGCCCAGCAGGCGCAGAAGGTCGGCACTCTCGGCCACGTCAGGGTCGGCGATATCGGTAAAGGCGGGGGCGATGGGGGCAGCCCCGGCGGCGGAGACGGTGGTGGCCATCCCGGCCAGCAGACTCACCGCCAGAAGCAAAGCGATCCATTTTGTTCTCTTCATTTGCGTATCCCTCCTGAATTTAGTCCGCCCGCAGGGCTTCCACCGGCTGGAGGGCGGAGGCTTTGATAGCGGGGTAGAGGCCAAAGATAATGCCAAGGGCAACGGAGATGGCGAACGCGCCGATGGTAATGCCGCTGCCGGGCATGATGACCAGACCAAAGGACATTTTTGTGATGATCATCGTTCCTATGTATCCTACGGCAATTCCAAACAAACCGCCGATGCCGCAAATCATGGCGGCTTCAATGAGGAACTGAATAATGATGCTTCTTCGCTCCGCGCCGATGGCCTTGCGGATGCCGATCTCACGGGTGCGCTCGGTAACGGTGACCAGCATGATGTTCATGATGCCGATGCCGCCCACCAGCAGGGAGATGGCGGCGATGCCGCCAAGGAAGCGGCTTTGCATATCGTCGGCCTCCTGCTGGTTTTCCTTCCACTCATTTGGGTTGTCCACATAAAAATAGCCGGTGTACTGGTTGACGATGGTGGGGAGAAAGCCGTTCAGGGCGGTGACGACCTCCTTCATGCCGTCGGAGGTCTTGACCTTGACGGTGTACTGGTCGATGGACTGGTTGTTGTTGAAATACCGTGTCATGGTGCTGGGAAGGAGCAGAAGCCTATCCTGCCGTTTGATGGAGTCCTTGATCCAATAGGAGTTTTCATCGTCCTTACCCAAGGTAGCCTTGGCGGCCTTGCTCTCGTAGACTCCGATGACCCGGAAGGGCCGGCCGTTGATGTTGATGGTTTTGTCAATGGGGTCGGAGAAGGAGAAGAGATACTCTGCCGTATCTGAGCCGAGGACGCACACCTGACTCATTTTCTCAATCTCCAGATAGCTGAATTCACGGCCCTTGGCGATCTGGTAGTTGTTGCACAGGCCGAACTGGTCGTTGCCCAGATAGATGGTGGGGTAGTGATCCTCCTGCTGGCCGCCGCCATCGACCATGACCCCGCCGCCGCCGACCACCACAGCGCCCATCATGCCATTGCGGTTGTTGCGGGTCAGCGTTTTCGCACCGTAGGTGATGGTCATGTCGTTCCAGATCTGGCCGTTGGGGGTGATGCCCACTACCTCGTCCAGCCCTTGACAGTAGTCGTACAGCTCCTGCCCGATGTCGCGGGAGGAGTTCCAGTCACTGGCGCTGACCGTGAGGACGTTCGTACCCTGACTTTCATAATACGCTTTCATGGCCAGATTCTGGCCGCTGGAATAGCTTACCAGAATGATGACCGCCGCCAGACCGATGATGACGCCCAGCATGGTGAGGAAGGAGCGCGCCTTATTGGAAGAGATGGACTTGACGGCCATCTTCAATGCTTGACGGATATTCACAGTCCAACCTCCTCTCTTGGCCCGTCGGCTACGATCTTGCCGTCAGCCAAGCGGACAATGCGCTCGGCGGTGGCGGCGATGCCGTTGTCATGGGTGATCAGGATCACGGTAGTGCCCTCCTCGTGGAGGGAGTGGAGGATCTCCAGCACGTGCCGGCCTGTTTTGGAGTCCAAAGCGCCGGTAGGCTCGTCGGCCATGATAATGGGGGGACGGGTGGCAATGGCCCGGGCGATGGCGACGCGCTGCTGCTGGCCGCCGGACATCTCGCTGGGCTTGTGGTCGGCCCGGTCAAACATGGCCACCCGCTCCAGCGCCTCCTCGCTGCGCTCCCGGCGCTTTTCCCCGGAGAGACCCTGATAAATGAGGGGCAGCTCCACGTTTTCCCGGGCGTTGAGGGCGGGGATGAGGTTATAGCCTTGGAAGATAAACCCGATCTGCTTATTGCGGATGTGGGCCAGCTGGCGGTCGGTCAGCTCGGTGATGTCCGTGCCGTCCAAGTGGTAGTCCCCATAGGTGGGAATATCCAGACAGCCCAAAATATTCATAAGGGTGGACTTGCCTGAGCCGGACTGGCCGATGATGGAGACGAACTCCCCCTTGTCGATCTGGAGGGAGACGCCGTCCAAGGCCCGTACCTCGCTTTCCTTGCCCTCGTTATAGATCTTATAGAGGTCCTTGATATCAATGAGCATGGCGTTCACCTTAACCCCAAGCTTGGGTCACATAGTAGTTGACGAAGATGGTCTCGCCTCCCTCAAGGCCCTCCTTGATCTCCACGTTGTAGTTATCGTTGAGGCCGGTGGTGACAGGAACCGCGTAGAAGCCGTCCTTTTCAGAGGGGTAGGTGGGGGTCTGGCCGGGCATGGTCTCGGGAATATCCACATCCACGGCGTTGTCCGGCTTGGAATCGGCTTGGATAAAGACCACGGCGGTGTCGTCGCCGATGTACTTCACGCTCTGCATGGGCACGACGATGCAGTTGTCCGACTGGCTGGTGACGAAGGAGTAGCTCAGCCACATACCCTCCATCAGAGAGCCGTCAAAGTTGTCAACCTCCAAGGTAACGGGGTAGTTGGTCATGCCGGTACCCATAGAATCGCCGGAGAGGGACATGTCGATCTTGGTGACCACGCCGGTGTACATCCCGCCGTCGCCCCACTGGCTTTGGAGATTCACCATCATGCCGGGCTTGACGTAGGCAATGTTGCGGTCGTCCACGCTGATGGTGACTACCATGGTGGTGTTGTTAGAGATGGTGATGACGGTGTCGCCGCTCTTGACCTCCGCGCCCTCCACCAAAGTGCAGGAGGTGATCGTGCCGTCAATGGGGGAGACGGCGTTGAAGTCGCCAAGAGCCTTCTGGGCGTCCTCCAGCGCCTTAGCTGCGTCATCCACGCCCTTTTGCAGCTCTTCCATGTTCTTCTGGGCGGTCTCCAGATCGCCCCGGCGGGTGCGGATCTGCTCGTCCAGCGCGTCCGAGCTGAGGGTGAGAAGTACATCCCCGGCGTTGACGTTGGCGTAACGCAGCAGGTTGGAGGAGACCACGGGGCCTTCCACCTCGGTGACCACTTCACGCACCTCGTAGTACTCGGTCTGACCGCCGGAGTAGGGGTAGATGGGCGTGCCGTCGGCGGCGGTGAGGGCGGCGGTGGCGGTCATGCCCTCGGTAAGCGTACCCTGATTCTCAAAGGACACGGTGACCTCAAAGTGGTCTGCGCCCTCGGGGGTGATGTAATGGACCTTGTTGATCTGCTCCACCTTGCCTGTGTAAGACTGCATCACGGCGGGGATGGAAACGTCCACCTTCTGGCCCACAGAGATGGCGTTTTCGTAGGCGTAGCTGAAATAGAGGGAGAGCTTCATTTTGCGGTCGTTGACCAGCGTGCAGACCTTGCTTCCCTCGCCCACACGCTTGTTGACGGTGAAACTCTCCACCTCGGTGACCTTGCCTGCAAAGGGAGCGCGGACGGTGAGCTTGCCCTGCTTGGCCTGAAGGTCGGCGATGTCCTTTTGGATCTCCGCCATAGACTTCATGGCGTCGCTGATGCGCTCCTGCGCGGCGTCAAGGTTGTCCCGGCGGGTGCGGACTTCGTCCTCGGCGGCCTGCGAGAAAATGGTGTAGAGGGGCTGGCCCGCCGTTACCATGTCGCCGGCGTTGACAAAAAGCTGCTGCACCGTGCCCGTCTGGGTCAGGGTGATGGCGGCGGACTCCTTGGCCCGGGCGCTGCCTTGTCCCTGAACGGTGGAGGAGATGGAGCCCCAATCGGCCATGGCGGTCTGAAGCTCGCTGTTTACCTCTTCCTTCTTGTTGAGGAATTTCCAAAGGAAAAAGCCCCCGACGGCGAGGGCGGCGATGACCACCACGGCGATGATGGCGTTTCGGATCTTCCGCGCCTTTTTCTTCTTTTTGCCCGCTGATTTTTTCGGCGGCGTGGCCGCGGCGGGAATCTCCGGGGTAGCAACTGCGGTGTTTTCTTCGCTCATGTTATATCCTCCTTTTTATCCTTGCGGCCGGGTCAGGCCCGGCGGGATCGACCAACTGACATTATACTACTTGAAAAAGCAGGATGGTAGTTACAATACGGTAAAATTCTAAAGATTTCCTTAAGATATAAGAACTGTACATTTTTCCAACCTACTATATGACGCATCAGCGCTTGAAAATGTTCCGCCAAAACCCTCCCTTTTGTGTTGTTTTCTGTCTCCAACGAACCGCCCGCAGGGTGGGGAGAGAAGACCCCACCCCTTGGGCAGTTGTCGGAGACGCAAAAAGGCGGTGTTGAGAGCATAAACCTCAACACCGCCGGTCATTCCAAGCGAACGCACGCCCAAAAACCACGCCGCACTTGAAAAAATGACAGTGAGCGGGTATAATGAGCCTGTGGTGCAACGAACTGTTGCTGTGCTGAGTACCTATCTACTCTGTACAGGGCTGCGGGGTGTTGGTAGCGCCCCGCGGCCTGCCGCCTTTCGGCGTCTCCGCTTTCTATTCTACTGTAACGCCGCAAGAAAATCAAGGCCCACGGCAAAAAAATCCACCGTCTGCACCGGGGAGGGAGAGCGCATGAAACTGGTATCATGGAATGTCAACGGCCTGCGGGCTTGTATGAACAAGGGCTTTTTGGAGAGCTTTGCCGCCTTGGATGCAGATGTGTTCTGCCTTCAGGAGACCAAGCTCCAGCCCGACCAGATCGACTTGGAACTGCCGGGCTACCGGCTTTTTTGGAATTCCGCCGACAAGAAGGGGTATTCGGGCACGGCGATCTTTACCCGCCTTGAGCCGCTGAGCGTCACCTATGATATCGACGACGCCTACCACACCACCGAGGGCCGGGCCATCACCTTGGAACTGCCGGATTGCTATGTGGTCACCGTCTACACCCCCAACGCCCAAGACGGCCTGAAGCGGCTGGACTACCGCCTGTCTTGGGAGAATGCCCTGCGGCAGTACCTGACCAAGCTGGACAGGAAGAAGCCGGTGATCCTCTGCGGCGATCTGAATGTGGCCCATCAGGAGATCGACCTGAAAAACCCCGGGCCGAACCGGGGCAACCCCGGCTTTTCCGACGAGGAGCGGGAGAAATTCTCTGATTTGCTGAGCTGCGGCTTCGTGGACACTTTCCGGGCCACCCATCCCGATCTGACCGGGGCATACTCTTGGTGGAGCTACCGTTTTCACGCAAGGGACAACAACGCAGGGTGGCGCATCGATTACTTTCTGATGTCGGAACGCTGGCGGGACAGGATCAGGGAGGCAGCCATCCACCCGGAGATCTATGGCAGCGACCACTGCCCCGTGTCCCTGATCCTGACGGACTGAGAGGAAAAGCGGCAGAGGGCTGCGCCATACCGGCGCGGTCCTCTTTTTTTCGCTGGTTACGCACCGCCGCCGCCCCTCACGAATAGGATGGCTTTGTGTAAGGGGGAAGCAAGCGATGAAACGAGAAGGGACGATCTGGGTGCTGGGCGGCGACCTGCGGCAGGAAAAGCTGGCCGCCCTTTTAAGCGAGGAGGGTCACAGCGTCCACACCTATGCCTTGGATCAGGCCGCACCCTATGAAGGGGTGACGGCAGAAACCGCCTTGGAGGGCCTGCACCGGGCCGATTGCGTAATATTGCCTCTGCCTGTGGCTTCCGCGTCCGGAATGCTCCATGCCCCATTGGGGAGCGGAGAACGTCCTCTGACGGACATTTTCTCCAGCCTAAGCCCGGCCCAGTTTGTCTGCGGCGGTATGGTGGGGGAGGAGACGGCGGAGCTGGCCGGAGAATACGGCCTGACCATCCACGACTACTTCCGCCGGGAGGAGCTGGCTGTAGCCAACGCCGTACCTGCCGCGTTAGCGGTATGGGCATGGGAATACGCTTGACAAGCGGCCGTATCCACGATACAATTTATCATGGATATTGTTACAAAAAAGCGCAATACGGCGGTGTCGCCAACAAAAAGAGGAGGAGCTTATTCCATGAAAAAGCCTTTTAGACTGGTCGCACTTTTATTAGCGGTCTGCCTCGCTGCCCCGTGGGTTTTCCCGGTGGGAGCCGCCGCGGAAGAGGGGACGACCCACACCCTTGCCGATCTGGGAAGCCTACCCGACCTTCTGGCGCAGGACAAGGTGAAGGACGGGGACACGATCCGGCTCACGGGCGGCGGCGCCGTGCAAACAACCAACGAGGCGCCGTGGATCATCAATAAGAGCGTGACCATCACGGGCGGAGAAGTCTATCTTAGAGCCCACGGCATCCTGTTGAACGCGGATGTGACCTTCAAGGATACCAGCATAACCTTTACGTCCAACGTCCGCAATTCCATTATGGCCAACGGGCATACGCTGACGCTGGAAAATGTGGCGTGCGGCGGCCACTCCTTCAACCTTTTCTGCGGCGGCTTGCTCAAAAGCGACTATGAGACGTTTGATGTGCCTGCTCCCGGTCAGGTGGGGAGGATCTACATCAAGGGGAGCACCACGCTCCAGTATGAGAACACCTTCGGTTCAGGGAACATCTACGCGGGCAACCTGTGCATGGGCGGTATGACGGAAAGCAACAACGGCCCGGATAAGAACGGCCCGGAAAATGTCTTTCGAGGCAACGCGGTCATCAACGTGGAGGGCAGCGGCGACGTGGGGACGGTCTACGCCTGCGGCGGCCAGCAGCGCATCCCCGTGGGCGCGCCCAACGGAAAGGTGACCCTGCCCGACGCGGCGCGTTATACCGTCTCCGGCTCTGTCACCGTCAACGGCAATGTCCCCGATGTGGAGGGCGCGGGGGCGGCGCAGACCCACGTGAATTACCGGGATGACAGCAACTATGCGATTTCCAGAACCTTTTCCAACCTTTTCAGCCTGTCGGTGGAGAAGGGAAATCTGGAGCTGGAGGCCGGAAGCCACAGCTTGAACGGCGTTGACGTCTTTCTGACGAGCGGCGCGAAGCTGAACCTCAAGGCCCTTGCGGGGAGAGTGCCCACCCTCGGCGATTTCACCGGCAACGGCGGCATCCTGATTCTGGACAAGAGCCAGACCCTGCCCATCAGCGGCGCGGTGACGGGGACGGCCAAGGTGGCCATCGGCCACACCAACTTCGACGATACCCAGTCCACGGCCCTGCCCATTCAAGGGTGGTGCTATATCCAAGCGCCACAGTCCAATGACGGCGCGTTTACCCTTCTCCCGTACGCTACCCAGCCCACCATGATGCTGGTACGCAACGGAAACGGAAACTGGACGATCCCAGTGGCAGGAGGGAGTAATGTAAAGCTGGAAAGCCTTGCCCCGGAGAATATGACGGTAGCGAGCGGCGCGACGGAAGTTGATGTACCGCTGGACACGACCTACAGCGGGACAGGGCTGGGGTTAGATGTGATCCCCCTGATCCTTCGGGTGAACGGCATCGAAGCGGTATACAACGAAGGGTTTGATTGCTATGAAGCCGCAGGCCTGTGGTTGTGTGCAGGTACATTTGACTTCGATGTCGGGGAAGCACTGGAAATCCTTATTCCCACCTCATCCGACGAAGATACCCCCACCCCCATCCCCGACAACATATACTGCATTGAGATCGTAGTGCCGGGGGCGTACACGGTGTCGGGAGAAAACCTCGCCGCTTCCTTTACGCTGACGGTGGGCAATGTGACAGCGATCCCTGTTCCTCAGGCCAATCCCGGTCTGGTCTGGACGGGAGCGGAGCAGGTGGGCGTCAACGAGGGGACGGGCTATACCATCACCGGACACAAGGCCACTGACGCCGGGGACTATACCGCCACCGCCACGCCGGAGAGCGGTTATCGCTGGGAGGACGGCACGGCGGGCAACAAGAGCATCTCGTGGAGCATTGCCAAGGCGGCCGCTCCCGCCGCTCCCACTGGGCTGGCGGGGGTCGCGCCCACCTCCACAGACGGGACGGACGGAAAGCTCACGGGCACGACCGCTGAGATGGAGTATTCCACGGGCGTTGCCTTTTCCGACCCGCAAGACTGCGGCGAAGGGGAGACCACCGGCCTTGCCGCCGGGACTTACTATGTGCGGGTGAAGGGCAGCAGCAACCGGCTGGCCGGGGAGGCCGCCGAGGTCACCGTCCCGGCCTATGAAGCGCCCACTCCGGAGCACCGGCATACTTGGAGCGGGAACTGGAGCACCAGCACGACCCACCACTGGCACAACTGCACCGGGGAGAACTGCCCCATTCAGGCGGACAGCGAAAAGGACGGCTATGCCGCCCACACCGCCGGGGAATGGATCATTGATCAGGCGGCCACCGCCACCCAAAGCGGGAGCAAGCACAAGGTGTGCACGGTCTGCGGCTATGAGATGGCCCGGGAGACCATCCCCGCCACCGGCGGCTCTACCGGAGGCGGTTCGACTGGCGGCGGCTCTACCGGAGGCGGTTCGACTGGCGGCGGCGGTTCTACCGGGGGTGGCAGCTCGTCCGGGGGCGGCGGAACGTCCGGCGGGGACACGGGGACAACGACCGTGAAGAACCCGGACGGATCTACCACGACCACGACAACGGACAAGACCACCGGGACGGTGACGGCGACCACCAAATACAAAGACGGCACAACAACTTCCGTTTCCACGGACAAGGACGGAAAGACGCAGGCGCAGGTCAAGCTGTCCGACGCCGCGGTGAAAGCGGCCCAGAAGGAAAACGAGGCGGTGTCTCTGCCCATTCCGGCAGTAAACGCCGCTGCCGGCGATAACGCCCCCGTGGTGGAGATCGACCTCCCCGGCGGCGGGGACGCCGTGAAGGTGGAGATCCCCGTCAAAAACGCCGCCCCCGGCGTTGTGGCCGTCGTGGTAGGCGCGGACGGCACGGAGACGGCGGTGAAGAAGTCCGCTGTGACAAAGGACGGCGTGACGCTGGCCCTGAACGGCGACGCCACCGTGAAGCTGGTGGACAACAGCGCGGCCTTTTCCGATGTGCCCGCCTCCAACTGGGCGAAGAACGCGGTGGACTTTGTGTCCGCAAGAGGCATTTTTAACGGCACAGGCGGCAACGCCTTTTCCCCGGACAACACCATGACCCGGGGGATGCTGGCGGTGGTGCTCCACAATCTGGAGGACAGCCCGGCCCACGCCTTCGACGGAGCTTTTGATGATGTGGAGGAGAGCTGGTATACCGACGCCGTCCACTGGGCGGCGGAGCAGGGCATCGTGACGGGCTACGGCGACGGACGGTACGGGCCAAACGATGACATCACCCGGGAACAGCTTGCCGTCATCCTCTGGCGGTACGCCGGAAGCCCGGCGGCGAAGGATGGGGACTTGCCCTTTGCCGACGCGGACAAGGTGAGCGGCTACGCGGTGGAGGCTATGCGCTGGGCCAAGGAGCAGGGCATCGTCAACGGCGATGGAAACGGACAGCTGATGCCCCAAGGGCTGACCACCCGCGCACAGGCGGCGCAAATGCTGATGAATTTCATCCAAACGCAGTTTTGATCGAGAGGGATATATCATAGAACGGTGGGAGGTCGTGTTCACACGACCTCCCACCGCTCTATGTTCGTGGTGTAGTTTTCTCTTGTGCCGCCGGTGGTGTACCAGAGCCGGAAGGTGAGGGGTAAGCAGCGGACTTTGATGGTGATATGATCCTGATCGACCACGACCTCCTCCACCACTGCGTCAAAGACCTCCTCCGAGCGGGTGACACTCTCCCGGATGGTTCTCACCAGTGCCGGAAGGTTTGGTATCTGCGCTGCCTGTGTATGCGCCGAATCAGCCTGTTTCAGAAGCAGGACGTTGATCCTTTCCAGCTCCTCGTTATATTTGGCCTTCATCTCCAGCATCTCCTCCTTGGTGATGTCCCCGGCAAAGTAGGCGTCCATGCCCCGCTCCTTGCGCTGTTCCAGCTCGGCTTGGCGGGTTTGCAGACGGGAAATATTGCGTTCCGGGGGCAGGCAGGCCGTGACTTTTTGGATTTCGGCGGCCACCTCCCGCGCCAAAGCGTCATAGTCCAGATCAAGCTGCTGGAGGACGAATTGGACGCAGGCGGTGAGGGATTTGTCGTTGACCATACGCATATCACAGCCCACATAGTCCCCTTGGCTGTTTTGCTTTCGGCGGCCGCCGTGTACCCGGCTGTGACAGCCCCAAATTTTGTAGATATCGCCGTTTTGACGCTTGGTGAGCCGGGGGACGAAGCGGCTGCCGCAAATGCCGCAGCGGAGCTTGCCCGAGCACCAGTAGCGGTTGGAGTATTTGGAGGCGTCCGTTTGCTTCCCGGCGCGGCGGGCCAGCTCGGTCTGTACCGCGTCCCAAGTGGGGCGGTCAATGATGGCCTCATGGTGGTCTTTCAGGAGGATCTGTTCTTCCTGCCCCTTGTTTTCCGCCTTTTTGTGGGTGAGATAGTCCAGAGTGATGAACTTTTTTTGCAGCACGTCTCCCACATATTTTTCATTGCGGAGAATGCGGCGCACCATCACACAAGACCATTTTCCCGTGGAGGACTTGGGCGGGAGAATACCCTCTTCATAAAGCTCCCGTGCGATGACATGAGTGCCCTTGCCCTCGTGGAGGAACTTGTGGTAGATGTGGCGGACGACCTCTGCCTCGTCCGCTTTGACGGTAAGCTGACCGTTTGTGAGGTCAAAGCCGTAGATGCCGTTGTTGCCAAAGACCACCCCGGCCTCCATGCGGCGTTTTTGCCCCCATTTGACCCGCTCCGATGTTTTGCGGGACTCCTCCTGCGCCATGCTGGCCATGATGGTGAGGCGCAGCTCCCCGTCGCCCGCCCGGGTGTCGATGTTGTCATTGAGAAAGATGACCCCGATCCCCAGACGCTTCAGACGGCGGGTGTATTCCAAGGCATCCACCGTGTTCCGGGCAAACCGGGAGACCTCCTTGGTGAGGATCAGATCCAGTTCGCCCGCCTCGGCGTCGGCAATCATGCGGTTGAACTGCTCCCGGCGGCGGGTGGTAGTGCCCGAAATCCCCTCATCGGGGTAGATCTCGGTCAAGACCCAGCCGCTATGCTTCTGAATGTAATCAGCAAAATATGTTTTCTGGCTTGCCAGAGAGTTGGCCTGATCCTCCCGGTCGGTGGAGACCCGGCAGTAGGCGGCCACCCGCAGGGGCATTGTTGCACCTCCCTTTCTGCTGCTGCGTTTCCTGCTTTTGAAGCAGGGTATATAGCTGAGCTTCCGTCAACAAGCCTTGGCGGTACGCCTCCCGAAAGAGGGCCTGTTTAATGTGTTGACGCAGTGGGGCGGTGTTGAGCGGCATGATGGTTTCCTCCCTTCAAAGCAATCTATGCGGGGGACACGGTGTTCATACCGCTAACGCGCCACCTACTGCCGAAGGGGCGGTGCAGATCGCGCTGGAGGAGCTGCCTGTGACCCTGCACGGCGCACGGGCGTTGGTGTTAGGCTACGGGCGGGTAGGTAAGCTCACCGCCCACCGGCTGGCCGCTTTGGGCGCGCAGGTCACGGTGGCTGCCCGAAGCTACGAGGCGTTGGCATGGGCGGAGGCCTACGGCCATACCGCCCAGCAGCTCACCGATCTGGCAGGCTACCTCTGTGGCTACGATCTGGTGGTGAACACCGTTCCCCGGCGGGTGCTGACAAGGGAGCTTCTGGAGGAGCTGAAAGAGGGCTGTCTGGTCATCGACTTGGCCTCCAAGCCCGGCGGGGTGGACTTTCGGGGCGCGGCGGAGCTGGGGGTGCGGTGCGTATGGGCCTTGTCTCTTCCCGGTAAAGTCGCTCCAGTCACGGCAGCTTCCGCCCTGCGCGACACCATTTACAATATGCTGCGTGAGTATAGTTAGGAGTGTTACCATGGAGCAAATCACGGTAGGCTTTGCCTTTTGCGGCTCCTTTTGCACCTTACATCAGGCCATAGCTGCGCTGGAGGCCACACAGGCCAAATTTAACCATGTCATCCCCATCGTCTCCCAGAGCGTGGCGGACACCGACACCCGCTTCGGCCCTGCCCACGAGTTCCTGCGGGAGATGGAGCGCATCTGCGACCACCGGGTCATCACCACGGTGAAAGAAGCCGAACCCATCGGGCCAAAGGCTCTGCTGGACGCGCTGGTGGTCTGCCCCTGTACGGGGAACACCTTGGCCAAGCTGGCAAACGGAGTGACCGACACCTCGGTGACCATGGCGGCCAAGGCCCATCTGCGAAACGGGCGGCCGCTGATCTTGGCGCCGTCCACCAACGACGGATTGGCCGGGGCGGCGGGGAACATCGGGACGCTGCTGGCCCGGCGGAACGTGTACTTCGTACCCTTCCGTCAGGACGACCCGGCAGGGAAGCCCACCAGTCTGGTGGCGGACTTTTCCCTTGTGCCAAAAACCATCGAGCTGGCCCTTCAGGGCCAACAGCTTCAGCCGGTGCTGCTGGGCGCAAAATAACATAGACGCCGGAGCTTCCCGAACGGGAGGCTCCGGCGTTTCTATCTTGAGATGACGCTTACAGGTTTGATGTGCCCTCCGGGTCTCTGTGCTTCGTTCGGAGGGACAAGCCCAGCGAGACAGTGACCGCCGTCAGGGAAATCAGCATCAGCCATGCGCCCCAAGCCATGGGGAAGGCATAGCGAAGAAGGAGATAGGCGTGATACCCTCCGTAGGAGGCGATTTGAACGCACACCGGAACCGGTGCGCGGCGGTATGCGCCTACGGCCCATACCGCCGAGAGGACGTCGGCAAAAAAGAAGTAGCGGTCGTGCATATAAGGGAGGAAAAGGGGTACGCCGATGGCGAGGATCAGCGCGGCAGTGAGGATGTGTTGGACAGTGAGACGGCAGCGGCAGAAAAAAAGCCACGTCAGCAGACCCAGCACCAGTAAAAACGCCGCGCCGATGCCCAGCTTCGCCAGAAGGTCGGCGTTTACCTCTGCGCCGTAAGGGATCAGGGCAAAGAGGGAAGGGGCGTTGAGGGTGAGGCGGTCGTGGTACTGGCCCGCCTGCTGGAAATAGACGCCCAGAATGCTGAGAAGAGGCCGCCCCAGCAGGAGAGCGGGAAGAATGGCGGCAAAATAGGACACGGGGAACAGGCACAGATGGCGGAACTTCAGCCGCTTGGAATACCAGAGGACGCACCACAGGGGAATGAGGAAAATGGTCTGGAGCTTGAAGGAGAAGGCAATGCCCAGCCATATCACGCTGCGGGCGGGGTGATCCTCCAAGGCGTCGGCCAAAGCCAAAAGGGTAAGGGAGGCGTACAAGCTGTCGCACTGCCCCCAGTATGCGCCGTTCAGCGCCACAGTGGGCAGGAGAAGCAGGATGGAAAAGGCGGCGGGGTAGACGTATGGGCCGCCAAACACCCGGCGGGCCAGCCGCGCCCCGGTAAAAGCCAGAAGGAGATCAAAAGCCAACGAGAGGGTTTTGATCAGATACAGCTCGGAGAAGGGAAGGTAGGAAAACGCGGCGAGGAAGTAGAGGTAGGGTACGTTATAGTCGCCCAAGGGCTGCCGCAGGGCACGAAACCCACCGTTTTCCCGGAAAAACTGCACCCAAGGGGAGAGAAAATCCTGATAATCATAGGTTTGATGGGAGAGCATGGGAAACCGCACCGCCAACGCCAGCACCAAGACAGCAAGACAAACATAGAAGTATTTGGCTTCCAGCTTGGCTCTAACGAGGAAAAATGCGCCCAAGCACAGCCAAGCGGCAAGAACAATGACCAAAAGGATGTTGAGAGCCATGGCAAGACCTCCCTTCCAAGGTAGTATAACAAAAATCATTCTCCCTGTCCAGCGATGCAATAATTTCTTCCATTTCTGCCATACTAACACCTGACTGGAGGGGATCAAAATGGAAACGCTGGCGCTTAGCACCAGATTGATTTGGGGAGAGGACGCGCTGAACGCCCTTGGCGAGCTGGAGGGCTTGCGGGTGCTGGTGGTCTCGGACAGCTTTTGGATGAAGAACGGCAAAGCGGAGGAGATCGCCCGCCGCACCAAGGCGGCAAAAACAGAGATTTTTGGAGAGGTGAGCGGCGAGCCGGATCTGAAACTGGTGGCCCGTGGTGTGGTGGCCTTGAAGCGGCTGGACGCCCAAGCGGTGGTGGCGCTGGGCGGCGGATCGGCCATGGACTGCGCCAAAGCGCTGGGCTGGTGCGCGGGGCGAAGGGTGCGGCTCTGGTGTATCCCCACTACGGCGGGCACAGGCTCGGAGGTGACCTCCTTTTCCGTGCTGACCGACCGGGAAAAAGGGGTGAAATACCCTCTGGTCGATCCGGCGCTGATCCCGGAAACGGCGGTGCTGGATCTGAGCTTTTTGGCAGGCGTGCCCAAGGAGATCAC
>CAJUAS010000029.1:9134-24318 GCA_910584395.1 uncultured Oscillospiraceae bacterium | reverse complement strand
CCCATTATGAAGGGCGGCAAGGTGGCCGTGGTGGGCGGCGGCAACGTGGCCATGGACGCGGCCCGCACCGCCCTGCGTCTGGGCGCAGAGAAGGTCTACATCGTCTACCGCCGCTCTCTGGAGGAGCTTCCCGCCCGTAAGGAAGAGGTGGAGCACGCCATGGAGGAGGGCATCGACTTCCAACTGCTCAACAACCCCGTGGAGATTTTGGGCTACCACAACCCCGACGACCGCCGCGACCCCAAGAACGGCTTTGTCACCGGGATGCGCTGCATCAAGATGGAGCTGGGCGAGCCTGACGAGAAGGGCCGCCGCCGCCCCGTGGAGATCCCCGGCAGCGAGTTCGAGCTGGAGGTAGACACCGTGGTCATGTCTATCGGCACTTCCCCCAACCCCCTCATCAAGTCCACCACCGAGGGTCTGGACGTGAACAGCCGCGGCGGTATCATCATTGAGGAGAACGGCGCCACCACCAAGAAGGGCGTCTACGCCGGCGGCGACGCTGTTACCGGTGCGGCCACCGTCATCTCCGCTATGGGCGCGGGCAAGGTCGCGGCCAAGGCCATTGACGAGTATCTCTCCAACAAGTAAGATTCTTTCCCTTTGGGACTTGAGAGACGGCACAGCAACCGCTGTGCCGTCTCTTTAAAATATTCGCCCAAGATTGACAGTTTTCCCTTGATGTGCTAAAATAACTATGATTTATGCCCATCTATCCCAAAGGTGGGCAAGGAAGCCTTCAAGGAGGTTATTCGATATGAAAAAGAAAGTGCTTGCGTTGGCGATGGCGCTGGCGATGATGGCGTCGCTGGTCACCGTTCCCGCCGGTGCGGTGGGGAACAAGACCTTCCCCGATGCGGTGGGCCACTGGGCGGAGGAGAGCATCCTGCGCTGGAGTCGTTGCGGGCTGGTGAAGGGGGATGAGGTTGGCAACGTCAACCCCAATAAGCCCCTGCGCCGCTGTGAGATGGCGACCATCCTCTCGGATATGCTGGGGCTTCGCACCGCCGCGCCCATCAGCACCTTCAAGGATATCAACGGCGACGAGTGGTATGCCCGCGCCATCCTTCGCTGTGCGGCCGCGGGTATCATGGAGGGCAGCAACTCCATGAGCTACCCGGAGGATCACATCACCCGGGAGGAGGCCATCACCATGTTTGGCCGCGCGCTGGGGGTGCAGCCCAGCGACGACCCTGACCTCTCCGACTTTTTGGACGGCGATAAGGTCTCCGGCTGGGCCGCGCCCTATATGGCGGCGCTGACCGAGCTGGGTATCCTTTCCGGCATGGGCGACGGCACCGTCGCGCCCCATGCCGACATCAACCGCGCCGGGGCGTTTACCCTCATGGACAAGGCCATCTCGGTCTACGCCAACGCCCCCGGCGTCTATACCTCTCAAAACGCCAACGGGTTTGTGGTGATCAACGCCAACGATCATCAGGGTGGCGACGTGACCGTCACTGGCAAGGCCACCGGCGTGATGGTGACGGTGGGCGAGACCAACACGGTGCGTTTCCGCGACCTGACGGCGGAAAACATTCTGGTCAACGGCAAGGGCGACGTGTTGGTCACGGGCAAGTCTGAGGTGGACGCGCTGGCGGTGAACACCGAGATCGCCGTCAATGTGGACAAGGACGTCTCCGTGGGCACGTTGGACGTGAAGGCGGAGAAGGTGACCGTGACCAATGCGGGCACGGTCAAGACGCTGAACTGCGCCGAGGTCGGAAACGTGACCAACTCCGGCAAGGTGGAGAATCTGGTGGCGGACGCCGCCTCTGCCATTACCAACACCGGGACGGTGGACAAGCTGGTGGCCAATGCCGCCATCACCGTGGACAATACCAAGGGCACGGTGAAGAATGCTGAGATCAACATGGGCGGCGTGGTCATGGACGGCTCGCCCCAACAGATGACCATTGCCAGCGGGGTGGCCCGGCCCTCCAACAGCTCCGGGCGTCCCATCAGCGCCACCGGCGCGGTTTCCTCCGGCGGCGGTGGCGGCAGTAGCTCCAACCGCCCCACGCCTACTCCCACCCCTGGCATCAAGTTGAATAAGACCACGGCTTCCTTGACGGAGGGGGAGACCGTGAGCCTCACGGCAAAGGTGACCCTCCCCGCCAGCAACGCCATCCAAGGCGAGGTGACGTGGAGCAGCAGTGACGACACGGTCGCCACCGTGGAAAACGGCACGGTGACCGGCGTGAAGGCGGGAACGGCAACCATCACAGCGACGGTGGTTGTGACCATCCCCGATCCTACGCCCAGTCCCAGCCCCAGCCCCGACCCCAGTCCCAGCGAGACGGCTGAACCGACTGAGACGGCTGAACCCTCGCAAACGGCTGAACCGACGCAGACAGCCGAACCCACGCAGACAGCCGAACCCACGCAAACGGCCGAGCCTACACAAACGGCCGAACCGACACAGACGGCCGAACCCACGCAAACGGTTGAGCCTACGCAGACGGTTGACCCTGAGCCCAGCGAGAGTACAAATCCCGAACCCAGCGAGCCTGCCGGGGGCGGCGATAACACCGAAACGGGCGGCGAGGAAGCGCTTCCTCCCGCCGCGCCTGCGGCCTTCCGCGTTGGCACGTTTGCGGCCCGGGCGGATAATACCGTGACCTACAAGGCCACCTGCACCGTCACGGTGAAGCCCGTGGCTGTGACCGGCGTGACCTTGAGCCAGACCACTCTGACGCTGGAAGAGGGAGAGATCGCTGACCTCACTCCCACCGTCGCGCCTGAAAACGCCACCAACAAGAAGGTGACGTGGACGAGCAGCGACCCTGAAAAGGCGGCGGTGGACGAAAACGGCCATGTGGAGGCGAAGAAGGCCGGTGAGGCCATTATCACTGTCACCACCGAGGACGGGCACAAGACCGCCACCTGCGCGGTGAAGGTCAACGAAAAGACTGTCACCCCGCCGGATGAACCCGCCGTGACCAAAGTGGAGGTCACACCGGCGACGGCCAGCGTGAAGGTGGGCGAGACGGTGACGTTGAACGCTACCGTGACCACAGTTGGCGACGCGGCGACGACGGTGAAGTGGACGAGCGGTGATTTGTCACTTGCCACTGTAGATGAAACCACAGGTAAGGTCACCGGCGTGGCGGCTGGTACGGTTACCATCACCGCGACCTCTACGTTTGATTCCAACAAGACTGCTTCCTGTACGGTCACAGTCACGGATGATACAGATCCTTCGGGGAACAAGCACACCGTGACAGTGGCCGGGAACATCACTGGCGGTACGGTAGTCGCGGACAAGACTGCGGATGTTCCCAGAGGGGAGACGGTGACCCTCACCGTGACCCCCACCCCTCAGGATGGGGCGACAATGCCCTATGTGGTCAAGTCGGTCACCGTGAACGACGGCACGAACAACACGGTGCTGACGGCAAATGAGGAGGGCAAATACACCTTTACCACCGCGAGCGATGCGTCCAAGATCTACACCGTGACGGCGGAGTTTGTTCAGCCTATCCGGACGGCGGAGCTGTTCATTGCCAAGGACGCGGGGAGTCTGGCTAAGATGTTGACCTATGGCTATCCCGAAAACGATGTGACCGCCGATCAACTGGCCGAAACGCCGTGGCTGTTCCTTGGATTGCAGTCTACGGAGGGCTACACCGGCGAAAAGAGTAAGATAAAGCTTACGGCCAACGGAATCGAGGTCGATCTCACGGGCATTGGCTGGGGTCAAACGCTCTGCAACAAGTGGTGTTCTGCTTATGTCAATACAAAGCACCATACAGACCCGAATGATCCGGTTGACGAGCTGAAGCTGACGGATGAGAACATCGAGTTTGTCCTGACCTTTGAGTTTAAGGGCGCTTCCTATACATTGACCTGCTCTTATAGCAAGTCTGCCGGGATCGAATCCGAGCCCTCCGAACCCACCGAATAACAAAACCCACAAAAAAGCCACGTTGGAGTTCTCCAACGTGGCTTTTTTATACGCAACTCTTTGAATCAGTTCTGCTCAAACACCCGAAGCTGGCGGAGCAGGGGATAGGCGGTAATGGACTGGCCGTCCAGATCCACATGGTTCATGTGCACTGCCGTGAGCTGAGGATTTTCGTAGGTGGTGTAGTAGTAGATACCCTTGTCTGTGTTGCAGCAGCAGGTGTACACCGTCATTTCCAGCTCGCCGTCCTCTAACTTGACGCAGCCGCGCTGCTGATCGACGCTGCCTAAAATGTGGAAAAACTGGCTGACGCAGGCTTCCTCACAGTCTTTGTCGCACACGGAATTGAGCCGGGTAAACGCCGCGCGGACAAACCGGGAGGCGGAGGACAGATCCCCGGGCAGACCGATGCCGCCCATGCCGCGGCTATACGGCCCTAAGGGGATGTCCGGCGCGAAATGGTTTACCGGCGGGTGGGGGGAGACGCTCATAAAGTTGGAAAGATTGGTCATCTGATAGGGGAAGGGCGGCTCGTTGGTCATCACGCCCACCGGGTTGTCATAGATCTGCAGGCCGTCCTTGGTGGACTCCACCACCAGCGCGCCCTCCCGGGAGGCAATCATCCAGTGGAGCGTCGCGGGGGGCAGCTCCGGGCTGAACGCTGCGTCCACAATGTTGAGCCGCTTCAGCAGGGCGCGGGCCTCGCCCAGAGTGGCGCACTGGGCAAGCACCCATGGGATAAATTCGAAGGAGGCCACGTTGTCCAGTCCGCTTTGTTCCGTTCCATAGCAGGCGTTTCCGGGAAAGTTCAGCCCCGCCATGCTCAGCCCCTTCTCGTTGGTTGCTTCGTAGTAGAGGGGACAGCCCTGAACCACATGGGCGATGCCGATAAGGGCGTGATGACGGTGAATGGGCGGAAGAAAACGAAAGGAAAAGGGATAATTGCGCGGGGTGATGGTCACCTTTTCGTCATAGGAGCACTCTAAGTCCAAGGTGCGTCCGAAGTAAAAGTCCTTGCCTTGAAACGTAACGGCGGTACACATGAGATGACTCTCCTTTCCCGCCTGAGAACGCAGACGGAAGGGTTACAGGGTGATCAGTTCGTAGTCGCGGCTTCCATAGCCCAGCTCAGCGGCGCACTCAATGGTGTGGACGCCGTGGCGGGTCTCGATGCGCTCCACCAGATGATCCCGGCCGGGATCTTTGGAGGCATACACCAGATCAACGCACGCCTGATCGATGGCGACAGGGTCAAGGGAGGCCAGAATGCCCACGTCGGCCATGCAGGGGTCTTCGGCCACGGCGCAGCAGTCGCAGTCCACCGACAGGTTGGCCATGATGTTGAGGTAAGCGGCCTTGCCCCGGAACATTTCCACCACCGTGCCGGCGGCTTCCGCCATGCAGCGGAGGAAGTCGTCCTGCTCGGCCACAAAGTCCCAGAGCTTGGTCTGGTCGCCGGTGACGCCGGCGGAGTGGATCAGGGATTTGCCTGCGGAGGAGGCGCAGCCGATGGACAATTGCTTCAGCGCGCCGCCGTAGCCGCCCATGGGATGGCCCTTGAAGTGGGACAGCACCAGCAGGGAGTCGTAATTGGCGAGGTTTTTGCCCACCAGATTTTCCTTCAGGAGCTTGCCGCCCTTCACGGGGAGGGAGAGGTCAGGCCCTTCCGCATCCAGAAGATCCACGGGGAAGAACTTGCTCCAGCCGTGGCTCTCCAAGAGCTTAAGGTGCTTGTCGGTGTAGTTGCGCTCCCCGTCGTAGGCGGTGTTGCACTCCACCACCGTGCCGCCCACATGGTCGATGATGGGCTTCCAGAAGTCGGGATGGAGGTAGTTCTGGTTGCCCTCCTCACCGGAGTGGACTTTGGCGGCCACCTTGCCGGGAAGGGTCACGCCCAGCGCGTTGTAGAGCTTCAAAACATTCTCCGGCGTGATAGTAGAGCAGAAATAGACCTTTGATTTTTCCATGATATGCAAACCGTCCTTTCCTTATTCATATAAGTGAATGATATTATCATTATACCAGCCTTTTCCCAATTTAGCAAGAAGGCTTTACACGGGACAAAAAAGGGACTATAATGGGGAACGCACGCGAAAAAGGAGGGGGAAGCAGATGGACGACAGGGCGAGACGGAGAGCGGCCTTGGCGCAGGGAATGCGAAATGGCATCCCCATTGCCTTGGGGTATTTCGCAGTGTCCTTCGCGCTGGGCATCGCCGCAAAAAAGGCGGGGCTCAGTCCCGTTCAGGGCTTTTTGGCCAGCTTGCTCTGCAACGCCTCGGCGGGGGAGTACGCAGGCTTCCGGGTGATCGCTGCCCGCTCCGGGCTTTTGACCATGGCGGTGATGACCTTTGTGGCCAACGCCCGGTATCTCCTGATGAGCACCGCCATGAGCCAGCGCGTCGACCCAAATGGGCGGGCGATCCACCGCTTTCTCATGTCCTTTTTCATTACTGACGAATTTTTTGCCATTACCATCGCCCGGCCGGGATATCTTGACCCCTTTTACCACTACGGCGCGGTGCTGGTGGCCTCCCCCTGCTGGGCGCTGGGCACTGCGCTGGGCTGCGTGGCGGGTGAGCTGCTGCCGGCCCAAGTGGTGAGCGCGCTGGGGGTGGCCCTGTTTGGAATGTTTCTGGCGGTGATCGTCCCCCCGGCCCGGAAAGACAAGGTCATCGCCGGACTGATCCTGCTATGCTTTGCGGCCAGCTTTGCCATGAGCCGCCTGCCGGTGGTGTCCGGCCTCTCCGAGGGGACGCGCACCATCCTTTTGACCGTGGTCATCGCCTCCGGGGCGGCGGCGCTGTTTCCCCATGAGGAGAAGGATACTCAGGAGGTGGAGTCATAATGCTGTACGCCTATATTCTGGTCATGGCGGCGGTGAGCTATGCCATCCGCGCTCTGCCCATGACTCTGATCCGCAAACCCATCCGCAGCCGCTTTATCCGCTCATTTCTCTATTACGTTCCCTATGTGACCTTGGCGGTGATGACCTTTCCCGCCATTGTGGACGCCACCAGAAGCCCGGTCGCCGGGGCGCTGGCGCTGGCGGCGGGGTTGGCGGCGGCGTGGTTTGGCGCGGGACTGCTGCCGGTGGCGGCGGTCTGCTGTGTGATGGTGCTGATCAGTGAGCTGATTTTGCTCTAAAGGACAAGAACACCGGGCCTGCAAAAAGGCCCGGTGTTTCTTTATGGCACGATAGAGGGAGAAGATCCGGCGAGCCGCGCGAAAAGGGGATTGCGCGGCGTTCGAGGGGGATGCTCCTTGCGCTGCGGCGCATCCGGATCAAGACGGCTGAGCAGCGGCATGGCGGACAGATCCCAGCGGTTCAGCGGAGGCGGCAGGAGGGGGGCGTGAAGCTGCTCATAGAGGGAAACAGGGCCGTTTGCCCATATGTAGTGATCCAGTAAAGAGATGTCCAGCACCTCCAGCTTGACGCGCAAGGCATGGGTGGTAGCCAAGTCGGCAGGGGAGAATTGCGGGATTCCGTCGGGATGGCTGTGGGCAAGGATCATGCCGTAGGCGTTGCTGGAGAGAGCCAGCGCCAGAAGCCGCTGAATGGGGAGAGCGACGCTGTCTGTATCGCCGCGGGTGACCACGGCGCTGCTGCCCAAAAGGTGAAAGTCACGATCCAGACAGATGGCGCAGACCCGCTCCACCGTACTGTCCTGAAGATGGGGCGCCAGCAGACGGGCGACCGTCTCCTTGTCCGTCACCACCAGCTCGCTGCGGTGAAAGCGGTCAACATAGCGGGAAGCCATCGCACCCACCAGCGCTAAAAATGCGCCGGAGTTTTCGTCCAGACGGGGATCGCCCACCAACGTGGAGCTGGGCAGGGTGAGGATCGTGGCCAGAGAGTCATAGCTGTCCAGAAGGGTGTGGGCGGCGGATCGCGCGGTCTCCATAGGTGTGCCGGCCAGCGTCAGCAGGTAGGAGAGAAGCTGGAGGTCGGTCATATCCGCAATGTCGGGAAACAGATGCTCCATCTTGGTCACAACGGATCAGTTGAGAAAGTCCTTCAGCTTCTTGCTGCGGCTGGGGTGGCGCAGCTTCCGCAGGGCCTTGGCCTCGATCTGGCGGATGCGCTCCCGGGTGACGTTGAACTCCCGGCCGACCTCCTCCAGCGTGCGGGTGCGGCCGTCCTCGATGCCGAAGCGCAGGCGGAGAACCTTCTCCTCCCGCTTGGTCAGCGTGCCCAGCACCTCCACCAACTGCTCCTTGAGCAGGGTATAGCTGGCGGCCTCGGAAGGCTCGGAGGCGTCCTCGTCGGGGATGAAGTCCCCCAGATGGGAGTCCTCCTCCTCACCAATGGGAGTTTCCAAAGAGACCGGCTCTTGGGCGATTTTCAGGATCTCCCGCACCTTCTCCACCGGCATTCCCATCTCGGCGGCGATCTCCTCCGGGGAGGGGTCGTGGCCCAGTTCCTGAAGCAATTGCCGGGAGACGCGGATGACCTTATTGATGGTCTCCACCATGTGGACGGGGATGCGGATGGTGCGGGCCTGATCGGCGATGGCGCGGGTGATGGCCTGACGGATCCACCATGTGGCATAGGTGGAGAATTTGTAGCCCTTGGTGTAGTCAAACTTTTCCACGGCCTTGATAAGGCCCAGATTGCCCTCCTGAATGAGATCGAGGAAGTGCATTCCGCGGCCCACATACCGCTTGGCGATGGAGACCACCAGACGGAGGTTGGCTTCGGCCAACCGCTGCTTGGCGATGTCGCCCTCCTGAACAATCTTCTTCAGGGCGGCGGCGTCCTCCTCGGACAGTTCGTCTCCCAGCTCCCGGAGCTGTTCTTCGGCGGCTGCTCCGGCGGACATGGCCTGAGCCAGCGCCACTTCCTCGTCGGAGGAGAGAAGGTTGACCTTGCCGATCTCCTTGAGGTACATCCGCACCGGGTCGTCAATGCCAAAGGTGTCGCCCAGCGCGTTGGGATCGACCATCTCCTCTGGGGGGATCTCCTCTAACTCCTCGGCGGGGGGAGGGGCGTCCTGATCCAGATCGGTCAGATCCTCCAGCTCAGCCAGAGGCTCCAGATCGTTGTAATACTCCCCGGCGGTGTCGATGCCCAGAGACTCGAAGGTGTCGTACAGCTTGTCCAGCTGTTCGCCCTCCAGATCCAAGTCCTCCAAAGCCTCCATCAGCTCCGCCGAGCTGAGCTTACCCTTCTTGCGCCCCCGCTCCATCAGCTCGGCGATCTTCTCCGCGCCGGGTACGCCGTCCAGAGCCTTCAGGATCTCCTGACGGCCGGCCTCCAGATGCTCCTCCCGGAGCTTGTCCTGTTCCTGCTGGGCCTCGCCCTGAGGCATGGGGGTGAGATTTACTTTCTTTGCGCTCATGTTTGCTCCTCCGTTACTTCTTTCTGTTTCTTTTTGGCTCGAATGGCCAGAAGATCCGCCATAGGGTCACTCTGGGCGGTATCCCGGCGGTGGGCTTCTTCTTGAATGATGGCGATGTAGTCGGTCATAGCTTGGCGGCCTTCCGCCAGAGATTGGGGGGTGTGGAGCAGCCGGGCCAGCAGATCGGCCTCCTCGCCGCTCAACACCGCGTCAAAGGCGGCGGGATTGGGGGGCAGCTCTCCTTGGGCCAGCGCGGCATATATCCGTCCCCACAGGGGAGAGGAAAACTGCTCTTGGGTCAGCCCGCGGCACAGGGAAAGGAGGGTGGAATCCAAAAACAGCAGCCGGATGACCCCTTCCTCCGCCCGGGCGGAACGCACGTTGGCGTATCGCAGCTCCCTCGCCTTGGGCTGGAGGTTGGCCGCCGGAGTGAGCGCGGCGCGTTCCTCCTTGCGCCGCCTTTGGTTGGCGTGGCGGCGGCGGGAATCCTCCACCTCCCGCACCATGGCCTCCTTGGACACCTCCGCCGCCTGCGCGGCGCGCCCGGCGTAGATCTCCCGCTCCACGGGGCTGGAGAGTTGGGCGATCATCTGGGCGGCTTCCTTCAAAAAGGCGGCGCGGTCTTCGGTTTTGGCGAGGTCGTACTTCTGCTGGATGGTCTCCAGCCGGTATTCCGACTGATCCGCACTCCCTGCCAGCAGCCGCTCAAAAGCGGCAGGGCCTTGGAGCTTGATAAAGTCGTCCGGATCTTGCTTGACCAGCTCGCCCTCCGGAGTCTTGCGGCGGGGAAGCTGAAGGACGCGGACGCGCAGGGTGGTGTCTTTCAGCACCGCCATGGCCCGCTGGGTGGCCTCCACGCCGGCGGAGTCGTTGTCGTAGCAAAGCACCAGCTCGTTGGTATAGCGCCCGATAAGCCGGGCGTGTTCGGCGGTGAGGGCCGTGCCCATGGTGGCGACGGCGTTGTCGATGCCCGCTTGGTGAAGGGTGATCACGTCCAGATTGCCCTCTACCAAAAGGAAAAAGCTCCGCTTGGTAAGCTTGGCCCATTGGATGCCGTAGAGGATGGAGCGCTTTTTGAAGATGGCGGTCTCCGGGGTGTTGAGATATTTGGGTGTGGAGTTGTCCATCACCCGGCTGGTAAACCCCAAAATATCGCCGGTGGCGTCGATGACAGGGAGCATCAGGCGGTTGCGGAACTTGTCGTAAACGCCGCCGCTCTTTCCTGCCACCACCAGCCCGGCCTCCAGCAGCTCACCCTTCTCGAACCCCTGAGCGGTCATCGCCTTAATGAGAGAGTCCCAGCTGTCCGGTGCAGCGCCCAGACCGAACCGTTTAACATAGGCGGAGGTCAACTGCCGCTTGGCAATGTACTTTCGCATCGGCTCGCCCAGAGGGGATCTCAACGTGTCGTAGTAAAACCGCGCGGCCTGCTTGTTTAGCTCCAGCAGCCGTCTGCGGCGGTTGCGCCGCTCCTGAGCGGCCTGATCCTCCTCGGGCATCTCCAGCCCCGCCCGGGCAGCCAGCTTGCGGACGGCCTCAATAAAGGAGAGGTTTTCGATCTCCATGAGGAAGCGAACCACCCCGCCGCCCTTGCCGCAGCCGAAGCAGTGGAAGATATGCTTGTCCGGGGAGACAGCGAAGGAGGGGGTCTTTTCCCCGTGAAACGGACACAGCCCCCACAGGTTGCCGCCCTTGGCGGAGAGGGTGACGTAGTCAGCCACCACTTCCTCGATGGGACAGCGGGCCTCAAGCTCGTCCAAAAATGATTGTGGGATGGCCATTGCTCCGCCTCCTTTCAAGGGTGACCGCGTGGAATCCTTATTTTACCGTCCAAGCCTTGGGAATAAACACGTCGCCGTAACGCTCCACGGCGTAAGAATCGGTCATGCCCGCCAGATAATCGCACACGGCCCGCTGGGCGCCCTCGGTCTGGGCAATGGCGTAGTAGTCGCCGGGAAGCTCGTCCAAGTGGCCTATGTAGTGCCGGAAGAGAAGCTCCAGCATAGCCTGCGCCTTGGATTCCTCGCCCTTGGCTACCGGGTTGCAGTAGACCGCTTCAAACATAAAGGCCCGCAGATCGGCCAAAGCCCGCTTGCGGGCAGGGGAGAGACGGATGCTCTCGCCGTCCGCGCTGGCGGTGATGGCGTCCATGGTGAGGGTGTCGATGCGCTGGCCGTGAGAAAAGCCCAGCTCCTGCTGAAGCTCCATGGGAATGTCCATCTGGTAGATGATGCCGCCGCGAATGGCGTCGTCGATGTCGTGGTTGATGTAGGCGATCTGATCCGCCAGACGGATGATCTGCCCCTCCAACGTGGCGGAAGTCTGGCTGCCCGTATGGCAGAGGATGCCGTCGCGCACTTCCCAAGTGAGGTTCAGCCCCTCGCCGCCGTGCTCCAGCCGCTCCACCACCCGAAGGGACTGGACATTGTGCTGGAAGCCGTCCGGCATCAGCTCATTCAAAATGCGCTCGCCCGCATGGCCAAAGGGGGTGTGGCCCAAATCGTGGCCAAAAGCCATGGCTTCGGTCAGATCTTCGTTGAGACGCAGGGCGCGGGCAATGGTGCGGGCGATCCGCATGACCTCGAGCGTGTGGGTCATGCGGGTGCGGTAGTGGTCGCCCTCCGGCTGGAGAAATACCTGAGTCTTATGTTTGAGCCGGCGGAAGGACTTGGAGTGGACGATGCGGTCTACGTCCCGCTGGAAGCAGGTCCGCACGTTGCAGGGAGCGATCTCCCGCTCCCGCCCGCGGCTTTGGGCGGCGAGAGTGGCGTTGGGAGACAAAAACTGTGCCTCTCTTGCTTCCGTTTCCTCACGGATGGTCATAGCGTCCCTCCTTTTCCGGGCGGTTTCTCGTGCTGTTTGGAGTTATACGCCGCCTTCGGCGTAAAACCCTTCTTTTTCGGGGAAAAAGCTGAAAAACTTTACGAAGCAAGGCTTATCCCTTTACAGAGGCAGCCATGAACTCACCCAACATCTCCGGGGACAACCCTCCGGCAGTCAGCTCTGTCACAAGGGATGTAAAGTGATCAACCTTTTCAGATGGAAACCGCAAAGTGAGGGTGGCCTGATCGGCGTAGGCGATGTCGTCCACCGCCCCGTCGCACTGGGTACAGAGCAATTTAAGCTGCTCCAGCAGGGGATAGGGCGCGGTGAGAGACAGCCTTGTCCACGGCTGCATCTTTCCTACTCCCGCGGCGTCCAGTGTGTCCCGGGCCGTTTGGGAATAGGCCCGCACCAGACCGCCCGCCCCCAGCAAAACGCCGCCGAAGTACCGGGTGACCACGCAGCAGAGGTTGGTCACGTCCGCTTTTTGAAAGACGCTGAGCATGGGGACGCCGGCCGTGCCCTGCGGCTCGCCGTCGTCGGAGTACCGCTCCACGCCGCTTTCCAGACGGTAGCACCAGCAGTTGTGCCGGGCGTCACGGTGACGCTTTTTCACCCCTTCAATGTGGGCGCGGGCCTCCTCCTCAGAGGTGACGGGCAGGATGCTGCCAATGAAGCGGGAGCGTTTTTCCACGATCTCTGCTTCGGCGGCGCGCAGGGGGACGAAGATCTCTGTCATAGGGCTTGCCACTCCTCTTTTGTCAGGGCATAGTGTAGTTCAACGCGCGTCTCGCCCATCAGCTCCACGTAGGCTTCGTCGGTAAAGCGGTAAAGAAAGCCGCACTTTTCCACCACCCGGCGGGACTTGGCGTTGAAATCGTAGTGGCCGCACCAGATAGAGGCCAGCCCCAACTCCTCAAAGCCGTACCGTAAAAGCTCCCGCACCCCTTCGGGCACAAGCCCCCGCCCCCAATAGGCGGGGTTCAATGCGTAGCCGATCTCATCGTCGGGGGCGGGGAGAAGGGCCTGATGTCTGCCCACGAAGCCCACCGAGCCGATGACCTTGCCGGAGGGCTTGTCCACCAAGGCAAAGGTGTTGGGGGCGGCAAAGACGGTGGCGATGATCTCCCGGCTCTCCTCCAAGCTCTTGTGAGGAGGCCACCCTGCGTCAGGGCCGACCCGTGGGTCACAGGCGTATTCGTAAAGGTCGGCGGCGTCTTTTTCCTCAAAAGGCCGCAAAATCAGACGTTCTGTCTCTAAAACCATGAAAATCAATCCTCCCACGGCTCTTTGGGCGGAGTCCAGCCGTCGATGATATAGTCCCGCAACTGTCCCAGCGTGATGGGGGTGCAGATGGCAATGACCTGAATGGTCTCGCCGTACTCCACGCTCTCCACCTGAGCCTCCCGGTAGAGCTGGTCAAGAATACCGCCCTGACCGTAGGGAATGGAGAGGGTGACCTTTTTGCGGCCGGCGTCCAGCCGTTGGGCCATGTTTTTTCGCAGCGCGTCAAGCCCTTCTCCTGTCTGGGCGGAGACCGCCACCCGATCCTCCCCGTGGGGGAGGATCTCGCCGGGGCAGAGGTCGCACTTGTTAAAGACCTCCAGCCGGGGCGTTTCCGCCGCGCCCAGAGACTGGATCAGTCCCTCCACCACCTCCGCCTGCTCCATCCACGCGGGGTTAGAGGCGTCGATGACGTGGAGGAGCAGGTCGGCAAAGGTCAGCTCCTCCAAGGTGGCCTTGAACGCCGCCACCAGATGGGTGGGCAGCTTGCGGATAAAGCCCACGGTGTCGGAGAGAAGCACCGTGCAGGTGTCGGACAGCTCCAGCGTGCGGGTGGTGGTGTCCAGCGTGTCGAACAAACGGTTGTTGGCGGGGATGTTCTCCCCGGTCAAGGTGTTGAGCAGGGTGGATTTGCCCGCGTTGGTGTAGCCCACCAGAGCCACCACGGGGACTTGATTTTTCTCCCGGCGCTCCCGCTGGACAGCCCGCACCCGGCGCACCTCCTCCAGATCCTCCTTGAGCTTGGAGATCTTTTTGCGGATGTGGCGGCGGTCGGTCTCCAACTGGGTCTCGCCCGGGCCGCGTGTGCCGATAGCGCCCTCCTGCCGCTCCAAGTGCGTCCACATTCCCGTCAGGCGGGGGAGAAGGTACTGGTACTGGGCCAGCTCCACCTGAAGGCGGCCCTCCTTGGTCTGCGCCCGCTGGGCGAAGATGTCCAAAATGAGCGCCTCCCGATCCAGCACCTGAACGCCCAGCTCCTGCGTGAGTACCCGGAGCTGGGAGGGGGAGAGGGAGTTGTCAAAGAGTACCAGATCGGCGTCCAGGACGCCCACCAGATCCTTGACCTCCGCCAGCTTGCCCTCGCCGATGAAGGTGCGGGGATCGGGGGTGTCCTTGTTCTGCAAAACCTGACCCACGCTGACGCCGCCGGCGGTGTCCAGCAGGGCGGCGAGTTCTTCCAGCGTGGCGTCGCTGGCGTTGTCCATGGGGTCTAAGACCCGGGAGTTCAGACCCACTAAAACAGCGCGGTTGCGTTTTTTCTCAGTGGTGTGTTCCATTTTATTTCTGATAAACCTCCATGATCTCACCGATATACATCCGGTGATAGTCCTTTTTGGGGTAGTTTTTGCCGTCGGTCTCCGGGTCTAAGAAGTGGGCCGGCTCGATGTCGTCAAAGTAGAGCTTTTTGCACACCAGAACCAGCTTGGCCTCCTGAAAATAGGGCGCGTCACCCACGCCGTAGGCCAGAGAGAAGCCGCACTCGTTTACTTTGTCCACCTCACGGCCCGACTGAGAGCCGCAGAGCTTCAGCGCGTCCCGCCAGCTCTCGTCGAAGAAAGCCACGGTAAAATAGTCAGACTGCTCCATGAATTGATAGGTGAACCGCTGGGGGCGGACATAGACGGTGACCACGTTCTTGCCCCAAAGCACGCCCATTCCGCCCCAAGAGGCGGTCATGGTGTTGGCGTTGTCCTTGTTTCCGGCGGTGAGGAGCAGCCAATCCTCCCCGATGGCGGAGAAGGGATTGAGCTTCAGGGACTTGACATCGACTTTGTTCATGGCGATCGACCTCCGAATCAAAATGAGTACGGTCTAGTGTATGGAGAAAG
>CAJUAS010000029.1:0-9124 GCA_910584395.1 uncultured Oscillospiraceae bacterium | reverse complement strand
CGGGTAGAAAAAAGCCCGCCCGACAGCCGTGCGGGCTATTTTGACGACAGGAGACTTACTGCAGGCCGAACTTCTTGTTGAAGCGGCTGACCCGCCCGCCGGTGTCCACGACCTTCTGCTTGCCGGTGTAGAAGGGATGGCACTTGGAGCATACTTCCACGCGGATATCCTTCTTGGTGGAGCTGGTCTCGATGACGTTGCCGCAGGCGCACCGAATGGTGGTCTTTTCGTAATCGGGATGGATTCCTTCCTTCATGGGTGTTCACCTCTTTGCACACAATTCGCACACGTTATTTGGCGTGTACACGCTATCTTACCATATTAAAAAATAGATTGCAAGCCTTTTTTACGCATTGCTCCCGGAATTTTTAGTCCGCAATGGGGGTGTGTTCGCAGATCTCCAAGATTTTTTTCTGCAAAGCCTTTAAGTCCAAAAAGGTCTCCGGCTTTTTGCGGGGGTCGCGCAGAAGGGCGGCGGGGTGGAACAGAGCCATGGTCTGGGTGCCGTTTTTGTCGTACCATTTGCCGTGGTCGCGGCTGATCTTGAAATCCGGGCCAATGACCCGCATGGCCGCGATGCGGCCCAAACACACGATGATCTTTGGCTTTAAGAGCGCCACCTGATTGCGGAGATATCCGATGCACGCGTCCTCCTCGGTGTTGAGGGGGTCGCGGTTCTGGGGCGGGCGGCACTTGACGATGTTGGCGATGTAAATGTCCTTACGCTTTAGGCCGATCGCCCCCATCATCTGGTCAAGGAGCTGACCGCCCCGGCCCACAAACGGCTCTCCCTGCTTGTCCTCGTTTTCCCCCGGGCCTTCCCCGATGAACAGCACCTCGGCGGTGCGTGAGCCGACTCCAAAGACCACGTTGGTGCGGGTCTCATGGAGGGAGCAGTTGCGGCAGTTTTGACACGCGGCTTCCAGTTCCGGCCAATCCATCATGGCGCAGTCCTCCTTTTTCGTGCTTTTTTGACATTATACAGGATTTCCCGGGAAATGGGAAGGGGGTTCACACCACAAACCGCACCTCGCCCGCCAGATTTTGGGTAAAGATCCTGCGGACGGCGGCGGGGTCGCTATTTTGGCCCAGCGCCCACATGAGCTTGGTGACTGCGGCCTCGGTGGTCATGTCAAAGCCCTGTATGACCCCTTGAGACAGGGCCTTGCGGCCCACCTGATAGAGGGAGAAGTCACTGCGTTCGTAAAGGCACTGACTGCACACCACAATAGACAGTCCTGCGTCGGTGGCCTTTTGGAGCTGGGAAATGAGGTCGCGGCGGATGAAGTGCAGCCCGCCTGCGCCGAAAGCTTCGATGACGATGCCCCGGTAGTGCATCTGCAAGAGTACGTCGAAGATCTCCGGGCGCAGGCCGGGGGTGAGCTTGATGAGGAACACGCCGGGATCAAGGGCGTCCAGCAGGCGGCAAGGGCGGTCAGGTGGGGAGGGAAGGGCTTCGGGATGGAGGGTCAGCCCGCTGCCGTCCACGGTGGCGCACAAGGGCCAGTTGACGCTTTCAAAGGCGTCGAAGGCGGTGGTGCGTGTCTTGACCGCCCGGCAGCCCAGAATGATCTTGCGGTCAAAGGCTAGAAACACGCCGCTTTGCCCGCCGGCAGCCATGGCAAAGGCGGCGCGCAGGTTTTCCGTGGCATCGGTGAGGGGATGGTCGATGGGAAGCTGAGAGCCGGTGAGCACCACGGGAATGGAGAGGCCGGGGAGCATGAAGGAGAGCACCGAGGCGGTGTAAGCCATGGTGTCTGTGCCGTGGGTGATGACAATGCCGTCATAATCGTCCTTGGCGGCATAGATGGCCCGGGCGATGAGCTGCCATTCTTCCGGCTGGATGTTGGAGGAATCCAGATGCAGGATGTCCCGGACGGTAAAGTGGTAGTGGCCTTCAAAAACCTGAAGCCGCTGTGCCAGCGCGCTGCCGTCCAGCTCAGGGGCGAGGCCGTCGGCGGTGCGCCGGGAGGCAATGGTGCCGCCGGTGGTAAGAAGAAGAATATGCTTCATGGTTTTAATCTTCCTTTCATGGGATTTTTATCAAACCATATTGCAATAGGGGAGAGAACGAACTATAATAGGGCCATCCAAGAGAAGGGCCATCCAAGAGAAAAGAGGAGTGATTCATTTATGAAACAACCGAGAAGTGTAGGAATGTGCATCGTCCTGAGCATCGTCACCTGCGGCATCTACGGCATCTACTGGATGTACTGCATCCACAACGACGTGCAGGAGGTCAGCGGCACGCCCTTGGGGGTCAGCGGCGGCATGGTGGTCGTGCTGGACATCATCACCTGCGGGATCTACGGCGTCTATTGGAACTACAAGATGGGCCAGATGCTGGACAATGCCAAGGGTGTGCCCAACGGCAATTCCGCCATTTTGTATCTGGTGCTGGCTCTGTTTGGCTTTGGCATCGTGAGCATGGCCATCATGCAGAGCGAGCTGAACCATTTCGAGACCGGCGTCGATGGACTGTAAGAAAAGACTTTTTAAGGTGCTTGTGTGGGCCGGGGCGGCGGTGGCAGCCGTTCTGGCCTACGCTGCGCTGGTGCGTGGTCTGGGATACGGCATCCCCTGTGTGTTCCACGCGCTGACGGGCCTGCTGTGCCCCGGCTGCGGGGTGACGCGGATGGGAACGTGCCTCCTGCAAGGGGACATTTTAGGCGCGTTTTTCCAAAACCCCGTGGTGTTTGTCCTTCTTCCGGCGGCGGGCGCAGTTGCGCTGATCCACTTGACGCGGTATGTGAAAACGGGGGAGAGGAAAACGCCGAAATGGGAGGAACGGTGCTGGATCACGCTGGCGGCGGTGCTGGTACTTTGGGGCGTGGCGCGCAACGTAGCCCTTATGGCGTGAGACGCACGGGAACGGGCGCGGCCATGGCAAGAGAGCCGGGGGTGACCCGGCAGTCGTAGGCCCAGACCTCCACTCCCGACCGGGCCGCCATACGCAAAGTATCTCCAAATTCCGGGTGGGTCTCGTCATTTGGAGCGAAAAACTGCACGTTGGTCATTTGAATGACAAAGCACACCGCCGTTCGGTAGCCCTGCTGCCGGGCGGCGGTGAGCTCTTTCAGGTGCTTGACCCCCCGCAGGGTGGGCGCGTCGGGGAAGTATGCTGCGCCGCCCCGCTCTAACGTCACGCCCTTGACCTCTACAAAGCCCTTTTCCGTCTCTGTCTCCCAATAGAAATCGAAGCGGGAGCTGCCCCAGACTGTCTCCCCCCGGAGAAGGGTCAGCCCGGGGATACCGCCGGCGCGCGCCCACTCGGCAAAGACCTTGTTGGGGGCTTGGGCGTCCATATTGATGAGCAGCGGGCCTTTTTCCACAGCGATCAGATCGTATAAGGTCTTGCGGGCGGGGTTTTCCGCGGGCTGGAGATATACCGCAGCGCCGGGGATCAGCAGCTCCTTGCAGCGGCCGGTGTTTTTTACATGGGCCACCACGGCTTCGCCGCCCACCTCCACATGGGCGATAAACCGGTTGGGGCGGGCGATGAATCGGCCGGGAATGACCTGCGGATACTCCATGAAACGACCTCCTTTGCGGTAAAAACTTATTATATCACACGGAAAACGGGCCGTCCAGCCGGGGGGATGGATTTGTGGAAGTTGCCGGGGTTTATCAAACTCTTTTTGGGGGTTGTAACAAATCTGTAAAGAATGTGGACGAAGGATGAAAAAATAGGTTGCTTCCTGTGGAAGGGTGGAGTATAATGGCAGATAGAAAGGCGCGGCTTGTCCGCGCCAACACCCTGTTTGGGAAAAATGAAAGGATGGTAATCACAGATGAAGAACAGCAAGAAGCTCTTGGCTCTGGCACTGGCTCTGGTGATGGTCTTCGCGCTGGTCGCCTGCAACGGCCAAGAGCAGAAGAAGGGCGCCTCTGCCGACGACATCCCCGACACCATGACCTCCTCCGACAACAAGTATCAGGTCGCCTTTATCACCGACGTGGGCCAGTTGAAGGATAAGTCCTTCAATCAGGGCACCTTTGACGGCGTGAAGCTCTATGCCTCCGCCAACGAGAAGAGCTATAAGTACTATCAGCCCTCCGGTGGCGATCAGGCCACCGACGACGACCGCTATGACGCCATGAAGGCCGCCGTGGACGGCGGCGCCGAGGTGGTCGTCTGCGCCGGCTTCATGCAGGGCGCTGCTCTGGAGAAGGCCGCTGTGGAGTTCCCCGACACCAAGTTCGTCTTTATCGACGGTTGGTCTCTGGGTCTGGACAACGTGGTGGGTATTGCCTTCAACGAGCATGAGTGCGGCTACTTTGCCGGCTATGCCGCCGTCAAGGAAGGCTACACCAAGCTGGGCTTCTCCGGCGGCGGCGCCGGCACCAACGACGCCTGCTGCCGTTACGGCTACGGCTATGTTCAGGGCGCCAACGCGGCTGCCGCTGAGATGGGCGTTCAGGTGGAGATGAACTACTCTTGGGAGTACGGCGCTGCCTTCCAAGCCTCTCCCGAGCTGCAGAGCATGATCTCCGGCTGGTATGAGAACGGCACCGAGGTGGTCTTTGCCTGCGGCGGCTCTATGTTCCAGTCCGTTTCCGCCGCGGCTTCCGCCAACGACGGTCTGGTCATCGGCGTGGACGTGGATCAGTCCAGCCAGTCCGACACCGTCATCACCTCCGCCATGAAGGGTCTGGCCGACGCTACCCAGTGGGCCTGCACCAAGGCCTTTGACGGCAGCTGGAGCGAGATCGGCAACTCCGCCGTCTCTCTGGGCGCGAAGGACAACGCCACCGGCCTGCCCACCGCCACTTGGAGCATGAAGAACTACAAGGTGGAGGACTATGAGAAGCAGTTCAAGGACGTTGTGGACGGCAAGCTGGTCATTGACGCCGACTTCAACAACCTGAATCAGGCTTGGTCCAACCTGACGCTGAACATCATCTAATTTTCCGTTTCGACCATCTCTGAAGGAAGGGGCGCGCCGCGCCCCTTCCTTTCTTTTTGGCGGGGATGCAAATGCGCTTGTAATTTGACGGCGAATACTGTATAATTAAGTTGTATTTATATCGGGAAGGTGGGCGAGAACCGATGGAAACGGAAAATATTATTGAAATGCTCCACATTACCAAAGTGTTCCCCGGCATCGTAGCCAACGACGACATCACCCTGCAGCTTCGTAAGGGCGAGATCCATGCCCTTTTAGGGGAAAACGGCGCGGGCAAATCCACGCTGATGAGTGTGCTCTTCGGTCTTTACCAGCCGGAGGAGGGCATCATCAAAAAGAACGGGCAAGAGGTCAAGATCCAGAACCCCAATGACGCCACGGCTCTGGGCATCGGCATGGTACACCAGCACTTTAAGCTCATTGATGTGTTTACGGTGCTGGACAACATCATTCTGGGCGCGGAGACCACCAAGATGGGCTTTTTGCAGAAGAAGGAAGCCCGCCGGAAGGTGGAGGAGCTTTCCGAGCGTTACGGCATGAAGGTGGATCTGGACGCCAAGGTGGAGGATATCACCGTCGGAATGCAGCAGCGGGTGGAGATCCTCAAAATGCTCTACCGGGACAACGAGATCCTGATCTTTGACGAGCCAACCGCGGTGCTTACCCCGCAGGAGATCGACGAGCTGATGGCCACTATGAAGGAGTTCGCCAAGGAGGGGAAGTCCATCCTGTTCATCTCCCACAAGCTGGGGGAGATCATGCGGGTGGCCGACCGGGTGACGGTGCTTCGCAAGGGGAAGTATGTGGGCACGGTGGAGACCAAAGACACCGACAAGCAGGCCCTCTCCAACATGATGGTGGGCCGCCCCGTTCAGCTTGAGGTACATAAAGAGCCGGCCAAGCCCGGCGAGGTGGTGCTGGATGTGGAGGGCTTTACCGTCTCCGCCAAGGGCCACCATAAGCGCGACGCGGTGCGCGACGTGAGCTTTCAGGTGCGCGCCGGCGAGATCGTGTGTATTGCCGGCATCGACGGCAACGGCCAGACGGAGTTTATCCACGGCCTCACCGGGCTGGACAAGGCCGTGGGGAAGGTCACCCTCTGCGGCAAGGATATTTCCCACGCGTCCATCAAGGGCAGGGGAGCGCACATGAGCCACATCCCGGAAGACCGCCACAAGCACGGCTTGGTGCTGGACTTTACGCTGGAGCAGAACTTGGTGCTTCAGCGGTTTCAGGAAAATCAGTTCCAGCACGGTGGCTTCATCGACCAAAAGGCGGTGCGGCAGTACGCCGAAAGGCTCATTGAGCAATACGACGTTCGCTCCGGGCAAGGGGCGGTGACGGTGGCGCGCAGTATGTCCGGCGGCAACCAGCAAAAGGCCATCATCGCCCGGGAGGTAGACCGGGACAAGCCCTTGGTGGTGGCGGTCCAGCCCACCCGCGGGCTGGACGTAGGAGCGGTCGAATACATCCACGCTCAGCTTGTAAAGGAGCGGGACGCGGGCAAGGCCATTTTACTGGTGTCTCTGGAGCTGGACGAGGTGATGAGCCTTTCTGACCGCATTCTGGTGATGTACGAGGGGGAGATCGTCGGCGAGCTTGACCCCAAGGAGACCACCGTTCAGGAGCTGGGCCTTTACATGGCAGGCGCGAAACGCATGAAGAAGGAGGGTGAGCCGGCATGAGAAGGAAAACGGGTACGCTGATGGAACGGGAAGGCGCACGCACCGTTGCCGCCTCCCTGATCTCCATCCTCATCGGCCTTCTGGTGGGGAGCATTCTGATCGTGATCGTGGGCCTGATCAGCCCCAATCTTGGCCTTTCCAGCATGGGCGAGGGGATTCAGTTGGTTCTCTTCGGCATCTTCAGCACCGGCCGAAACGCGGCGGGGGCGCTGACATGGGGCTTCAACCCGCAGAACATCGGCAATATGCTCTTCCGGGCGACCCCGCTGATCCTCACCGGGCTTTCGGTGGCGGTGGCCTTCAAAACGGGCCTTTTCAACATCGGTGCGCCGGGGCAATACCTGATGAGCACCGCCGCCACCCTGACTTTGGCCCTGAGCATTCCCACGACGGTCGTTCCCGCGCCGCTGGTATGGTTGATCGCCTTTCTGGGCGGCGCGCTGGCGGGGGCGCTGTGGGGCTGTATCCCCGGCATCGTCAAGGCGTTTTTGAACATCAATGAGGTCTTGGCCTGTATTATGACCAACTGGATCGCCG
This sequence comes from uncultured Oscillospiraceae bacterium, assembly GCA_910584395.1. Classification (GTDB taxonomy): domain Bacteria; phylum Bacillota; class Clostridia; order Oscillospirales; family Oscillospiraceae; genus MGBC124762. The sequence continues at coordinate 1,995 of CAJUAS010000029.1, read as the reverse complement.
CAAATCTGGTGACGTGGATCTTTGACGCCACGCAGGTGTTCAAGAATACGGTGGAGAACACCAAAAGCGGCTATGTCTATAAAACCGCCTACAACGGGGTGGAGACGGCCAAGTTAGGGCTGGATAAGCTCTTCCCCGGCTCACAGGTGAACGGCGGTATCCTCATTGCCATCCTGATCGCTGTGGGAGTGTACATCTTGATGAACAAGACCACGCTGGGATATCAGCTCAAGGCGTGCGGCGCCAACCGCCACTCCGCCCGGTATGCGGGTATCAACGACAAGCGCAACATCGTCCTCTCCATGGCCATTGCAGGGGCGTTGGCCGGGGCGGGCGCGGCCCTCTACTGGCTGGCGGGGAACACGGAGTTCTTCTGGAACACCTACCAGACCCTTCCTGCCACCGGCTTCAACGGTATCCCGGTGGCTCTGCTGGCGGCCAACAACCCCATCGCGGTGATCTTCACCGGCGTTTTCATGTCTATGCTGGACATTGTGGGCTTGCAGCTCACCAAGCTGACGGCGTATAACGAGTATATCACCGACGTGATCATCGCGGTCATCGTGTATTTGAGCGCGTTCTCTCTGGTCATTAAGATGTTCATCTCCCGCCGCAGGAAACGCAAGACAGCGGCAGCGGACGAGAGCGGCAAGAAAGGAGAGGATGCGGCATGAGTTTCCTGATCCAACAGACCCTTTTGTACGCAGTGCCGCTGATGATCGTTGCGCTGGCCGGCGTGTTTGCGGAGCGAAGCGGCATCATCAATCTGGCGCTGGAGGGCATTATGATCTTCGGTGCGTTTGTGGGCGTGTTCTTTGTGCAGCTTATGCAGGGCGTGGGCGGCTTTGTCGCAGGCAACTTCGGGGCTCTTCAGGGGCTGGAGCTGCTGGCTATGCTGGTGTCGGCGGCGCTGGGCGCGGTGTTCTCCCTGCTGCTGTCCTTCGCTTCGGTCAACCTGCGGGCGGATCAGACCATCGGCGGCACGGCGCTGAACCTGATGGCCCCTGCGCTGGTGCTGTTTCTGGTGCGGATCATTGCCAACCAGAACACCATCCAGATGAAGGAAGGGGACGCGGCAAGCTGGTTTATGATCAAAAAAACCACCTTTGGCTTTGACCGCTCCGCCGATCTGGGCTTCTTTGGAAACACCTTCCTCCACAAGGTCTATCTGGCGACCTATATCTGCATCATCCTCTTTGTGGTGCTGTCCATCATCCTCTACAAGACCAAGTTTGGCCTGCGGCTGCGCGCCTGCGGCGAGAATCCTCAGGCGGCGGACTCTCTGGGCATCAACGTCTACAAAATGCGTTACGCCGGCACGACCATTTCCGGCGCACTGGCGGGCATGGGCGGCTTTGTGTACGCCCTGACCACCGCCAACTGCGCCGCCACCGGCGACGTGGCCGGGTTTGGCTTCTTGGCTCTGGCGGTGATGATCTTCGGCAACTGGAAGCCGCTGAACATTGCGGGCGCGTCCCTGTTGTTCGGACTCTTCAAGTGCATTGCCGCGTCGTACACCAGCATCGACATCAACGGCGACGGGGTGTATTGGCTTAAGGAACTGAGCGCGCAAGTGCCCTTCTTCGGCGCGCATTTCTACCGTATGCTGCCCTATATCGTCACGCTGATCGTGCTGGCCTTTACCTCGAAAAAATCCCGCGCACCCAAGGCCGAGGGCATTCCCTACGACAAGGGAATGCGGTAACAGCAGCCATACAGGCAAATGGGGAGACGCCGACAGGTTCGGCGTCTCCTTTTTTGCAGGGAAGGGAAATGGGCGAGAAAAGTTTGGAAAAGGTGTTGACAAGCGGGCGGGGTTTTAGTATAATAACTCTTGCCGTTTGGATGAATCGGTCAACAGGGGAGCATAGCTCAGCTGGGAGAGCGCATGCCTTACACGCATGATGTCACAGGTTCGAGCCCTGTTGTTCCCACCAGATGGCTCGGTAGCTCAGTTGGTTAGAGCGCCGGCCTGTCACGCCGGAGGTCGAGGGT
>CAJUAS010000028.1 GCA_910584395.1 uncultured Oscillospiraceae bacterium | reverse complement strand
AGTACGGGGAGAACGGCAAGGTGGCCATCCGCAACATCCGCCGGGACGCCATGGATCAGTTCAAGACGCGGGAGAAGAAGGGCGAGATCACCGAGGACACTCTCAAGGACTTTGAGGACGACCTCCAAAAGCTCACAGACAAGTACTGCAAAGAGATCGACACCTTGGTCTCCGCCAAGGAAGAGGAACTGATGGCGGTGTAACGCCTGCAAATGAGTCTGTGGAGTTGAGCGAATGCTATTCGGGAAAAAGTCAGTTGGGTTGAAAACTGTGGATTTTGACCACTTACCTCAACACATTGCCATTATCATGGACGGCAACGGCCGCTGGGCCAAACGCCGCCACATCCCCCGCAGCGGCGGTCATGCCGCCGGCGCAGAAACCTTTCGCAATATCGCCACCTACGCCAAGGAGATCGGCCTTCGCTATTTGACGGTCTACGCCTTTTCCACGGAAAACTGGAAGCGGCCAAAGGACGAGGTAGACGCCATTATGCGCCTGCTGCACAACTATCTGGAGGAAGCCTTGCGGGATATGGAGAAAAACCAGATCCATATGGCTTTTTTCGGTGACTTGACTCCCCTTGACCCGGAGCTTCGCGCTCTGTGCGAGAAGGTGGAGAGCACCTCGCGAAAGTATGTCCAATGCAATGTGCATATCTGTCTAAACTATGGCGGCCGCGACGAGATCATGCACGCCGCGCGCAGCTTTGCCGCCGACTGCACCGCAGGGAAGAAGCGTCCGGAGGAACTGACCGAAGCCCTGTTTGACAGCTATCTCTACACCAAAGGCGTTCCAGACCCCGATTTGATCATTCGTCCCAGCGGGGAACAGCGTCTTTCCAACTTTCTTTTGTGGCAGGCGGCCTACGCAGAGTTTTATTTCACTGATGTCTGCTGGCCTGATTTCAAAAAAGAACACCTACTGAATGCTATCCGCGCCTATCAACTGCGCCAACGCAGATTTGGGGGTACTTGACCGTGTTACAGAGAATCTTGGTGGCGGTGATTTTTGTTCCGCTGATCCTGCTGCTTTTGCTGGCTGCTCCATCCATCTATATTCCCATCGTCATTTCCATCCTCTCTATGATCGCCGTCCACGAGGTGCTGTGGTCTACCGGGTTTGTGAAGAACGCCAAACTTTCGGGTTATTCCATCGTTTTGGCGGGTTTGATCCCATTTTGGGTCTATATCGGGCAGGGGATGCTCTCTGCCCTGTGCGGTCTGTTTCTTTATTTTACTCTGGTATTCATCACCGCCATTTCCAGCCACTATACTGTTACCATGGAAAAGATGGGCGGCGCGTTCTTTTTTGCCGCGCTGATCCCGTATTTTCTGTCCAGCTTCACCCGTCTGGATACGTTGACCGGGGCAAAGTATATGATCCTGACCCCCCTGATCGTCGCCTTCCTCTCCGACGCCCTTGCGCTGTTTGCAGGCTTGGCCTTTGGAAAGCACAAGCTGGCGCCTGAACTCTCCCCGAAAAAGACGGTGGAAGGCTCTGTGGGCGGCGTTGCAGGTGCGGTGTTGGCCATGGTCGTTTACGGTCTGGTGATGCAGTTCGCCTTCCATTTTCAGGTCAACTATCTTCTCCTCGTGGTTTACGGGCTTCTTGGGAGCGCCGTATCCCAGTTGGGCGACCTGTCCTTCTCCTACATCAAACGCCAGTATCAGCTCAAGGATTTCGGCAACATCCTGCCCGGCCACGGCGGCGTACTGGACCGCTTTGACAGCGTGATCTTCTGTGCCCCGCTCATTGAGATCTTGTGGCGGGTTTTGCCGGCGGTACAGTTCGGATGATGACTCAATAAGGGGGCGTGCGCCGTGACGCAGCGGCTGACAGTTTTAGGTTCAACAGGTTCAATTGGGCGGCAATCGCTGGAAGTGATCGCCGCCCTTGGCCTGTCTGTGGAAGGTTTGACGGCCCATAAAAACGCAAAGCTGCTGGAGGAGCAGGCCCGCGCCGTCCATCCCAAACTTGCCGTCCTTACCGACGAAGCCGCCGCCAAGGATCTGGCTGTCCGCTTGGCGGATACGTCCACCCGCGTATTGGGCGGGAAGGAAGCTCTTTTGGAGGCTGCCATCCTTCCGGAAGCGGATACCGTTCTCACCTCCGTCGTCGGCATCGCGGGATTAGAGCCGACCCTTGCCGCCATTGACGCAGGAAAAAATATTGCCCTTGCCAACAAAGAAACACTGGTGTGCGCCGGGGCGCTGGTCACTGCCGCAGCAGAGAACAAGGGTGTCAAGCTCCTTCCTGTGGATTCGGAGCATTCCGCAATTTTTCAGTGCCTTCAGGGCTGCCGGGACAGGGGAGAGGTGGAGCGTCTGATCCTCACTGCGTCCGGCGGGCCGTTTTACGGTCTGGAGCGCGAGAAAATCGCTCAAATGACCTGCCGCGAAGCCCTCAAGCATCCAAACTGGGACATGGGCGCAAAAATCACCATCGACTCCGCCACCATGATGAATAAAGGCTTTGAGGTCATTGAAGCCATGTGGCTCTATGGCCTGCCGCTGGAGCGGATCGATGTGGTCATCCACCGCCAAAGCGTGATACACTCTCTGGTGGAGTTCCGCGACGGCGCGGTGTTGGCCCAGCTTGGCGCGCCGGATATGCGTTTGCCCATCCAGTATGCGTTCACTTGGCCCAACCGCCTGTCAGGGCCGTGCAGCCGTTTGGATCTGCTCCATTGCGCCGACTTGACTTTTTTGCCTCCTGACGGGGAAAACTTTCCCTGTCTGGAGCTTGCGCGGGACGCGGCGGCCCAAGGCGGCGTCAAGGCGGCCGCCCTCAACGGCGCAAATGAGGTAGCTGTGGCCGCGTATCTGTCAGACAAGATCGGATTTTACGACATCCCGCGGCTCTGCCGTCTGGCGGTGGACGCCGCCCCGGTGGTGGAAACACCCACGCTGGACGATATTCTTGCCGCCGACGCGTTGGCGCGGGCGGTAGCGCAAAAAAACCTTTAGAGGTGACGATATGCCGGTTTTGCTTGTCATTCTTGGAATTTTACTGTTTGGTTTTTTGATCGCCATCCACGAATTTGGACACTTTATCACCGCCAAGCTCTCCGGGGTCAGGGTCAACGAATTTGCCATTGGCATGGGGCCAAAGCTGTGGTTGAAGCAGGGGGAGGAGACCCTCTATACCCTGCGGCTCTTTCCCATCGGCGGCTTCTGCGCCATGGAGGGGGAGGATGAGGATACCGATGATCCCCGTTCCTTCCAGAAAGCCAAAGCGTGGAAGAAGTTTCTCATCATGGCCGCCGGAGCTTTTATGAACTTTGTGGCGGGATTGCTGATCTTCGTGGTGTTGGCCGCAGTATCCGACGGCTATGTCGCCCCTGTGGTAGCCGAGTTTTTGCCCCAATATACCCCAAGCAACGGTCCCCAGCTTCAAGTGGGCGACCGCATTCTCTCTGTGGACGGCAACCCCATTTTCGTCGCCAAGGACGTGCAGCTGTTCTTTGACCGCGGGGAAGATGATCTGGACTTCGTCGTGCGCCGCGACGGGAAAAAGGTGACCTTAAAGGGCTGTCATATGCCGCCGTTTCAGACCGATGACGGCTATAAGCGCGGGATTCGCTTGGCGCAGTATCCTCTTACACCGGGAAATATCCTGCGTCAGGGCTGGGGAGACAGCATCGACACCGTGCGCCTCGTTTGGCTCAGTCTGGGCGACCTCTTTTCCGGCGCAGTGGGGATACGGGAGATGTCCGGGCCGGTGGGCATTGTGGATATGATGGGCCAGACGGTGCAGCACTCTGAAAGCGTCGGTCTTGCGGCCTACAACATCTTCTATCTGGTGGCATTTATTGCCGTCAATCTGGCGGTGATGAACCTGCTGCCTATTCCGGCGCTGGACGGCGGACGTATTTTCTTCCTGATCATCAATCTGATCTACACCGCCATCACAAAACGGGAGCTGAATCCAAAATATGAGGGTGTGGTCAACACCATTTGTTTTGTGGCCCTTCTGGGGTTGATGGTGGTGGTTGCGGCCAGCGATGTTCTAAAACTTTTTGGGCGGTGAAACTATGACCAAGCAGATCACGGTAGGGGGTGTGCCTGTTGGCGGAGGCGCACCTGTGACCATCCAGTCTATGACCAATACCAAGACCCACGACATAGAAGCGACCGTGGAGCAGATCCGCCGTCTGGAGGCCGCCGGGTGTGAGATCGTCCGGGTGGCAGTGCCTGATGAAGCCGCTGCCCGAGCCATCGGCAACATCAAGGAACGCATCACCATCCCGCTGGTGGTGGATATCCATTTCGACTACAAGCTGGCGTTGACCTGCATTGCTGCGGGGTGCGACAAGGTGCGGATCAATCCCGGAAACATCGGCGGGGAAGACCGGGTAAAGATGGTAGCGGACGCCTGCCGTGCCAAGGGCGTTCCGATCCGCATCGGGGTCAACGGCGGTTCGCTGGAAAAGCCTTTGCTGGCCAAGTACGGCGGTGTGACAGCGGAAGCGCTGGTGGAGAGCGCCATGGGGCATATCCGCCTGTTGGAAAAGTTTGATTTCGACCAGATCTGCGTTTCTATGAAGTCCTCCTCTGTGCCGGTGACCATGGCCGCCTACCGGCTGTTCTCTCAGCAGAGCGACTATCCCTTGCACCTTGGGGTCACCGAGGCGGGAACGCCGAAAATGGGTGTGCTGAAGTCCGCCATCGGCATCGGCGGCCTGCTGGCCCAAGGCATCGGTGACACCTTCCGGGTCACCCTCACCGCAGACCCGATCGAGGAGATCTATACTGCCCGCGACATTCTCAAGGCCGCAGGCCTTCGCAAAGACGGCCCGGAGCTGATCTCCTGCCCCACCTGCGGGCGCACACGGGTCAACCTGATCGAGATGGCTAAGGAAGTTGAGCAGCGTTTAGAGGGTATTTCCACGCCGATCACTGTGGCTGTGATGGGATGCGTCGTCAACGGCCCCGGCGAGGCCTCCGCCGCCGATGTCGGGATCGCAGGCGGCGATGGCGTAGGCCTGCTGTTTCGCAAGGGCGAGATCGTCAAAAGAGTGCCTCAGGAACAATTGGTGGACGAGCTGTTTGAACTGATCAAGACACTGTAAGGAGAGAGACGTGTGTCCGAACATAAGAAGATACCCTTTTTTGTTGCGTTTTCCGCATACATACCCAATGTACCCCAATTATGCGCCAGACTGGCGGACTGTTATGTTCTGCAGATCGCTTCTTCAGGTCAGGCGGGGAGTATTCAGGTCACCATCGAGGCCGATCCGCCGCTGTCTCAAAGCGAATGTCAAACGATTGAAAACGAGCTGAGCGTGATCTATGGCGGCGCGGTGCATATCAATCAGCCCATTCCCACCATCTCCACCGACACTCAGGTTGCGCTGTCCGGCGAACGTGACCCGGTGGTGCTGGTGGAACTGCTCCGCAAGGAGATGGGCAAGGTGTTCGCCCCCGCCCGCGGCCTGCTGGCCGGGGCTATTGGATCATTGGAGGGGGAGACCTTCACGGTGGCCCTGATGAACGGCTGTCAGGAGCTTTTGGAGACCCACATTCAGACGGCGCTGAAGCCGCTGCAGAATGCCATCGGTCACCCGGTTCGTCTGCGGTTTACCTCCGTTTCCGCGTCTAAACCCCAAAGAGCCGCTCATACGACCCTGTTGGGCGAGGCTGAGGGGCAGCGCTTGGCCGCCATGAAAGCTTGCCGCAGCGCCCCGCCCAAAGCCCAAAAGGGCAAGAGCAAGAGCAATGTCATGTTTGGCAAGGTATCGTTGAAAACCGCCACTCCCATTTCGGAGCTGACACTGGACTTGGGCACTGTTTTGGTAGAAGGCGACGTGTTTTCCATTGACCATAAGGATCTTCGTAACCGTTCGGACAAAGTGATCCGTTTTGATCTCACCGACTATACAAGCTCCATCCGCGTAACGCAGTTCATGCGGGAGGAGGAATATAAGCCCATCCTTAAGAACCTGAAAATTGGTCAGCATCTTTTGGTTCAGGGACGGCTGACCATGGATCGTTTTGAAAATGACATGGTGCTGCAGCCCACCGGGATCGCCTACGGCGAAAAAGCCGTCCGCAAAGATGTTGCAGAAGGGGAGAAGCGTGTAGAGCTGCACCTCCACACCCGTATGTCCGCCATGGATGCTCTTACCGACACCTCTGCGGCGGTCAAGCGAGCCTTGAACTGGGGACACCGGGCCATTGCCATTACCGATCACGGCGTCGCCCATTCCTTTCCCGACGCCGACCACGCCGCCGCCAAGGAGGACATTAAGATCCTATACGGCGTGGAGGCCTATTTCCGCAACGACGTGGACAGCACTGTGGCGGTGCATGGCAAGGCGGATATCCCTATTACCGGGGAATATGTGGTGTTTGACATCGAAACCACCGGGTTTGATCCGCGGCGGGAGGCTATTATTGAGATCGGCGCGGTGTTGGTCAAGGATGGTATGATCCAGCCGGAGCGGTTTTCCACCTTTGCCGATCCCAAGCGGCCGCTCAGCCCCAAAATCGTTTCCCTCACCGGTATTACAGACGATATGCTTGTCGGCGCGCCGGATCAGGACACCGCCGTGGGTGCTTTTCTGGATTTTGCCGGAGGCCGTCCTTTGGTGGCGCACAACGCCGATTTTGACATCAGCTTTATCCGTCAAGCCGCCCTTCGCATGGGAGTTCCCTTTGAACCGACCACAGTGGACACCCTCTCTCTGGCCCGGCGGCTCTATCCCACCTTGCACAACCACAAGCTGGACACCGTCGCCGGGCATCTTCGGCTGGGCAGTTTCAATCATCACCGGGCGGATGATGACGCCGCTGTTGCCGCCGGTATCCTGTTGGATGAGCTGCGCCTGCTGCGTATCCAAGGAGCGCAGCTACTGGAGGATGCCGACAAGCTGCTGGCCGGGGCAAAGGTGGGCGGTGCAGGCCGCCGCAGCCCCTACCACCTGATTATTTTAGCCAAGAATCAAACCGGCCTCCGTAACCTCTATAAGCTCATATCCCTCTCCCATTTGGAGCATTACAGCCGCGTACCCGTCATGCCCAAAAGTCTGATCAACGAAAATCGGGAAGGATTGATCATCGGCTCCGCCTGTGAAGCAGGGGAGTTGTTCCGCGCCATTGTGGAAAATAAGCCTCAAGAGGAGTTGGAACGGCTGGCAAAATGGTATGACTATTTAGAGATCCAGCCCATTTCCAACAACGCCTTTATGACCCGTCCCGGGCGAGACGGCCGCCAAGCCGCACAAAACGATGAGGATCTCCGCGACTTCAACCGCAAGGTGGTAGAGTTGGGAGAGATCCTTCACAAACCGGTATGCGCCACCGGCGACGTACACTTTCTTGACCCCCAAGAGGAGATATACCGTCACATTCTTTTGGATTCCAAGGGCTTTGACGATGCGGACGCTCCCAATCCTCTTTACCTTCGTACCACAGATGAAATGCTGGAGGAATTCGCATACTTGGGCGAGGATAAGGCCAGAGAAGTGGTGGTCACCAACACCAATCTGATCGCCGATTGGTGCGACAAGCTGTGCCCGCTCCCTTCAGGGCTGTTCCCGCCCACCATTGAGAACTCCGCTCAGATCTTGAGCGATCTTGTGTGGAACAAGGCCCATGAGCTGTACGGGGAAGAGCCGCCGGAGATCGTCATGGAACGCATCAATGCAGAGCTTGGGGATATTTTGCGCTGCCACTATGACGTGATCTATATGTCCGCCCAAAAGCTGGTTCAAGATTCTCTGGAGCATGGCTATCTGGTCGGTTCTCGTGGCTCGGTGGGTTCTTCCATCGTGGCCTTCCTCTCCGGCATCACTGAGGTCAACTCTCTGCCCGCCCATTACCGCTGTCCCAACTGCAAGCACGCCGACTTTGACTACGGTCGCGAGAACGGCTTCGACTGCGGCGCAGATATGCCCGATGCAGTCTGTCCCGTCTGCGGCACACCCTATGAGAAGGACGGGTTCAACATCCCCTTCGAGACCTTCTTAGGCTTTGGCGGGGATAAAGTTCCCGATATTGACCTGAACTTCTCCGGCGAGTACCAGTCCAGCGCCCACCGCTATACCTTTGAGTTGTTTGGCTCGTCCCATGTGTTCCGGGCGGGAACGATTACTGCGCTTCAGGAAAAAAACGCCTACGGCTTAGTCAAAAAGTATCTGGAAAAGCGGGGAATGGTCGTCTCCAAGGCGGAGGAAAACCGCCTGACCGCCGGCTGCACCGGGGTGAAGTCCACCACCGGCCAGCACCCCGGCGGCATGGTGGTCATTCCTCAGGACAAGGAAATCTACGATTTTTGCCCTGTTCAGCACCCCGCAGACGATGAAAGCTCCGATATCATTACCACCCATTTTGAATACCACTCCATGGAGTCCAACCTTTTGAAGCTGGATATGCTGGGTCACGATGACCCCTCCATGATCCGTATGCTTCAGGATCTCACCGGGGTAGATCCCCAAAAGATCCCTCTGGACGACCCGGATACTATGTCTATTTTCTGTTCCTCCAAGGTGTTGGGCTATGAGGACGACAAATTGCTCGGCCCGACGGGAGCTTGCGCCATCCCGGAATTCGGCACTTCCTTTGTCCGCGGAATGCTGGAGGACACCTCGCCCAAACAGTTCAATACGCTGGTGCGCCTCTCCGGCTTTTCTCACGGCACAGACGTTTGGCTGGGCAACGCCCGTGACCTGATCGTCAATGAGATCGCCACCGTCGACTCCACTGTGGGCTGCCGTGACGACATTATGATCTATCTCATGCGTCAGGGGATGGATCCCAAGGTTTCTTTCAAAATCATGGAGGCAGTTCGTAAGGGCAAGGTGAAAAAGGGTGGGTTTCAGGACGGCTGGGTCGATGATATGAAGGCCCACGACGTTCCCCAATGGTACATTGACTCTCTGGCAAAGATCGGCTACCTGTTCCCCAAGGCCCACGCCGTGGCCTATGTGATGATGGCTTTCCGTATCGCATGGTTTAAGGTTCACCGGCCGCTGGCCTTCTACGCCGCCTACTTTACCATTCGCGCCAAGGCTTTTGACGCCACGGTGATGTGTCAGGGCATGGACGTGGTCAAGGGCAAGATCCATGAGATCATTGGTAAGGACAAGGACGCTTCTCCTACCGAAAAGAGTATGCTTGTCACGCTGGAGGTCTGCTATGAGTTCTATTTGCGCGGCTTCCGCTTTGAGGCCATCGACCTGTATCATTCTGAGGCCATACGTTTCCTGATGGACGAGGAGAAGGGGACGCTTTTGCCGCCGTTTACCTCCGTCCCCGGACTGGGAGAGTCGGCGGCGCAGTCCATCATCGACCAGCGGCAGGGGAGATCGTTCATCTCGATCGGCGAACTGCTCACCGCCTGTCCCAAGGTGTCAAAAGCGCATATCGAAGGGCTGAAAGCAGCCGGAGCTTTGGCGGGTATGCCTGAAACCAGCCAGCTTACCCTGTTTTGATTACGAAATCCCTTGTTGACTTTATTGTGATAACGTGGTAACATACAAAAGTCAGCATTGTGAGGTGAGGCTATGTCAAGCGTGATCCCAACGCCAGAAGGCACACGTGACCGACTGTTTGGCGAGTGCCGGGAACGGCGGTATGTCCAAAAGCGTCTGCTGGGGTTATTTCAACGCCGGGGATTTGGTGAGGTCAGTACGCCGGAAGTAGAATTTTATGACCTCTTTCTTGCTTCGGGCAATCCGATGCCTCAGGAGCAGCTTTTGAAGATCATTGACCGGGGCGGCAGGATCATGGTCATGCGCCCGGACTGCACCACCCCTATTGCCCGCGTCGCCGCCTCCAAGCTCAAGCATCTGTCCGGCCCACAGCGGCTCTATTACGATCAGACGGTGTTCCGTTCCGATCAGGAGCACCGCGGCGGGCGCAGTGAGATCGCCCAGTGCGGGGTAGAGCTTTTGGGCGCGCAGGGCCTACGCGCCGACGTGGAGGTGCTGGCTCTGGCGGCCGACAGTCTGCGTGCCGCCGGACTCAAGGATTTTCACATTGAGATCGGCCATGTGGGCTTTTTCCGGGATCTGGCGCGGGCACTGCAGCTCCCCCAGAAGGATACGGAGACTATTCGCAGCCTCATTGAGGGCAAAAACTTTGCCGCGTTGGCGGATCTTCTGTCTCCATACCGCGCTACCGTCCCCGGACGGGCTTTGGATCGTTTGCCTTACTTATTCGGCGGGGCAGAGGTCTTGGATGAAGCGGAGCGGCTTTTCCCCAACTCCGGCGCGATCGACTATCTTCGCACCCTCTACTCCTCCTTGGAGGCCGCCGGGTACGGCGGGGATTTTCGATTCGATTTGGGGCTGGTTCACCAGATTGACTACTATACCGGCGTGATTTTCCGAGGCTATGCCATGGGCGCGGCGGGAGAAGTCCTTTCCGGCGGGCGATACGACGGCCTTTTGGCGGCATTCGGCCCGGATACACCCGCCACCGGCTTTGCCGTGGATGTCGATGCGGTGGCCGGATGCCTGTCCCCCGCAGAGCCGATCCGGCCCACCCTCCTGATCCATTACGACCCGGCATACCTGTCCGCCGCCTTGGCGGCGCTGGATGCCGCCCCGCCCGGCACTGCCCAGCTTTCCCCCTGTGCCACTCCGGAGAATAGCCGCGCATTGGCCAGAAGCAAGGGGATCCCAACTCTTTTGCTCCTTGACGGCGCAGGGGAGAGGAGGGAAGCGCTATGACCACGAAACGGCTGAAGATCGCCTTGACAAAAGGGCGTTTACAGGAGAAATCAGCGCAGCTTTTTGAGCGCATGGGCCTTGACTGCACCCCCATCCGCGAGCCGGGCCGCCGCCTTGTCCACTCCATTCCAAATTACCCTTTGGACGCTGTTTTGGCAAAAGCCCCTGATGTGATCACCTACGTGGAGCATGGGGCCTGTGATCTGGGGATCGTGGGGAAGGATACCATTTTAGAGCAAGGTCGTTCCTTCTACGAGGTTTTGGACTTGGGGTTTGGCCGCTGCCGTTTCGCGCTGGCTGTTCGGGAGGGAAGCAACTTCTACGACACCTACAAAACCCGCCGCGTCGCCACAAAGTACCCTAATGTGACCAGACGTTTTTTTGAACGCAAGGGAATGGACGTCTCCATCATTAAGATCGAAGGCTCGGTGGAGCTGGCCCCTATTCTCAACTTGGCGGATGCCATCGTAGATATTGTAGAAACCGGAGCGACCCTTCGGGAAAACGGCCTGATCCCCATCGAGGATGTGGCGGAGGTCTCCGCCCGCCTGATCGTCAATACCGCCAGCATGAAGCTCTGCAAAGAGGAGATTTTACGCCTGATCGAAAGCTGTAAGGCCCACTTGGAGGGATGAACGTGCTTACCATCATTAATCGCGACCCCCGATCCGCACAGCGTCAGCTTAACGCCATGCGCCAGCGGGCCGCTGCCGCCAATGAAGCCATTGAGATCGCCGTGCAGGCCATTATGGAAAATGTAAAGGCAGAAGGCTTGTCAGCCGTGGAGCGTTACACGCGCCAGTTTGACCACAAAACACCCTATGAGATATCCCGTGATAAGCTGGACGCCGCCTATGACCGCTGCCCCAAGGAGTTGGTAGACGCGCTGGAGCGGGCGGCGGAGAATATCCGCGACTACAACCGCCGGCTTCTTCCCAAATCTGAATGGTGGGATTCTCCTGACGGGGGTAAAGTCGGTCGCCTTGTCAGAGGTTTATCCCGTGTGGGCATCTATGTCCCCGGCGGCACTGCCGCTTATCCTTCCTCGGTGCTGATGAACGCCGTTCCCGCCAAGGTAGCAGGAGTGGAAGAGATCATCATGGTGACCCCGCCCACCGAGCATTTGAGCAACGCGGTTTTGGCCGCAGCCAAGATCGCCGGGGTAGACCGGGTCATTGCCGTAGGCGGCGCGCAGGCGGTGGCAGCTTTGACCTATGGTGCGGGCTTTATTCCCAGAGTAGACAAGCTGGTCGGGCCGGGCAATGCCTATGTCGCCGCCGCCAAGCGTCTTGCCTATGGCCAATTGGATATCGACATGGTGGCCGGCCCTTCCGAGGTGCTTGTGATCGCCGATGACACCGCAAACCCGAAGTTCGTCGCCGCCGACCTGATGAGTCAGGCAGAACACGACGTGCTTGCCTCTGCGGTTCTTCTCACCGACTCTCTCGCGTTGGCACAGGCCGTTGACGCGGAGATCCGGCGTCAAAGTGCGCCTCTATCCCGCCGGGAGATCATTGACGCGTCCCTTCGGGATTTTGGCTGTGCGCTGGTCTGCGAGACGCTGGAGGAATGCGTTGCCCTTGCCAACCAAATTGCTCCGGAGCATCTGGAGCTTTGCGTGGCCGATCCGGACGCGCTGCTGCCCACCATAAAAAACGCAGGGGCGGTGTTTTTGGGCGACTGGTCGCCTGAACCGCTGGGGGACTATATGGCAGGGCCAAACCACGTTCTGCCCACCTCTGGTACTGCGCGGTTTTTCTCCCCCCTTTCTGTGACCGGTTTCATTAAGACCATGAGCGTTATTTCTTATGGAAAGGACGACCTGTCCAAGGTTCAGGCGCAGATCATTGCTCTGGCCCAGTCCGAGGGGCTGACCGCCCATGCCAATTCTATCCAAGTCCGTTTTGAGGAGGGGGTTTTATGACCCGTACTGCCACTGTCCATCGAAAAACAAAAGAGACCGATATCACCGTGGCTTTGGCGCTGGAGGGCGGAACTGTTACAGTGAACACCGGGATCGGCTTTTTTGACCATGTGCTCACTGCGCTGGGCTTCTATGCCGGTTTTGGGCTGGAGATCACCGCAAAAGGCGACCTCCATGTGGACGCCCACCACACCGTAGAGGATGTGGGCATTGTCCTCGGCCAAGCTCTGGCGCAGGCATTAGGAGATAAAGTAGGCATCACCCGTTTTGGGTCGGCCTTTGTCCCTATGGATGAATCGCTGGCCCGTGCAGTGCTGGACATTTCCGCCCGTCCTTATCTGGTTTACGACGCAGTCATGCCTCAGGAGCGCATCGGGGACTACGACAGTTGTCTCACCGCGGAATTTCTCCGAGCCTTGACCGTTCACGGCGGATTGACCCTCCACATGGCCGGCCTTTACGGAGTCAATGCCCACCATCTTACCGAAGCCATGTTCAAGGCGCTGGGCCTTGCTCTCAAGCAGGCGGTGGCTGTTGGAGGAGACGGCGTGACCTCTACCAAGGGTGCGCTGTAATGGGCTACACCGCGATCGTAGACTACGGCGTAGGCAATCTCCACAGCATTGTCAACGCTATGGATTATATCGGGCTGAAAACCTGCATTACAGGTGATGCCAAGGAACTGGAGCGGGCCGATGCGGTCATTCTTCCCGGCGTTGGCGCATTTCCCGATGCGGCAGACAAGCTGCGTAACACCGGTTTGGACAAAACTCTGCGTACCCAGAGTGCCCAAAAGCCTGTTTTAGGCATCTGTTTAGGGATGCAGTTGCTTTTTCACGGCAGCGAAGAAATTTGCCCCACTCGGGGATTGGGACTGATTTCCGGCTGGGTGGACAGGATACCCACCGACCATAAGCTGCCCCATATCGGCTGGAATAGCTTGACTTTTGAGAACAACAGTCCCATTTTTAAGGGGCTGAATGATGGAGTCTATGTCTACTTCGTTCACTCCTTTTGCGGACTGGTTCAACATACAGAGCATGTGACAGCCCGCACGGACTATGGCGCCAGCGTTGTGGCGGCGGTTGGCCGGGGAAATGTATTTGGCTGCCAGTTTCACCCGGAAAAGAGCGGGGAAGTGGGACTGCAAATTCTGCGAAATTTTGGAGCGTTGAACCGATGATCATTTTACCTGCCATCGACTTAAAGGACGGCCGCTGTGTCCGGCTGAAAAAAGGTGATTTTGACACTGCCCACTGCGTAGCTGACAGTGCCGTGGATACTGCGCTGGCCTTTCAGGCTTCAGGAGCGCAGTGGATCCACATGGTAGACTTGGACGGTGCGCGGGGAGGTATTCGGCAGAACGCAGAGCTTGTAAAGGCCGTCGCCGATACTGTGACTGCCAAAATTGAGCTTGGCGGCGGCGTACGAACCGTGGAGGATCTGGAAGCGGTTTTTGCGCTGGGGGTCACTCGCGCCGTGATCGGTTCTGCCGCCGTCACCGATCCGGCTTTCCTCCGCGCAGCGGCAGCGCAGTATTGTGAGCGTGTCGCCGTCGGGGTAGACACGCTGGACGGCATTGTGAAAACCTCCGGCTGGGAGCAGTCCTCCGGTCTTGACTACCTTGCTTTCGCGGCGCAGTTGGACGAACTGGGTGTAAAGACGATCATCTTTACAGATATCGCCACCGACGGGATGCTCTCCGGGCCGTCCTTCCGGCGGCTGGCCGACTTGCAGCGGTGCTACTCCGGCAACATTATTGCCTCCGGCGGAGTGACGACCTTGGACGATATCAGGCAGCTTCGGGACATGGGGCTTTACGGCGCGATCATCGGCAAGGCGTACTACGCCGGCACAGTCGATTTGGCGCAGGCTATCCGGGAGGCAGGTGAACAGGAATGTTAGCCAAGCGGATCATTCCCTGTCTGGACGTGAAAGACGGCCGGGTGGTCAAAGGGGTCAACTTTGTCGGGCTGCGGGACGCAGGCGACCCGGTGGAGCTGGCAAAGTATTACAACCTGCAAGGCGCAGACGAGATCGTCTTTTTGGATATTACCGCCACCCATGAGCGACGGGATACTGTAGCCCGTGTGGTGGAACAAACCGCCAAGGAGGTGTTCGTTCCCCTGACCGTCGGCGGCGGCATTCGCACCCCGGAGGACTTTCAGCTCCTTTTGCGGGCAGGGGCGGACAAGATATCCGTCAACTCTGCCGCTGTCAAGGATAAAACCTTGATATCCCGTGCTGCAGAGCGGTTTGGCTCTCAATGCGTGGTGGTCGCCATCGACGCAAAAGACACAGGCGCAGGAACGTGGGAGGTGGTCACCCACGGCGGGCGACAATCCACCGGGCTGGACGCTGTGGCTTGGGCAAAGGAGGTACAGCGGCTGGGGGCAGGGGAGATCCTTCTCACCAGCATGGACGCCGACGGCACGAAAGCGGGATTTGATTTACCTCTAACAAAAGCGGTCACCGACGCTGTCTCCATTCCTGTGATCGCATCCGGGGGCTGCGGAAGTTTGGAACACTTTGCAGCGGTTTTTCAACAGACCGACTGCGACGCCGCTCTGGCCGCGTCCCTGTTCCACTTTGGTGAGCTGACTGTACCCCAAGTGAAGGAGCATCTGCGCGCCCAAGGCATCCCGGTGCGGTAGGAGGAAGAAAATGTTTGATTTGGATCTGCTATTTCAGAAATCAGACCTGATCCCGGCGATCGTTCAGGATGCAGACACCAAAGAGGTGCTGATGCTGGGCTATGCCAACAGGGAAGCGGTAGTGCGGACATTGGAGACCAAAACCGCATGGTTTTGGTCTCGAAGCCGCCAAAAGCTCTGGAACAAAGGGGAAAGCTCTGGGCATTTCCTCGATGTACGCAAGGTGGTCACCGACTGTGACACGGATACTTTGCTCTACCTTTGCACACCTCATGGCCCTACCTGTCATACCGGGGCGAAAAGCTGCTTTTTCAATACCATTTGGGAGGAGAAGGACGGATGAAACACGTATTTACCGAACTTTACAAGGTCATTGAAACCCGCCGGGCCGAGCCGCAGGAAGGCTCTTATACCTGCTACCTGTTTGATAAGGGGCTGGACAAGATTCTAAAAAAAGTGGGCGAAGAGTGCGCAGAAACCATCATTGCCGCCAAAAACGGCAACAAAGAAGAAACAGTGGGGGAGATCGCCGACCTCCTCTACCATGTTTTGGTGATGATGGTCAATGAGGGAATCCCGCTCACGGACGTGACCGCCGAATTAGACCGCCGCAGCCAAAAGATCGGCAATCTCAAGACCTTCCATGTCTCCGACCACAACAGCTGATATGGAGCTTTGCAATCTTTCAGAGGTTCAGAACCTTTTGAAACGCCACGGCTTCCATTTTTCCAAAAGCATGGGACAAAACTTCCTTGTTCGTCCCCAAGTACCCGTAGATATTGCAGAGGCTTCCGGTGCAGCTCCAACCACCGCCGTGCTGGAAATTGGCCCGGGCGTCGGCCCGCTTACTGTCCAACTGGCAAAACGGGCAGGGAAGGTGGTAGCCGTGGAGCTGGACAAGGCCCTTTTCCCTGTACTGGCAGAGACCTTGTCAGGCTTTGATAATACTGAAGTTGTTCCCGGAGACATTTTGAAGCTGGACTTGCCCTCTCTTATCTTCGACAAGTTCAAAGACTTTACCCCGATTGTGTGTGCAAATCTTCCCTACAACATCACTTCGCCGGTGCTGACCAAGCTGCTGGAGAGCGGTTATTTTGCCGCCATCACCGTGATGATCCAGCGGGAAGTGGCCAAGCGTATCTGCGCCGCCCCCGGCACAGCGGATTACGGAGCTTTTTCCGTATTCTGTCAGTACCACGCCCGGTGCGAGTATCTCTTTGAAGTTCCGCCCGACTGCTTCTATCCCGCGCCCAAGGTGACTTCCGCCGTGGTCAAACTGATCCCACAGCCCAAGCCCGACTGCGTGGACGACTCCAAGGCGTTCTTTGGCGTGGTAAAGGCGGCCTTTGCACAGCGGCGCAAAACCCTGCTCAACTGTCTGGGCAGTGCCTACGGAGACCGCTTCTCCAAGGATGAACTGCGGCAGCTCATCACTGTCTGCGGCCTCCCGGAGGACATCCGCGGCGAACGTCTTGGAATCCCGGAATTTGCCCTGTTGGCGAAACAGCTTTCTGAACAATATTTCAATTGACGAAAAAAGTGCTTGACTTTCCCACTGTGTCAGGGTTTATGCTGTTCCTTGGAACCGGTTCCCAACAAAATTTTGGAGGGATGTCATGCTCACCATCAGCGAATTTTCCCGCCTTTGCCGGGTGTCTCCGCGTATGCTCCGCCACTATGACGCCCTTGGGTTGCTGCGCCCGGAGGTGATCGGGGAGAATGGCTATCGTTACTACCGTCAGGAGCAGCTTGGCCAGCTTCTGAAGATACAACGGCTTCAGAAATATGGATTTCGGCTGTCGGAGGTGGGAACGCTGCTTTCCTTGAGCGATGAGGAGCTTCTTATCCGCTTTCACCGCCGCCGTTTGGACGCCCACTATGAGATCTACCAAATGCAGGAACATTTGCGAGAATTGGAAGCAGACATCCTCCGTATGGAGGGAAGACCCATGCCAGAAGAAAAGTACCATGTCATTCTCATGCCCGACCCGGCACAGACCGTATTCGGCATCCGCCGCACCGTCCCTGTGGCGCAGTTCCATGCCCTGTTCCAAGAGCTTCGTCAAGAGCTTGCCCGGCGCGGGCTCAAGCAGGCCGGCCCAATTCAAATGCTCTACCACGGTCAGGAGTTTACCTATGAAAGCGCCGATGTGGAGGCGCAGGCTGTGGTAGAACCCGGCCCGGACACCACCCAAAAGCCCGCCTATGCCGCCTGTGCCGCCGTACTCCACAAGGGCCCCTATGACGGCCTCCCCGGCGCATACGAGGCACTGGCGGCTTGGATGGCGCAGCACCCGGAGTACCGCATCTGCGGCCCTGCCATCGACCGCTACCTGAACGATCCGGACATCACACCCCCGGAAGAATTAGAAACCGGCGTCCTGTTCCCCGTGGAGCGGATATCCGAGTAAAAGAGAGAGGGCCGCAGCGAGTGCTGCGGCCCTCTTTTGCCGTTTTTAGTCCTTTTTCCACCGCAGGAGCATGGGGAAGAACTGCTCCATCTGGGCTTTCGCCTGCTGGGGCGTCATGCCGGGGTTGCCTGCCACCATGTGGGGCACGCAGAAGTCGATCATCTCCTCCATGGTCATGGAAGAAGTGAACGCACCCTGCTGATAGCAGTACTTGCAGTAGTCCGCGCTGGCGCTTCCGTCCGCCTCTGTGCCGTGGGCCTCTGCGTCCATCAGCGGCATTCCGCAGGATTGGCAAAACTTCATTTGGGAAAAGTCCATTGTTTTGGTCTCCTTTCTGTTTGATGGGTTCAGTATATCAGGGCAAACCTGACACAGTGTGTCAGGTTCTGCATTGGCGCGATAGATTTCTCGCCCCAAAAGAGCCAACTGCTCCTTCAACCAGAGCGGCTCTAAGACCTCCACTCCAACGCCAAAGGACAGCAGGTAACCGTACAGCCAACTGTCGATCGGGTAGAGGACACGCACCTGAAGCGCGCCGCCATCCTCCCGCTCGATGTCTCTGGAATCAAACTCATCATAGACCCGATAAGCCATGGCGGGGGAAAAGCGCAAAGTGATCGGGGCAGCATTTTTCACCTGAAAGCCTGCTTCTATGTCCGGCGGCGGCTTGGGAAGCGCCATGACCGTCCCGGTGTCGATCACGTCCAGCACCCTGCTCAAGCGGTAGGTGCGGTACTCCTCCCGATCCAACCGCCAGCCCTGCAAATACCATGCTCTGCCCTTGAACACCAGCCGGGCAGGGAGGATGCGGTAGCGGCGCTCGACGCTGTACGCACTGATGTAAGTCAGCTCCAGCACATGACGTTCCAAAATAGCGTTTTTGTAGAAACGAAAGTCACCCCCGTTTCCACGGCTTTGCCAAGGTGTCAATTCCACCGCCAGCCAATCCGGTTGAGAGGGCCGAAAGATGGCAGAGAGCTTGGTGGCCACCTCTTCACCGCCCAAGCCATCTGGGAGAGAGCGCAGAGCTGTAAGAAGCCGCGCTTGCTCCTCCCCGGATAAGACAGCCCGATCCAAGGTATAGTGTTCCATCAGGGCGACTCCACCGCCCTTGCCTTGTGTCGCATAGATCGGCACACCTGCCTGCGAGAGGGCGTCCACATCCCGGTAAATGGTGCGCGTCGAGACCTCCAGCCGCTCTGCCAGCTCCCCAGCCGTCATACGCTGATGTTCCAATAACAGGTAGAGCAGTTGAAACAGCCGGCTGTCCGCCATCTCATCACCCCTTTGGCCTCCAGTATAACACGCCCTATGCACTCCCGCAAGGGGCGTGTGCATACCATGGAGAAAAGGAGGTAATCCCTATGCCCATCATCTATCTTTCGCCCTCCACGCAGGAGAACAACCTCTACGTTAACGGCGGCACAGAGGAGGAGTGGATGAACCGTCTGGCGGACGCCATGGTTCCTTATCTGGTATCCTCCGGCATCCAATACGTCCGCAACACGCCTGAAATGACTGCCGCCAGCTCCATCCGCGCATCCAATGAGGGCCGCTATGACCTTCATCTTGCTCTTCATTCCAACGCCGCCCCAGAGGGCAGCTACGGTCAAGTCAGGGGGATCATTGTCTATTACTACCCCGGCTCGGCGGAAGGGAAGCGTGCTGCAGAGATCATAGCAGACAATCTGAAGGCGATCTATCCGCTGCCCAATCTCGTTCGTACCCAATCCACTACTGCCATCGGCGAGGTACGGCGGGTCAAAGCCCCGTCCGTTTTCATTGAGCTGGGCTACCATGACAATGCAGACGACGCCGCTTGGATTCAAAATAACATCAACGCCGCCGCCCGCAATATTGTGCTGTCCCTAACCGAATACTTCGGCATCCCGTTTTTAACTCCCGTACCTCCGCGCAACGCCGTGGTGGACGTTTCTTGGGGCGCGTTGAACATCCGCTCCCGGCCCTCAATCACCGCCCCCATCATTGCGCGGGCCTACGACGGCGCACGGCTCACCGTCATCAACCAGTGGCAGAACTGGTATCTGGTTCGCTTCGACGGCGTGGTGGGATATGCCGCGCAGGACTTTGTCACGTTGGTGTAGGGGAGGGGGAGACTGTGGATATCCATGTTGTTCGATCAGGGGAGACCCTGACCTCTATCGCCGCACAACACGGTGTGACCCTCTCCCGCCTGATGGCGGACAATCAATTGCCCGATCCCGGCCAACTGGTAACGGGGCAAACCATCGTCATCCGTTATCCGGCCGAGGTCTATACCGTTCGTCCGGGGGATACCCTGACCTCTATCGCAGCCGCAAACGGTCTCACTGTCCGGCAGCTTTTGCGGCAAAACCCTAATCTGCGTGGGGAGGAAACCATTTTCCCGGGGCAGACACTGGTTTTAAGCTATCAGGGAGAAAAGAGGGGAACGCTGTCCGTCAATGGCTATGCGTATCCTTTCATCGACAAGGGACTTTTGCAGCGGGAGCTGCCCTTTCTCTCCAACTTAACGCCCTTTACCTACGGCATTACGCCGCAGGGCGGTCTGGTGAATCTGGATGACGCGGCGCTGATCGCCGCCGCCAACAGCTTGGATGTTGCGCCGCTGATGCACCTTTCCACCCTCACCGAGGAGGGGGGCTTTTCCAACGAGCTGGCCAGTCTGGTGCTCAATGATATGTCCGTTCAGGATAACCTTGTGGAAGCGGTGAAGGAGAATCTGCGCTCCAAGGGCTATCGAGGGCTGGATGTGGACTTTGAGTTTGTATTTGCTCAGGACGCAGCTCCATACGCCGCCTTTATCGCCCGTTTGCGCCGGGAGCTTACCCCTCTGGGCTATCCTGTGATTGTGGCGCTCGCTCCCAAGACCAGCGCGACCCAGCCCGGCCTGCTCTATGAGGGCCACAACTACCGCGCCCTGAGTCAAGCCGCCGATCAGGTACTCCTTATGACATATGAATGGGGCTACACCTATGGCCCGCCTATGGCGGTCGCACCGCTCCCAAATGTCCGCCGCGTGGTAGAGTACGCCCTGACCGAAATGCCCGCCCAAAAAATCTGGCTGGGGATTCCCAATTATGGCTACGACTGGCCGCTGCCCTTTGCAGAAGGCGTCACCCGCGCCACCTCTATTTCAAATCAATACGCCGTTCGTCTGGCTCTGCGCTATGGTGCGGAGATCCGGTACGACACCTTTGCCCAATCCCCGTGGTTCCGATATACGGATGAACAGGGAAGGGAGCATGAGGTCTGGTTTGAAGACGCACGCAGCATTCAAGCCAAACTGGCCCTGATCCCGGAGTATGGATTATATGGTGCAGGCTATTGGAATCTGATGCGGCCTTTTCCGCAAAATTGGCTGATTTTAGATAGTGAATACAACATCCGGCAGGGATAGGGAAGAGCCTGCCATGAGAAAATAGGGAAGAGGTGATATTGCTATGGAATTAGACGATCTCTTGACCCACAACAAAGAAGCAGCCACACTGTTTTCCCATTTGCCGTCTCATGTGCAAGCGCACATTCGCAGCACCGCCGGACACATCGACACCCCGGAAGCTCTTCGGGACTATACCATCCGCATGGTAAACCAAACCGGCCCTTTTTATGCCGCTCGTACCGTAGACGGCACCTGCATGGAGCCGGAACTGAAAGCGGAATGGACGATGGAGCACGAAACGTAAGCATTTACAAAATGTTCATAAGCAGTTTGAAAACTGTCCATCATTTTTGACTTGGGTGTGGTATGATTATTTTCGTCAGGGACGTGAGTCATCCATTCATCTCTCTTCTCTCTTTCTCTCTTTTCTCTCTCCAAGCTGACCCTCCGCTGGGGAATCCTCCGGCGGAGGGTCAGACCAATTTCTCCCTCTCCTCACGTTTCTGCAAAAAGGCGGGCAAGGACATCCTTGCCCGCCTTTTCCTGTTTTTGTAAGAACTCTGACCGCAACATATAGTGGCCCTGTACAGGGAGGATTTCCGACATCTTGTGCAATTGTCGAAAAATGTCGAAATTAGAAAAAATAATTCAAGAATATTAGATTTCTTATTGATTTTTGGAATATTATGTGCTATAATATCAACAGAGAGCAAAAAGAGGAAGGGGCATTTCGTATGTTGTTGGCTCAAAAGTACCGCGCCATTGTCACCCATGGCGACCCTGCGGAACAGCAGCGCATTTCCCGCATTTTGGAGGAAACCAAACTGTTCCAAGTGATCTGTACCACCCATAGCGGGGAAGAGTGTATCCGCCGGACGCTCCACAGTCAGCCAGATCTCGTCATCGCAGATACCTTGCTGTCCGGCGTGGACGGACTGGAGGTGCTACAGCAGATCAAACTCCGCTGCAGCGACACCCGCGTTTTGCTCTTGACCGGTTACAATATGCTTGCGTGCCACCGTACTGTTCTGGAAATGGCCGACTACTGCATTGTGACGCCTTATGCTCCCGATATCCTGACGGCCCGGGCTATTGAGCTGGTACAGACTCAGCAGAAAGATACGTTTGCAGCCCATCTTGTCAGCAATGAAACCGCCGCAGAGCTTGCCATTCTCTGCGCCCCGGTTCGGCTAAAGGGTTATCCCTATATCAGCGACGGAATCCAGCTCTCGGTGCACGATCCCGATGTAATTCACCATCACATCGGGCCAAACGGCCTGTACGCACAGCTTTGCCGCCGCCACAACGAGACCTACCGCAACATTGAGCGCTGTATGCGTTCCGTCAGCGACCATATCTTCAAATACGCCAGCTTGGATGTTCTGGAGCAATACTTTACCCAAGCCGATCTGGCCCGCGGACGGATCACCAACATCACGCTGATCTCCACATTAGCTGCCCGTATCTCCAACAACCTGCGCGAACAGCAGCGGTGCAGCCTTTCCTGACCTAACCTTTCTTTTTCTTGACCTTTGCCAAGGGATTGGCTCTGGCTGCACTGCGAAGGTTCTCGTTGTTTACATGGGTATAGATCTGTGTGGTGTTCAAATGCTCATGGCCCAGCACTTCTTGAAGGGTTCGCACATCTACGCCGTTTTCCAGCATCAGTGTCGCCGCCGTATGGCGCAGCTTGTGGCTGGAATAGAGGGTGCTGTCCAATCCGGCTTTCAAAAAACGGTTTTTGACCATATAGTGGATGGCGGCGGTGGTCATCCGTTTGTGCCCGCGGGTAATAAACAGTGCGTTTGGATCGGTAGACGCCGAGCCGTCTCGCTCAGTGAGCCAGTCCTGAAGCGCACCCAAACACGCATCGTTGAGATACACCATGCGTTCCTTGTTGCCCTTGCCGACCACCCTGAGCTGGTCTCCTCGAACATCCGTTTTGTTGAGTCCGGCTAACTCGGAAATACGAAGTCCACAATTGAGGAAAATGGTCAAAATACAGTAGTCACGGGCCTGATTCGGCTCGTCCACAGCATCTAAGAGGGCAATGGATTCCTCTAAACTCAAATACCGGGGCAGCGCCTTTTTCAAGCGCGGAGAATCCAAATTCTGAATAGGATTTTCCTCAAGCAAATGGGTCTTGGCTGTCAGATATTTATAAAAGGAACGCAGCGTGGCGATCTTACGGGAGCGTCCGGCTGCACCGACGCCACAGTCGCGGCTGAGGAAGTTGACGAACTCATAAACATCTGTGACCGTTACAGAGCCAAGCAAATTCAGATCCACATCATCGATCCGGATCTCATCAAAGGGCACGTCGGCAGCAACCAGCCGGCGCGCTCGTTTTAAGTAACGAAAAAAACGGCGCAAGTCTAAGTAGTATTCATCTACAGTTTTTCTGGAGTGGCCTTGGATGGTCTCATGGTAGGTCAGAAAGTCCCGCAGAATGGGACACATGGCGTCTCTATTGATGGACACAGGTTTTCCCCTCCTCCCAACTCAACAAAATTTTTATTTTGTTGAGTTCATGGTGTGGACAGTTCTTTTCCTGCATTATAGCAGACCCGCGCCTTCCCCGCAACCCCACCGCCCGCAAGCGATGAAGTCTCGGAAAGACACGGGTCTTCGGTCAATACCATTCCCGCGGTTTTTGCGGGAATGCGCCAAGGATATGGATGAACCGCAGTCCTTGCACGGTATAGCTGCTCAACGGCCGGTAATCCGCATCATAGGAATGTGCGGCAACCAAGGTATTTTCCAGCGTTGGCGGGTTTCCCGTCTGGACAATGATGGGCGTATGACTCCAAATATCCGCGCGGAAACGGAGCTGCACGAAATCCCCCGGTTCTATATCCTCCAGCGCCGCAGAGACTCCCACCGGCCCGGGCCCCGGCGGCGGTAGCCGGGTCAGAAAATTGTAAAAGTACGGCACTCCTGTCCATGCAGGCGCTTTATCGTTTGCATCGATGTAATACCAACCAAAGGTTGGCGTAAAATTCATCACGCCGACCCCTGCATAAAGGCACTGGGACGCGAAATTCGTGCAGTCGCCTCCCAGTTCTTCGTAGTCAAAGTATGCTGGGTTGCGGCCATAGGCCCAACGGTGGGCATAGGCCACCGCCAAGTCGCGGCGGTACGGGATGGGTGGCTTGGGCATGGCAGGCATAACGCTCTCCCCTTTCTATAAGAATATGTTATGCAATTCGTGAAAAAAAGTGCTTCACCCTCTTGCAATCCTTGGTGGAAAATGGTACAATCATTACAATTCTTGAGAAAAGGAGTTGTTGTTCCCATGTCTCTCGTTACATCCACCGAAATGTTCAAGAAGGCCTATGCCGGCGGCTACGCTGTCGGTGCCTTCAATGTCAACAACATGGAGATCGTTCAGGGCATTACCGAGGCCTGCAAGGAGGAGAAAGCTCCCGTGATCCTTCAGGTTTCCAAGGGTGCTCGCGCTTACGCCAATCACACCTATCTGGTGAAGCTGGTGGAGGCCGCTGTGATCGAGTGCCCCGAGATCCCCATCGTGC
>CAJUAS010000027.1 GCA_910584395.1 uncultured Oscillospiraceae bacterium | reverse complement strand
GCGGCCAGCTGGACTTTGTCATGGGCGCGTACCTCTCCAAGGGGGGCAAGAGCTTTTTGTGCTGCTCCTCCGCCATGAAGGGGAAGGACGGCAAGCTGATCTCCCGCATCCGCCCCATGCTCACCGAGGGCGGCATCGTCACCGATACCCGGGCCAACGTCCAGTATCTGGTCACCGAATACGGCATGGTGAACCTGAAGGGGACTTCTACTTGGCAGCGGGCGGAGAAGATCATCTCCATCGCCTACCCCGACTTCCGGGACGAACTGATCCGCGAAGCCGAGGCCCTCAAGATCTGGAGAAAGAGCAATAAGTAAAGAGATAGCGTAAAAAAGAGGCTTACCGCTCTTGCGGCAAGCCTCTTTTCTATTGATTCCTCAGATAGTTTTTCACGATGAGGTCAATGCTGGACCGTTCCGCCTGTGAGAGACGGCGAAAGCGGCGCAAGCCGCAAAAAGGCGGGCTTGGGGTGGCAACCCCAACAAGATTCCCGCAGGACAAAATGAGCCGACAGGCGAAATTTGGTACTGTGGTAGAATCTTGCTCTAAAAAACTGCCATATCGCCCCTCCAACCATTACTACAACTTGAAAAGGGCGTTTTGGCAAAGATACGGCTACATTTTTCGTAAATCTCCCCTTAATCCCTACTACAACGGAACAGGCATTTCTGCCAAAGGGAATGGAAAGATTTTTGAAAAAGGGTGCAAAAAAAGCAGCAAATCTTTTCAGACTTACTGCTTGTGTGCCGCTGTGATAGGCGGCGGGTTATTCAGTTGTAATAGTTAAAGAGGGCGGCAGCCTTTTAAGCTGTCGCCCTCTTGATTGCCGAACAGCAAAGACTGGCTCGGCTGGGTTTGCTATTTCTGTTTATCAATTTGAATTACATCTTGCGATTGTAAATAGCAACAGACAAAATATAAAACAAAACGCTGATTATGATAACGCTCATCAAAGTTATCATTGCAACTGCATTCATATAACCCATGAAGCACAAAAGGAAAAGTACAACACTCAACAGTACAGTTTGAACCATATGTGCACGGTTTCCAGCCTTGTTTGCAATCGCTTTCAATCTTTCGTCCTTTTCTTCAATTACAGTATTCTTGTCATTTCTCATGCAATAAACTGTTATCGCAACAATCAAAAAAATAGCTCCTACAACCCAAAAACCGATATGCGCTATGTCAACTCTCGGAAGTTGGGTCATGGTGTCCCTCAATACATACATAGCAATGCCGCCGATTATGAACAGTACTCCCAACATTGCCCAAACTAAAGCAATGATTTTGAATTTGTTTTGTACTTGATTTTTCATTGTTCGTCCTCCTGATAAATGAAAATTTCTTCAATGGATAAATTAAAATAGTGAGCCAACTTAAATGCAAGAATAATGGACGGATTGTATCTGCCGTTCTCTAATGAGCCTATGGTTTGTCTTGATACTTCCATTGTGGCGGCTAATTCCTCTTGCTTAATACCACGCTCTTTGCGTAATTCTTCCAAACGATTTTTCACAATATCCTCCTTTCTGACGGAAAGTTCGCTTTCCATCATCATTATAGCTCAAGCCTCGCGTAATGTCAAGCTAACTTTCCATATATTCAAGAAAAAGTTACAAATAAGCGTATGACAATGGAGCAGCAACATTTTTATGTTACTGCTCCATTGTCATACGGAATAGCGGTGGGGCGGTCTGTCCTTGTCTTGTTTTGTTGGTGCTTCTCTACCGTACATGAGCATTAACAAAAGGGACCCATCATCTTGTGATGGGTCCCTTTTGCTATGTATCATCCGATATACCGCTTACCCCAACGCCGCCAAAGCCGCGCCGGTGAGGTTGGGGTTCTCCCCCTGAACGAACTTGCTGTAAAGGCCCATGCCTTGTGCGACAAGGGTCTCCATATCCTCCAGCAGGTACTTGTGGAGGAGGGGACATTTGTAAAAGGTCGTTCCCTCGGCGGCGATGGCTACGGGTTTTGCCGGGTTCTTGGCGTCGCCGCAGGCGTCCAGTACGGCGGCCAGCGTGGCTGCCGTCAGCATGGCTGCCCGGCGGAAGAAGCCGTCCAAAATATCCAGCGTGACCGCCTTGTCCTCTGCGTTCAGGAAGGCAAGGGGGTTGTCGGTGCCGCCGTTCAGGAAGTCGGAGATGTCCTTGGCGGAGAGAGCGGGGAGGGCTGTGAGGCCCGCCGTTCCCGCAGGGGAGAACAGCCCCTCAATGGCGGCCGCCCGCAGGTAGGACAGGGCCATAGGGCCTTGATATGCCCCCGAAATGAGCTTTTCCAGCACCTGAGTGCCCGGATCGGCCAAGGTGGCGTCAAAGGCAAGGTCAACGGCGGAGCGCTCCAGCGCGTCGAACCCGCCCGACTCCAAATTCACCACCATCGTGCCGCCCTTTTCCCGCTGGACAGCGGGGAGCTTGCCGATGCTGTCTACGGGGAAGGAGGCGCAGATGTTCGTGCCCGTGCCAAGGATGAAGCCCATGGAACGCGCGTCTCCAAGGTTTTGGCTGATCGCTCCCAGCATGGCGGCCACGGTGTCGTTGATGACCGCCACCTTGTGGTCGTGGCGTTTGCCCAGCTTTTCCAAGGCGGCGCGCAGGCCCACGCCCAAAATACTGCCCTCTGCGCCGCTGATGTTGACCTCCTTGTCGAAATGGAGGATCAGCCCGTCCAGATCGGGGAGGATCTGGCAGGGGAAGGAGAAGCAGAACCCGATGCGGCCCGACCGGTCGGCGATGGGGGCGACCAGCTCGGCCAGACGGTCATAGAATTCCCCGATGGTCAGCGCTCCCTGCGTGCCCAACATGGGCACGGTGTGAAAGTAGCCGGCCTTCGGCCCTTCGTCGGTGAATTCCATCAGTGCGATCCGCAGATTCGTACCCCCGGCGTCCAAAACGATCACCGGCTCATGGCCGGGGGCAAGGTTTTGGGCGGAAAGGTATGTAGGGATCATCCGCAGGGAGCTTTTTTCTCCCGCCAGTCCCGCCGCCATCTCCCGCTGAAATTCCGCGACCCAGTGCTGAAAATCCAGCTTTCCGGGTGTCAGGCCGTTCTCCCGCAAAAACTCCGCCGTGGTCATAAAACCGCCCCCTCAATTCTCTTTCCGGTGTTTGCTTTATTATACTTGACCGAAGGAGGAAAAGCAAGGGGCACGTCTACCCCGGTTTTTTGGCGCATACACTTCCCTTGGCATCAAAAGGAGGGAAGGGTATGGACTACCGGAGGGCGCGGGGGACACGACAAAGGGAGCATTGGGTCAAGCCGCAGAAGGGCCGCGCCCGGCGGCGGGGCGCACCCCAAAAGGAAGGACGGTTTCTCAAGGTCTTTCTAATCTGCGTCATGCTTTTGGACGCCGTGCTTCTGGCCCGGCGGTACTTTCCCAGCGAGGTGGAGGCCCTGCGGGCCATGCTGGTGGGGGAAAAGGACTTCGTAGAGGTGTTTTCCGGTCTGGGCCGCGCGTTGGAAGAGCCCACTCCCACGCCGACGCCAACGCCAACCCCAACCCCTACTCCCACCCCTACTCCGACCCCCACGCCAACGCCCACACCGGAACCCACGCCTGAGCCGACGCCGACGCCCACGCCCACGCCCACGCCGGAGCCGACCTCCTATCCCTACGACGGCCCGGAACCGCCCTATAACGCCACCATGGCCTATGACAGCTTACACCTGACCGAGACGCTGGACACCCCGGTCAGCGGCGGCTACACCTCCGGCTATGGCTGGCGGGAGCATCCGGTGGATGGCGGAGACAATTTCCACCATGGGGTGGATATCTCCTCCCCGGAGGGCACGGAGATCCGCGCCTTTGCCGACGGGGTGGTGGAGACCGCAGCCACAGGGGAATCCTACGGCAACTACATCCAGATCAAACACTCGGACACGGTCAAGACCCTCTATGCCCACTGTAGTAAGCTGCTCAAGGAGGCGGGGGACGAGGTGAAGATGGGGGATGTGATCGCGCTGGTGGGGTCTACAGGTAACGTCACCGGCCCGCATCTCCACTTTGAGGTCAAGGTCAACGGCCTGTGGCACGATCCGACCTATTATTTGGAGCTGCCGTGAAGCGGGTGCGGGTCACGCCGGGCTTCCTTTTGTTGACGGCGGCGGTGTGGCTGGCAGAGCCGGAGCTGCTGCTGCCCACATTTTTGGCCGCCGCCGTCCACGAGCTGGGCCATGTGGCCGCGCTGGGAGCGGTGGGGGGCAGGGTAGAGAGCTTTACGCTGGCCTTTTTGGGAGCACAGCTTCGCCTGACGGGGGAATTGTCCTACGCCGCCGAGCTGCCTGTAGCTCTGGCAGGGCCGGTGTGCAGTCTTGCTCTGGCCCTTGCCGCAGGGCGGGCGGGCCGCTTTTTGCTGGCGGGCATCTCGCTGGCGCTGGGGCTCTTTAACCTCCTGCCCATCCGTCCGCTGGACGGGGGGCGGGCGGTGGCCTGTCTGGGCGGGATGTTCCTTTCGCCGCAGGGGGCGGAACGGCTGGAGCGGGGTCTGGCGGCCGCCGCGCTGGGGGCGGTGGCGGTGCTGGGCGGGGTCTGTCTGAGGTGGGGCTACGGCCCGGGGCTGCTGGGCATGGGCCTTTGGCTGGGGTATCACACATGGAACTCCGGGAAAAACCCTTGACATTTTGGACAAAAGCGCACAAAATAGGGGGATAAGAAAGCACCCCCACATTTGGCTCAGACTGCCGCGGCCCACAAGGCCGCCCGGCGGAGAACATAAGAGCAGACCCGCAAAGCAGAGAGGAAGTATGCACAATGAGCAAACAACCTGTGACCAACCAGTCCATTATTCCGGAAGGGTATGCCCCGCTGCTCAACCTGTACGACACCCAAAAGGCCATTTCTCTCCTGAAGCGGCTGTTTGAGGACGGACTGGCGGGCGCGCTGCGCCTGCGGCGGGTGTCCGCGCCGCTGTTTGTGGAGGCCGCCACCGGCCTTAACGACGACCTCAACGGCGTGGAGCGGCCGGTGTCCTTTGATATTCCCGCCGCCGGGCGGGACGCACAGGTGGTTCACTCCTTGGCCAAGTGGAAGCGTCTGGCCCTGAAGCGCTATCAGTTCTCGGTGGGGGAGGGGCTGTATACCGACATGAACGCTATCCGCCGGGACGAGATGCCCGACAACCTCCACTCCATCTATGTGGATCAATGGGACTGGGAGAAGATCATTGCGCCGCGGGATCGGGATGAAGGCCATCTGCGCCAGACGGTGGCGAGCATTGTCAAGGTCGTTGCCGACACGCAGGCCACCCTCCGCTCGGTGTTTCCCCAGCTTACCGTCCTTCCCGCCATTCAGGGGGAGGTGTCCTTTGTCACCGCGCAGGAGCTGGAGGACAAGTGGCCCGATCTCACCCCCAAGGAGCGGGAAAACGCCTATGTGAAGGATCACCCCATCACGTTTTTGATGGGCATCGGCGGCGCGCTGAAGTCGGGCAAGCCCCATGACGGCCGCGCCCCCGACTATGACGACTGGTCGCTCAACGGTGACATTCTGCTGTGGAATGACGTGCTCCACTGTGCCTTTGAACTTTCCTCCATGGGCATCCGCGTCAGTCCCGAATCGCTGGATCGGCAGCTGACGCTGGCCGGGTGCGACGACCGCCGGGAGCTGCCCTTCCACAAGGCCCTTCTGGCGGGTGAGCTGCCCCTCACCATGGGCGGCGGCATCGGCCAGTCCCGCCTGTCCATGCTCCTGCTGGGCAAGGCCCACATCGGCGAGGTTCAGGCCAGCGTCTGGGATGAGACGACCCAAAACGTCTGCCGCGCGGCGGGAGTTGTTTTGCTGTAAAAAAGCAAATTCCCTCTTGCACATTGAGGAAAAGTACGGTATAATATCTGCCAGTGACCACCACCTGCCGGTGTGATGGAATTGGTAGACGTAGCGGATTCAAAATCCGCCGGGCTAATCCCCCGTGTGGGTTCGACTCCCACCACCGGCACCATTTGGAAATGCTCGGTTTCTCAGTTTTGGGAAGCCGAGCTTTTTCATGCCCATTTCCGCAGTTCTTTCATGGAGTTCTTTTCCTTTAGACAGATGGGGAGATTCCGGGTTGGATGGAAAGGGAAGCTGTCATGAGCGAGGCAGAGTTGGACTTGGACTGCGTTTCCAAGTGAGCATAGACAGTGAGTAGGCCCAAGTAAGACGAAAGGATCTTCTGTGCCACCTTTTTACGGCGGCAAGAACAGGAATGCTTTTTTCATGGTTTCACCTCCAATCATAGAATGTTAAAATAATATGAGACATTCCTCCTTTGAGGCAAGATGTATAAAAAGCGAAAGCACCTATGTGCTTTCGCTTTTCAGCCTGTCAAGAAGCTCAAGCTACGTCAGGTTTTGAAAAGTAATTTAAGTTCTTTAAGCATCCTCTGCTCTCATATTTTCTTTTACCGGCATTCTTGCGTACCCGACCCAGTTCTTTTCACAGATGGAAAAGAAGGAGAAAGCCTGATAAGGCTTTCTCCTTCTTTCTGTATGTTCTCAATAATAGAAAATGCTGTTGATAACCGTATCGACAGCGCTCAAGAGACTGTCGTCTACTGTTAGTGATTTTTTCAGCTTGAGAGTCCCGTTCTGGATATCACGAGACAAAAGAAAAACAGAAAGCTCCATCATAGGCAGTAAGAAATAGATTCCCGACTCTATTTCAATAAGAAGAACTTCAAAACTAAGACTTTCATTTTTATAGCTTATTATCTGACAGTTTTTTTCTGTATCTGTGTATCTTTGAATAACCTGCACCGCATTAATATAAGATCGATCACAGTAGCAAAAAACTGGGGAATGAAAAGTGTGCAAAAGCATCTGGGGCATAGTTGGATAAAACGAATAACTTACTATAATGGGAGAGGCTACAGCTTTACATAGCTGTTCTGCTTGTTTTAAACCAAGTGATACAGCGTACTGTTGTTTCTGCTTATAATCCAAAAAGGTAATAAAAAGCAGAGTTGGTGGCAAATCGATGCGTCCCGGTAAAATATTAAATTGACTAACACAGGATTCGGTATCTCCTAATACGAACAGCGCACCCGTATTTTTAGAATGTTTAATGATTTCCTCTGCGTTGCTCCTTATAATAGGGTATTGGGTGTTTCCGGTTGTTGGTATCCCACGCCCAATGATATCTAAAGGATCTATTGCCTCTATTTTAAAGTCAGCAAGAATATCTTCAAGCACGGAGCAGGTTTCTGAATGATAATAGAGACGCGC
Source organism: uncultured Oscillospiraceae bacterium (assembly GCA_910584395.1). Classification (GTDB taxonomy): domain Bacteria; phylum Bacillota; class Clostridia; order Oscillospirales; family Oscillospiraceae; genus MGBC124762. The sequence continues at coordinate 18,356 of CAJUAS010000027.1, read as the reverse complement.
AAAGAAATGCTTGCATTTTTTCTGCATCAGCCTGAGCTTTGCTTCAAGATGGGTAGGTTCACGATCCGCAAAAAAATTCTGCAATTTCTTATGGATTTCCTCTGGCGTGGTGTCCAAACACAAGACTTCGAGGACTTGCTTTGTCGTATCACGGAAAATACGATTGGGGCACACATTTTCAGAAATACAACGGTTAAGCACCTTCTCCTTCCGAAAAACATCGGGTGGAAGTTGTGTCAGGTCAACGTCAAGAGAGTGAAGGACAATAGATGTGATTAGGTTTAACATCTTGGACACGGGAAGCTTATAGTTGGCAATGCTGTCCGTGTTTTCCTCCAAGAATCGAAAAAACGGACACAATGGTTTTAGGTAGTTATAATACTCTTTATTGTCTGTACGTAACTCCTGAATGAAGCACGTAGCGGTTTTGAAAGACTGGGTACAAATGATGTGTGCGATTTCGGCAAATATGCAGGCTGCTTCCTGAGCTTTCCTACAATGATCAGCTAATACACTATTGATATACGCAAATCGTCCATCCACAGTAGATAAACGTCGATTCATATGCATAAAAACCCCATAGGGTGACTGCAATGTAAAACTCATATGAAATATTTCATGGATTACGGTTTGATTGCGGAGTCGCGAGGGTACTTTTATATTTATTTCATAATAATTTGCAAAGCTATATTCGCCCAAAACGTTGTCTTCCATATTTGTCCCTCCCCGACCTCATTAAAATTATATCAGCAAAATCATCAAGAAACAACATTTCCTTACGAAAATTTCATGAATCATTTTGAACAGAAACTTTGCGAAGTAATTCAATGTGTTTTGGGGACTTTGGATACTGAACCTGACCCAATGGACTGAGAATAAAGTCGATCAGGTATTGTTTGGGGTAATATATAAATTGCGATGCCTGCAGGTATTGCAACCCCCACTCCCTGCGCCAACGCACAATAACCCGCTCATCATAACCTAAAAGCTGTGCGACATCCCGCAGACGCAACAAGTCAGGAATATCTGACCATAGTGCCATCAATGCGGCACGGGCCTGTCGGGGTTTTAATGATACACCGGAAGAAGAGGGAGGGGTTCCTTTGTACCGATACTTCTTGGGATCAAGCTCTCGCTGGTGCAGATAGGTTTGGATGTCTGTATCAGCAATAAGATAGCGGCCTGTTTTCCGCCCAGTATCTATGGCGGGGAGCAGACCGGTTTGAATCAACCATAGGGCAGTTGCCTTGCCAACATGATAATCTCGGCAAAACTGTTCTTTACTGATAAAGGTGTTTGCCATCATGCCCACACCTTCAAGCGGCGGGCAGCATAGTCCGCGCTCATCACATAGTCAATGATGGACGACTTAAAGATCCAGTAGCTTGGCTTGATAAAGAAAGACTGGACTTTGTTCTCTCGTACCAGCCGCCGGGCAAAGGAATCGCCAATGCCACCCAGCATTTTTCGCAAGGTGGGTAGGTCCACAACATCGGGGTAACTTGCAAACTTCTTTTCGTAATACTTTCTTGTATTCACCGTGGTCAACCTCCTGAAATTATTGCCATCGGCAGGAGGTGTGCCTGTTTTTTCGATGCAAATTGTGGTGAAAGAGTTCTCTCATAAAATGCAGAAATCGGTTGCTTTTTCTCCGTTTCTTTGATAACCCAGAAAATGGGTCCAGTTCTCTCATTGTTCTCTCGTTGGGCCTAAAAAGGGCCATTTTTGGCCTTCGAACTATTTCGCTGAAAACGCAAGGAAAAACTGCTGTATCAATTGCAATCAGAGGGATTGGAGGGAACAGAAAGAACTGGAGGAATCTGGTAGAAATCGGTAGAAACTGTGTCTTATAAGACTCAAAAGCCACTTCGCCTGCTGTTCCTTCGTTCTGGCTGGCCCTTGATATTGCAAGGGGTTCACGGTTTTTGGTCACCCGAAGATCCGCCAGTTCTTTCGTCAGTTCTCTTGTAGTTCTCTTATGAGGGCTGAAACCATTGAAAATACTGGACGGACGCGCACAACCCTTGCCGGTGTGATGGAATTGGTAGACGTAGCGGATTCAAAATCCGCCGGGCTAATCCCCCGTGTGGGTTCGACTCCCACCACCGGCACCAAAAAAAGGACGCCCAATTGGGCGTCCCTTTTTTGACGTGTTTTTGCGTGGCAGATCAGATGTCTACGCTGCCGATGGCCTTCTCGTTGATCACGTAATAGGCCTTGTGCTCCTCGGGCTTGATATAGACCGTCAGGGAGCTGATGCTGCTGCGCGTATGGCCGGCCGCAACATAGGCGGCGATGACCTGCTCTTTGACTGCGGCGGTATCCCACTCGTTCCCTGCGGCTTGGATCACCAAGGTCTCCGCAACCTTCTTGGGCGCGGCGGGCTTCTTCGCAGCGGGCTTCTTCGCGGCGGCCTTCTTGGGGGCAGCCTTCACAGCGGCGGGCTTCTCAGCGACGGGCTTGCTGGGGGCAGCCTTCACAGCAGCAGGCTTCTCAGCGACGGGCTTGCTGGTGGGGACAGCTTTCGGAGCAACGGGGGTCTCCTTCGCGGGAGACGGGGAAACGGTCTTTGCATTCTTTTCTGTGGCCATAAACTGGCGCCTCCTGTTCACTCTATATTTGTTGGGGGAAAAGTAACAATATGATTATATTTTATCCCTGAGACAAATGCAATAACATTGTTGCACAAAATTGCGGAAAACACCGCCGCATTTATTATCCAAAAGGCATTCGGATGGCGTGTCCTGCCGTTGAGAAACGTCTTTTGGCGCAAAAAAGGGACGCCCAGATGGGCGTCCCTTTCGCTTTGGGGGTGTCTTGCTTACTTCGCCACAATGGCGAGGAAGCGGTCCAGCATCATCGCGACTTCCGCGCGGGAGACGCTGGCAGAGGGATCAAGGATGCTGTTGCCCTTGCCCTGAAGGATACCGACCTTGACGCACCAAGCCGTGCCGTCCACGGCCCAGTCGCCGGTCTGATCGGCGTCGGTGAAGCTGTCGAGGGTGCTGGCGTCGGCGGCGGTGTCCAGACCAATGAGCTTGGCGTAGCGGGTCATCATCACGGCCAACTGCTCCCGGGTGATGCTCTGGTCGGGAGCAAAGAGTTCGTCGGTGATGCCCTTCACCACGCCGGTCTTGGCGGCCCAAGCAACGCCCTCGGCATAGTACTGGCCGTTGGCCACATCCTCGAAGGTGGTCTCATAGTTGGTCTTGCCCTGAGACAGGCGGTGAAGGACGGTGACCAGCGCGCCGCGGGTCATGGGAGACATGGGGCTGTACTTGTTGTCGCCCGTGCCGTTCACCAGCTCCAGACCGGCCATCTTGTGGATGGCCTCCTCAGCCCAGTGATCGGCGGGCACGTCCTCAAACTTGGTCTCAGAAGCGGGGATCTCGGCGGGCAGCTCAATCTTGGCCAGCTCCTCGCCGTCCTTGTCGGTGACGGTGATGGTCACGTCCTTGTCGGGGGTGGTGACCTTTTCGGTCTTTGCGCCCTCGGCGTCGGTCTTGGTCTCGGTGACCGTGCCGTCCTTCTTGGTCTCTACGACCTCCTTGCTGCCGTCAGGGGACTCGGTGGTCACGACCTTCGTGCCGTCCGGCTTGGTCTCGGTGGTCACCTTGGTGCCGTCGGGCTTGGTCTCGGTGGTAGTGCCGGTGGAGGGACGGCTGCCGGAGGAGTTGCCGCCGGTGGACTTGGTACCGGTCTGAATGGCGGCCTTGAATTCTTCCGCAGCGGCGTTCAGCGCGTCCATGGCGTTGCTCACGCTGCCGTGGGTCTTGTTCTCGGCATCCTTCGCGGTCTTGGCGGCCTCGATGGCTGCATCCAGCGCGTCCATGACCTCCTGCGTGACAAACTTCGTGCCGCGGTTCACCTCGGCGGGAGTCTTGTCGCTGACAGTCACGCCCTTCTTAGCGGCCTCAGCGGCGGTGATGGCGGCTTCCAGCGCGGTGGTGTCCACGGTGGGAACATAGCCGCCCTCGGTGGCCTCGCCCGTCTTGATGGCGGCGTCAAAGGTCGCCTTGGCAGTCGCCAGCTCGGCCACAGCCGAAGTCACAGCAGCCGCGTCCGCAGGATCGGCCAGCACGTCCTCGGCGGCCTTGATGGCGTTGTTCAGCGTTTCCATATCGGCGGTGGTGACGAACTTCACGCCGTCAGCCACCTCGTCTACGTTCTTATCGTCGATGACAAACACGGTGGCCTTAAGGTCTCTGGCGGCCTTGATGGCGTCCTGAAGCGGCTGGAGATCCAAAGTGCCGGTCAGCTCGGCCGCCTTAAAGGTCTCCACGGCGGTGTTCAGCGCGTTCACAGCGGCAGTCACGTCATCCGCGGTGGTAGCCGCGTCCTTGGCCGCCTTGGCGTTTTCAATAGCAGTGTTCAAGGCGTCAACGGCGGCTTGCTTGTGATACTTAGTGCCCGCGACTACGTCTGCCTCGTCCTTGTCGATGACGTTGGCGGCGTCCTTGAGGGCTTCTGCGGCGGTGATGGCCGCTTCCAGCGCGGTGGTGTCGGGCTTTTCGGGGTCAGGCTCACTCTCCGTCACGAAGGTGGCGGTGACATTTACCACGTCGCCCGTTTGCAGATTCCGGGGCATGATGAAGGTATAGTGGGTGTCGTCCACCTTCGTGGTCGTCACAACCTCGTCGTGATAGCCCGTAACAGTCAGTGTGTCCAGCTCATAGCCGGTGGCGGGAGCGATGGTCAGGGTGACGGTCTCACCCTCCTTGGCGGTGGCCTTGTCCGCGGTCACAGAGCCGTTTTGAATGCCGGTGGCAATGACAACGCTGTGGCTGGGCACCTCGCCTGCGATGACGCCGTCGGTGATACGCGTCTTAGTGCCGGAGTAGTTCCCGCCGTAGGTGACAACTACCTTGACCTTAGCACCCAGGTAGTCCGAAGCGGTGGGCAGATCGACCGAAACGCCGTTATCCACGAAGGAGTACACGGTCTCGCCGTTGGTGTTCACGATGGACCAGACGTAGCTGGCGCCGGTGACCGCATCGGCGGGAACCAGAGTCGCGGTGACCGTCTTGCCCAGCTCCAGAGCGCCGGAAACACGCACGGTGGCCGTATCGTCATTGGTCAGATCCTTCGCCGTCACGGTGACGCGGCAGGAGGCGGGGATGCTGCCGTCCTCGGTGGTCGCCGTAATGGTGGCGACACCCACCTTCTTGGCGGTGACCTTGCCGGTGGCGTCCACGGTGGCAATGGCCGCATCACTGGTGCTCCAAGTGACGTTCTTGTTGGTGGCGTTGGAGGGGGTAAAGGTGACGGACAAGGTCTCCTCCCCGCCAAACACGATGCTGGTGGCGGACTTGTTCAGGGTAATGCCGGTGACGGCGTAGGTCTTCTCGGCAACCGCCGGGGTGCTGGCCTCTGCCGTGCCGGAGTAGTCCCCGGTGCCGGTGGCCACGACCTTGATCACCTTGCCCACATCGCCCGCACGGACGGTGTAGCTCTGGTGATCCGGAGCCGCCACATCGGTGATCTCAACACCACCGACGTACCACACATAGGAGGCGGTGGCGGTCGCGGCACCTGCCTTGGGGTTGGCGCGGATCGTGTCGCCCACATGGGGCACGCTCTTGTCGGACACGTTTTCATCCGTGTGGGTGATGGTGAGCTCCACTGCGGTCAGCGGGGTGGTGATCTTCACGCCGGTGGCGGAAATGGTAATGTTACCGGTGATGGCCGCGCCCTTAACGGTGACCTTGCCGTTTGCATAGGTATAATCCGTGCCCTGAGTCAGGGTGGTTTCGCCGCGCTTGACGGTGACCGTCTCGGGCAGGCTATAGCCGGACGATGCGGTCAGCTGAGCTTCGTAATCAGTGCCGTAGGTGGCGTTCTGCGTGCCGGACGGGCCGGACACGTTGCTCATATTCGTAAAGCTGACCGTGTAGCTCTTCGCCTTGGCGGAGGCGGTGATGGTGACGTCATCCGTCACACCGCCGGTAATGCTGATCTTGCCGGTGTCTTGGATATAAGTAAAGTTGGTAAAGGAAGCGCCACCCATAGTCATGGTGATGCCCCCGCGCTCGGGCAGTTCATAGGCGTTGGGATTTACGCCGTCCGCCAGAGAAACGGTGATCTCGGTCACCGAGCCGTAGGCCACCGTGTGGCTGTTGTCGGACAGGCCCGCCAGATTGCACTTCAAATTGGTGAAGTTGTGGGTGATGGTGACCGACTTCTGCTTGAAGGTCACGGCAAAGGCCACAGGCGCGGTCACATTGCTTACGGTGTAGGTCTTTGCGCCGTTCTCGCCGTCCTCCGGGTCGGTCAGCGCAGTCTCGCCGTTCATCACGCTGAGGATCTCAAAGCCCTCATTGGGGGTGACAGTGAGGGTGGCGGGCTGGCCCGCTTCCACCTTCTCGCTGCCGCGCACCGCCGTGCCGCCCGTTAGGGTATCGCTCTCACTGCCCTGATAGTCCTGCGTTGTCACGGTGACTTCAACATTGTAGTAGGTCTTGCTGGAGTCCTGAACGGTGACGGCCTTGGCCGTGCCGGCGTCGTGGAGATTGTTCTCCTTGATGCGCACCTGATAGTCGCCGGCGTCCAGATCAGCGATGGTATCGTGGTTGTCACCCGTCAGAGTGGCATCAGCCCAGTCGCTCCAGGTCTCCGCCTTACCGGGGGAGCTGGTCTTCTTACGGATCTCATAGGTCTCGCCGGACACGGGGCTTGTAATGACGATGGTGCCCTTGACCTCGTTGCCCTCGTTGTTGCTGTACGCCGTGCTGGTCAGCTCGGGCGCGGCGGGGGCGGCGTTTTTCAGCACGGTGATGGAATTGGTGGAGGTGCGCTCGCCCTCGTAGTAGTACCGCTGCTCCGCAGGAACATCCTTGCCGTACTTCGGTGTGGCGATGACCTTCACGGAGATCTCGCAGCCGATGTCGGCATCGGTCAGGGTGTAGGTCTTGCCGGACTGGTCCGCAATCTTCACGGCGGTCGAAGAGCCGGCCGCCTTGCGATACCACTCATAGGTCAGGCCTCGCACGCCCGCGTCGCCGATGTTCAGCGCGCTGGCGACGGCCTCCACCGTCACGCCGGGGCGGGCCTCGGTAGCGCCCCCAGTGTAACCCACGGTCACATCGTGGATCAGATGGCGCAGAACCACCACCCGGAAGGTACAGTAGACCGTGTCAGTGCCTGTTTTCTTGACCAGAATGGTTCTCTCGCCCACGTTCTGCTCGGTGTAACCGTCCTGAGCAGAGCCTTGGGCGTAAACCAGACGGGTGGCGTTGTTGCCGTCGGTGTTCTCCGAGCGGATCAGGCCGGTCAAGGACTGATCCTGACGCACCCACTGCCAAGTCTCCACGTCGGAGACCTCAGCGGGGGTGGGGGTGGCAAACAGACGGTAGCTGTTATACTTATTTCCTCCAATGGTTTCCAGATCGGTCGCGTTGTTGGTGTAAAGCACCAGCGGGTTGTCCACGGTGACCTCGGTCTCGGAGGCCGTCGTACCCGTCTGTCCGTCTGCCATATACACCTTCACGCTCTCGGTCTTGGCCTTCACGGTCACGTCGATGCCGGTGGTGCTCTGTATTGCGTTTGAGCCGTCTTTGGCCTGAACCGTGCAGGAGATGTGGGCAGTTCCGACCTTGTTCGCCGTCAGCGTGGCGGTGACCACCAGCCGGGCACTGCTCCCTTCGCCCTCCAAGGTAGCGTGGGTGGCCGCGTTGGAGATGGAGACAACGTCAGGGTTGCTGCTCTCCCACGTCACGGTCATGGGGCGGCTGGCGGTGGTGGGGGAGATGGAAGCCTTGACCACGGTGGTCTTGGGTTCCTCGGCGGTGTCGTTCGCGTTGGGGTCGGTGTCCAAATTGACCCACATATTGATCCTGCTGCGCTCGAAGGTGACCTCGGAGACTTCCGTCACCGCGTTCAGGAGGGTGTACTCCGTGCCGGTCACCACGCCGGTGTAAGTCATGTTATCGCCGGTGACCTGAACCCGGATCAGGGTGACGTTGTCCGCGTTATAAAGGCTTGTGGGCGTGTAGGTCTTGCGCGTAGCGTCGGAGATATTCTCCCACTCGCCGTTGTCCACCTTCTTCTGCCACTGATAGGTCACGCCGGCGTCGGGGGCGGCGGTCAGCTCTTTGCCCTGCCGGACATAGTTGTCGGGGAAGGGCTGCCCGTTGGGAAGGGTAAACTCCACGCCAGAGCCGTCGTACACGCCGGTCACGGTCACATCGTTGGCGGTCAGCTGGGTGGCGGCCGCCGGGGTGATGGTGACGGGGTAGGCGGGCATGGTGAAGGTATAGGTGGTGTCATTCACCTTGGTGGTGGTGACGACGGTGTTGGCGTCGTCGGTCTTAGTCACCTTGACGGCGAAAACCTTGCCGTTGGGAACACCGGAAGCGCTGATCTGAATGGTGTCGCCGGCGTAGGCGTTGCCGCCGGTGGTCAGGGCGGTGCCCTCGGTGTCCAGCTCAGTGACGATCTTGGTGGTCAGCGTGCCGTTGCCATCGCCCAGAGCGCCGATGGTCACCGCGCGCTTATCGGCGGTGGGGCGGTAGAGCTTCACGTTGTCGATGTAGACCACCAAACCGTTGGCGTTCTTGGCGTCAAAGCCCCAGAGGCCCACGTCGTTAGTGATGGCATAATTGCCGGTGTGGTCGGCCTTCCAGCCGCCAAGGGTACCGTCCACCGTCAATTCCGTGCGGTATTTGGGCTCAGTTTGGGTAGCGTCTTTCACTTGCAGCCCGAACCGGCGGGTCGCGCCGTTGCCCATGGCTACGTAATCAGTGGTAACATTGCCACTCCAATCGGTAAACGCTGTAGCCGAGGTGTGGACCGAGGCGGCATAGGAGTTAAGAACCGTCCCCAGCTGGCCCACATGAAGCCACGCGTCGTTCGTGCCGCTGTAGCGCACGGCGGCGCCGATGGCGGCATTTGCGCCCACTGTGCCTGCGGGTGTCACGTCGAACTCAAGCCAGCCCTTCTCCATCATGTACTTCTTGTTGATGACAAGGTTCTTGTAGCTGGTATTGTCGTCCACGAAGGTGATCTTCATGACGCCCTTGTCCGCGTCGTGCTCGATCGTGGCCGCGCCCGATTGGGCGATGGTCGTAAAGTCGTTCACCTGCGCGGCGTCGGAGAAGTCATAGGTCTTCACCAAGTCGTGGTCAGCCTTGGCCCGGGCGGTGAGGGTCACCTCGGCGGTGGCGTCGCCGGTGCTCGGGATCGAAGTATTGGAGACGTTTACGTCATAGTCCGGGTGGGTCACCCGCAGCTTGTAAGTGCCCGCCGCTACATAAGTGACATCCAGCGTCGCCACGCCCTGAGCATTGGTGGTGGCGGCGTCCACGCGGGCCACAGGCAGGGCATCGTTGTTGTTGCTCTCCAGCGCCACAGTGGCGTTCTCAAGCACCGCATCGCCGGTTCCCTTTACCGTCACCGTCAGGCTTCGGGTCTGGGGGGTCAGCTGCAGCTCCAGTGCGGCGGGGTCGGTATCAGCCGAGATGGTGACAGTTTCCGTTGCAGGCGCGTAGCCGGGGGCAGAGGCCGTCACGGAATAAGTACCGGCAGGCAGATAGCCGAGGTCAAACGCGCCGTCATCACCGCTGGTGGCCGAATGGTTGGCCACGGTCAGGGTCGCCCCCGGAATGGCGGCGTTGCCCGCGGCGCTGCTCTTCACCGTGCCGGCCACGTGCTTCGCGCCCGAGGTCTCGGGATCCATGACCACCCGCAGCTCCTTGGCCACGAAGAAGCTGGCGCCGATTCCGTAGATACGCACCTGCTTGGCCTCCACAGCGGTGGGCAGCTCCACGAACTGCCAGGAGTTATTGGTAAAGGAGGTCGTGGCCACCTCCGCAGGGAGGGCGGCCCACTGCTTCGAGGTGAGGGTGTTGTCCGTGCCGTTCACCCGGACGGCCACGGAGGTCAGGTTGCTGTTTGCGTTGTCACGGGTATGAACCCACACGCCAATGATGTTGGTTTTCTGTCCAAGGGTAAATTCATACCACATACCCACATTGTCGCTGGCGGCCGCTTGGCCACCGCCACCACTATAATTGGCGTGCCACATAGCGCCAAGACCTTCGCCGATGCCGTCGATGGCCGCCCACCAAGGGTCATCACCATTACTGCTCGCCCAGCTGTAGGCGTTCGCCGCGCCGCCGTTGACGGTGTGATTCGAAGCGTCCTGATTAGCATTCGCCCAGATGGGATAATCATAGAGGTGGTTCTGAACCTTGGTGAGGTTATCGCTGCTCAGCGGCGCATAGAGCGTCACCTCGACGGTCGCGTCGGTATCTTCCACCGTGGCGTCCACCGTCCGGGTCTTATATCCGTCCTTCGACACCGTTATGGTGTAATTGCCGCTCGCGAAATTGCTAAACGTATAAGTGCCGTTAGAACCGGCGGTGGCGGTCTGTCCATCGCAAATCACCGTCGCGCCCTCGATGGCGGCGTTGTCTTTATCCTTCACGGTCACGGTAATGCTCCGCTGGAACTTGCTCTGATCCTGCCCGGAATAGCGGACATTGGAGAGCACAAGCTTCGTGTTGTGACCGGCACGGATCGCAAAATTCTGCGTGGTCTTATCCAAGTTCTGATACTTGTCGTTGACGGGCACAGTGTAGTTTTGACCGTCCATAGTCATGGTCACCGTGGCGTTGCCGCTTGCCGGGGTCGTCCACGTAAACTTGATGCTGTGCTTTTCGATTCCCAGCGCGCTTGCGGGCTTTCCGTTATTCCAATTTGGCCAGTTCGCTGCGTCATTGCCGCGGTTGTCGAAGAAATACTCGGTAAACCATGCGGTTCCCTTATTGTTGCAGATCTGGAACGCATGATCCTTGTCTTTCGCCCACAGGCCAACAGCCCAGACAGCATTGTCTATGTTGGTGCTCTCGATCTGCATATCAAAGGAAACCCAACGGGATTCATCCGTTGAACTCTGCAACGCGGTGTTTATTGTGCTGTTTGTCCAAACGCAGCAGTAAGCCCCGTTAAAATTGTGATGGTCGCTGTCACTGGCGTTGTTTTCATACGTGTTGCTTAAGGATACGGAGGTTGCGGCAGGCTCAGTGGTTTGGTTACCACCGGTGTGAGTGTACAAAGGCTGCCATCCCGAGTAGTCGGGATCGTCCGCCATCAACTGGGCCGACCCGTCGTCCGCCCCTGCGTCCAGCGTTCCCGCCGGTGTCGCGTCTACGGCGATGTCCGGCGCGTCAATGGCGATCTCGTCGTCCAGCCGCACGGCAAACGCCGCCGTGGGCAGGAGAGAGAAGACCATGACCAGCGCCAAAAGCATCGCGCCAAGTCGTTTTCCGTTTGATCTCATACTTTTTTCCATCCCTTTCCAATATTTTTGCCCCCCCGTTCGGGGAGGCGGCCTTTCTGCGTTCCGGCCTTCCCCCGGAACGCAAGGAGTCTTAGCTCCTTTATGCGCCGTATATTTTACTCCTTGCACCGTCAAAATGCAATACTTTCACGAAAATTTCTCAAAATTTTTCGCCGAGATTGACATAATTCACAAAAAACGAGAGACCGAAGCGCCGCTTCGGTCTCTCGTCCGTCTCCTCTCCGCAACGCAAAAAATCACCAGAATCCGAAGATTCCGGTGATTTTTCTTGGCAGCGGGAGAAGGATTCGAACTGCCCAGGGGCTGTTTCAGACAGTATCAGCCAATGTCATCAAGTGCCGCCAAGCATTGCAAACACTAGCTTTTTCAAAATCAATATTTCATCATGTGTCAAAGGGTAATAGCCAGGCCTACCGTGATAAGGGTCAAGATAAGGGTCAAAACCAGGGCGGTATTCGGAAGGATACCGCCCTGGTTCCTTTGTTTTGGGGAGATAGCCACCCATAATAAGTATGCGGTCAAATCCTCAAAAGCGCAAATAATTAACTACCTGGAAATATACCTCAATTTGAGGTACATTTCTCGACAAAATAGATCCCACCGTGGGACATATTTCTCGACAAAAAGTGTGTCTCAAATTGAGGCACGTTTCTAATATCACAATGGTAGCACACTGAGTTAAGCCAAACAAAGTCATTGACAAGCTAAATAAAAACATTTATACTGAGGAACGATGGAGGGATTATACCGTTATGACAACTTCAGATCAAATTCGTGTATTGTGCGCGCGGCTTAACATTAGTATGGCTGAACTTGCTAGGCGTATGGGACAGTCACCGCAAAGTCTCAGTGGAAAAATGAGTAGAGAAAGCTTCAGCATATCGGATATGGAAAAAGTTGCCGAGGCCGCAGGAATCTCGTTTGTAAGAAAATTTGTTTTTCCGAATGGAGAAGAAATTTGAGGAGGAACTACCAATGGCAATATACAAACTGGGGGAACTTTTTTGCGGCCCCGGAGGTTTAGCATATGGCGCCATCAATGCCGATATTGGTCTGCCTGATTTCAAAATTGTTCATGAATGGGCTACAGATTATGATTTAGACACCTGTCGCACATACACTCAAAACATATGCAAAAATGCGCCAAGATCCGTTATTCATGAAGATGTTCGGAAACTGAAAATTGCTTCTTTAAGGCCAATAGATGCTCTTGCCTTTGGTTTCCCCTGCAATGATTACAGCGTCGTTGGCGAACAGAAAGGAATGGATGGGGTATATGGCCCCTTGTACTCGTACGGTGTAAAAGTAATAGAAAAGTTTCATCCCATATGGTTTTTGGCCGAAAATGTTGGCGGATTAAGAAACGCTAATGATGGAAAAGCTTTTTTGAAAATCAAGTCGGAGCTGGAAAATGCAGGGGATGGGTATGTATTAACGCCCCATCTATATAAATTCGAGCAATATGGCGTACCACAGGCCAGGCACAGGGTAATCATAGTTGGTATCCGTAAAGATCAAAAGCTGAAGTTTCATGTGCCATCGCCGGCTGGGTATGAGATCAAAACTTGCCGTGAGGCTATTGAAAATCCCCCCATTCCAGAAGATGCTCCAAACAATGAATTGACGAAACAATCACCTACTGTAGTTGAGCGGCTGCGTCATATTAAACCGGGGCAAAATGCTTTTACCGCAGATTTGCCGGACGATTTACAGCTAAATGTTACAGGTGCCAGAATCAGCCAAATATATAAGCGGCTTGACCCGGATAAACCGGCGTATACAGTCACAGGCAGCGGCGGCGGTGGAACACATATTTATCATTGGTCAGAACCTCGCGCATTGACCAACCGGGAGCGGGCCAGACTGCAAACTTTCCCGGATACCTTTGTGTTTGAGGGCAGCAAAGAAAGCGTGAGAAAGCAGATAGGAATGGCCGTTCCTTATGAAGGCGCAAAAATTATCTTTGAGGCTATTTTAAAGACTTTGGCAGGGGTCAAATATCCCTCGGTTGAGGAAAGTATCAGCGAATAAGGGGTGATTATATGCTGACCAGCGATTTTCGCGATACGGTATTGCTTGACCCAATCGGTCAAGGGGCAAATCACCTAAAAATAGTAGCGGGGTATGCCACACATACGATGGCTTCGTGGCACATGGGAGAAATCTGCGACCGATATGCCCATTTGCGTGGGCCAATAGAAATTACGCTCTTGGTCGGAATGTGTGGATATGACGGGTTAAGTATCCCTGTACATACTGGTTTCCAACGGTTAATGAGCGACAGCGCAGATTCTGACCAAGTGCGTTTTACTGCACAATATGTATATGATGGTGCACCAGTACATTCCAAACTATACCTTTGGGAGCGGGATGATCAGCCGATCTTGGCGTACATGGGTTCAGCAAATTACACGCAAACAGCATTCTCGCGACACCGTCGTGAGATGTTGGAGCAATGTGAACCCGGTGCTGCTCTTGAGTATTTTGATAGCATTGAACCCGATTCCATTTACTGCAACCATGCAGAAGTTGAGGAACACATTGTACTACATCCAGCTCATCAAACTCGTCCCGAGGAGGCTGGTGCAGCAACAAGACTACGCGGAGGTGGAATTTGCAGCGTTACATTATCTTTTTTGACGCGCAATGGGGAGACGGGCCTCCGCTCCGGTATAAACTGGGGGCAACGCGGAGGACGCGAACCCAATCAGGCATACATTCATCTGCCAGCCGCTATTGCACGGAGCGGTTTCTTCCCTCTGGAAAAACAGCATTTTTCTGTGTTGACTGACGATGGGCGGCAGCTCATCCTTCGTGTTGAACAGCAGAATGATAAGGCAATTACTACTCCTTCCAACAATTCATTACTTGGAGAATACTTTCGCAATCGTCTGGGGCTTGCCAATGGAGCCTTTGTCACAAAAGCGGATTTTGAGCGATATGGGCGTACGGATGTAACATTCTACAAGCTGGATGACGAACAGTTCTTTATGGATTTTTCTGTGTGAGGAGGGGCCTTTATGCTGAACTATTGGTGGGTTACAAGGCCAAAACGAAAGCTGAACAGTGTGCCGGAAATTTTGGCATGCTGCGCAGATGTTTCCTTGAACAGCGAATGGCAAGGGAACCTATATACTCACTTGGCCTTTGAGCAAGCCTTGGAGGACGCAGGCCTCAAAAGGCCCGGGGAAAGGCGGGATCAGCGTGGCGGGGGTGGGCGTACATATTTCGCCTGGATATCCAGCCTTGGGTTAGTGTTTGTGCAGGAATCCACAGGGCAGACAAAACTCACTTTGGCTGGAGAAGCAATTTTAAACGGTGATTCTCCTGTTGAAGTGCTGAAAGGGCAAATCCTCAAATATCAATTCCCTTCTCCATTCTCCCTATCTCCAGCTACAGCAAAAACAAGGGTGAGCGACCGCTTTAAAATCAGGCCTTTCCGTTTTCTTTTAAGACTGCTTCGCGAGTCTAGGCTGGACTACTCGCTGTCGCAGGAAGAAATCGCCCGTATCGTAGCGACAGAAGCTGAAGATGAAAGTAACCGCCTTTATGAGCATATAGTTGATCGCATTTTGGAGTATCGAGAGAAAGGTGTCGGTGCGTTGTCAAGTGACTTTTTCACTTTGTATGCACCCAGTACCGGAAAAGTCAATCCCGATCATCCGTACAGCCACTTGGATGATTTGGCAAATACAATTATAAACTGGCTTGACTATGCTCAATTTATTGTTCGTGATGTAAACACTAATGGGAAACCAGTCATTAGAATTTTACCCGAAAAAATTCAAGAAGTTGATGCTATCCTTAATGATGACAGCAGAATGATCGACCGCCCTCAGGAATCTGAGTATTTCCAACGGAAGTATGGACTTGATCCAAAGCACAAAAAGGACACCCGCAATCTTACCACCGCAAAGTCAGTCACCGCACAAATGCTGGTAGAGCAAAAAGTCAAGCAAGTATTTTTGAGTGAGGCACTGAAGCGTCCTATTTGTACGATTGACAGCGCTGTTGTGGACGCGGTGGCAGAAAAGGCTGGAATTTCACAGCACGTAGCAGAAGAACTCTTGTTGAAAATCTACCCACATGGGGCCATTGGAGCCTTTATGACTGAATACTTCAACATGGCATTTCGGGGCCGTGATGAAGCATCAGATTTTGAAAAAGCGACTGTCGAGATTTTTAGGGATTCTTTCGGCTTTCAGTCATACCATGTGGGACCCATCGGGCTTTCGCCAGATGTTCTAATCTTATCAGATGCCGAAGGGTATCAGGCAATCATAGACAACAAGGCGTACTCTAAGTACACCATATCCAACGATCATCACAATCGGATGGTTTACAATTATATTGGCGGGATCGGACACTACAGCGGCTCCGCTTTCCCATTGACATTCTTTTCCTACATTGCAGGGGGGTTCGGCACCGGTATTGATGCACAGCTAAAGAAGATCACAGCAGAAACCGGGATACCCGGAAGCGCTGTCTGCGTCTCAAATATTATAAAGCTGGTTGAGAAAAATCAGACCACGCCATACAGTCATGTGCAGATTCGCGATATTTTCTCCCTTAACCGCCAGATTCAGATGTCGGATTTTTAGGGGCGATTTTAGGTGAGCGGCATTCGTGTTGCCAGTATGTTTGCTGGCATTGGCGGAATTTGTCTAGGTTTTAAGCAAAGCGGAGCCGAGATCATTTGGGCTAACGAATGCGATTCCGCCGCGTGCAGGACATATCGGCATAACTTTGGCAATTCATATCTTGTTGAAGATGATGTTCGGGTGGTAAATTTTCGATTAGTTCCAGATTTTGATGTTTTGACGGCCGGATTCCCTTGCCAGCCCTTTTCGATTGCCGGAAAGCAGAAGGGATTTTCTGATCCTAGAGGGAATCTGTTTTTTGAAATAGCTAGGATGATTGACCAGAAACGTCCCAAGGCCATATTTTTAGAAAATGTTCCTAATTTGGTAGAGCACGACAGCGGGAAAACATTTCTTGTGATTTACACCACTCTTGCCCAGTTTGGATACTATGTTAAATATGCTGTGTTAGGAGCAGATGAGTACGGAAACCTTCCTCAAACCAGAAAGCGCATCTATATCGCGGCGTTTTTGGACTTGGAAGCATGTAATCGGTTCCATTTTCCGGATCCAATTCCGCTTACAAAAAGCATAGATAACATAATTGCAGTAAGAGAGAGAAAACATGAAATATACTATTATCCACAGACTAGCGGAATCTATCAGCGTTACTCTGGAAAAATTAAAGCTGATGGGCATATCTATCGTTTAACTGATCATGGAGTAGTTCGAGTAAAAAATCAAATGTGTCCTACCTTAACTGCCAATATGGGAACATATCCAAATAGAGTCCCGCTAATTGTGGATTCATTTGGGCTGAGAAAACTGACACTCCGGGAGTGTCTTGATTTTCAGGGTTTCCCCAGTAGCTTTGCATTTCCAAGATCCATTACAATAAATGATGCATATAAGCAAATAGGAAATTCCGTTTGTGTTCCTGTTATTAAGCGAATAGCGGAGGCCATAATCAAGGCTCTCACAGAGACTGGATGATGTTTGATGGATAATCTTTCAAAAGATGTTCGGCATTACAATATGTCTCATATCCGAAGCAAAAACTCCAAACCAGAGGAAATTGTACGAAAATATTTATTTGCACATGGTTTTCGTTATAGAAAAAACGTAAAGGGTCTGCCTGGCTGCCCAGATATTGTACTGAAAAAGTATAGAACAGTTATTTTTATAAACGGTTGCTTTTGGCATAAGCACGACTGTGGCCGTTTTGTCTGGCCTGCATCTAACGAGATGTATTGGCGAAATAAGATTGAGCACAATGTTGCGCGGGATAGTCAGTCATATCAGCAACTCAAGGAACTTGGATGGAAAGTCCTTGTAGTGTGGGAATGTGAATTAAAGCGTGCTATGCGAGATAAAACATTGCAAAAGTTAATTGAGGCCATCAACGGACTTTAATGCCAATTTGCGGGTATGGTTAATTATTGTATTTTAGAATGAGCAACTAATAACTTGAGAATTTGAAAGTTTTGCAACTTCGTAGGGAGACAACTGATATGGAACAACGAAAGCGGCCCGGGGGCAAAGGCGGCTTAGGGTATTATACAGCTTGGGATAAGTCGGCTACAAACGGATGTATATATTGCGGCAAAGCAGCAACTACAAGAGAACATATCCCATCCAAGGTTTTTTTGCTTGAGCCGTATCCTGAAAATTTGGCAACACTTCCGGCGTGTTTTGAGTGCAACAACGGTTTCTCGGAAGATGAGAAGTATATCGCCTGCTTTTTGGATGTCTTAAAGGAGGCGGTGTATGAGGGTTACAAAAGGCAAGCAAGTACCGCTCACAGGTTAGAAAACGATGACGCACTAAGGAGCCTTATCGAGAGTGAAATACAGACGGTAGATGGTAAAGTGTTGTACCGTATAGACGAAAATCGCTTATGCCGCATTTTGATAAAGCTGGCCAAGGGGCACGCTGCGTTTGAATGGGACGGTCTCCATTTAGATGGCCAAGATATTCATGTAAGTTATGAGTTTGCTTTCAATATGTCTAAGGAAGCACTAGACCAGTTTGAGAAAATACCAGAAATACATAAAATTTCAGAAGTGGGGTCAAGAAGTACCACAGTGCCGTTTCTTATCTTTCAAAGTTGCGAAAGTGGAGCAATTAGTGTATTTGCACTATGGAATGATGTGCAAGAAGGGCAGTATCGCTATCAAATGTCATACAACGAAAATGGCGGAGTCCGCATTAAAATAGTAATTTATGAAATGCTGTATTGCCAAATAGACTTCTGCTGAAATGTACCTCAAATTGAGGTACATTTCTCGACAAAATAGATCCCACGGTGGGACGCATTTCGAATGGCAGAACGCTCCCGCCGGTGGCAGGAGCGTTCCCAAGATAGCAAGAGCCGGGCCTGTGGCCCGGCTCTTGTGGCGTTTGCCCTTAACTACTATCACTCCGCCGCCCGGTTCCAGTCAAGGCCCGGCCCGCCCCAGCGGGGCGGGCCGGTTCAC
>CAJUAS010000026.1 GCA_910584395.1 uncultured Oscillospiraceae bacterium | reverse complement strand
ATGGGCAAATTCGACGGGGTGATGATCGCCAGCGACTTTGACGACACCTTCTTTCCCGCGTCCCACGTTCTCCCCGAGGCCAACCGCCAAGCGGTGGCCTATTTCCAGTCCGAGGGCGGCACCTTCACCATCGCCACCGGCCGCGCCCGCACCACCTTCCGCCGCTATGTGGACATGGCAAAGCCCAACGCCCCGGTGATCTTGGCCAACGGCGCGCAGCTCTACGACTTCTCCCGGGAGGTTTTGGTAGAGGAGCGCACCGTGCCGGAGACCATTGCGGGCGACCTGCTGGAATTGGTGAAGCTGATCCCCGAGGTGGGTCTGGAGGCCTACCACGGGGAGGACATCTACATCTGGAATCCCAACGAGTGGACGTGGTTTCATCTGGAGCGGGCGAAATGCACCGCCGAGGAGTGCGCCATAGAAGAAATGCCCCAGCCTTGGGGCAAGGCCATCCTCCACCAGAAAAACAGCATCCTGCAGGCGGCCCAAAAGCTGATCTTGGAACGCTGGGGAGACCGCTATGAGGCCATCTTCTCCAACTTTCATATGCTGGAGCTGACCGCCAAGGGCGCGACTAAGGGCGGCATGGTTTTGCATCTGGCTGAGAAGCTGGGTGTCCGCCGGGAAAACCTCTACTGCGTGGGGGACAACCAAAACGACCTCCCCATGCTGGCGGTGTCCGCCGTGCCCTACGCCCCCGCCGACTGCGCCCAAGAGGTCAAGGACTCCGGCGCGCACCTCCTGCCCCACAGCGAGGACGGCGCCATCGCCGGACTGGTCGCGGAGCTGGACAAGCGGTATTGAGCAAAAGAAAAAAGAAGTCCGAACCCCACCGGGGTTCGGACTTCTGTGTGTGTAAGCCTCTTTTGGCGCGGCTTCCTCCGCCTTTTTGGCGCGGTAATGTTCCATGGTTTCCTCCTCGGTGAAGGGAGGTGTTTCGTTGATCGCTTGGGCCTTGGCGTTCAGGTAATCAAGCGCCGCCGTCAGACCCTCTTCGCTGACTGGGAAGGTCTGCTGCTCCAGCTCTTGGGCGTAGGGCCGGGAGAACGGCCCTTGCCAGAGGACGGCGGTCATTGCTTCCTCGGCGGGCTTTTCGATCTGGAAGCGCATCAGTCCCGCGCTGCCCAGCCAGCCGTTGCCGTTGAGAAAGTGGCTGAGAGAGGGTAAGGTGATAGGTTTCAGCATCGCTCCACCTCAATCAAAGACCATGGTGGCGAAGTAATCCTCCGGGGTCTCCGCCCGGCGGATGAGCTTCACCGAGCCGTCTTCCCGGAGCAGCAGCTCCGCCGAGCGCAGCCGGCCGTTGTACTGATAGCCCATGGAATGGCCGTGAGCCCCGGTGTCGTGGATGACCAGCAGGTCGCCCAGCTCGATCTCCGGGAGGGGGCGGTCGATGGCGAACTTGTCGTTGTTCTCGCACAGCCCGCCGGTCACGTCGTAGACGTGGTCGCAAGGGGCGTCCTCCTTGCCCATAACGGTGATGTGGTGGTACGCGCCGTACATGGCGGGGCGCATCAGGTTGGCGGCGCAGGCGTCCACCCCCACATATTCCTTGTAGGTGTGCTTGAAGTGGGTGGCCTTGGTCACCAGACAGCCATACGGCCCAAGCATAAAGCGGCCCAGCTCGGTGAAGATGGACACGTCCCCCATTCCGGCGGGGACAAGCACCTCCTCATAGGCATTGCGAACCCCCTCCCCGATGACCGAAATATCGTTGGCGGTCTGGTCGGGGCGGTAGGGGATGCCTACGCCGCCGGAGAGGTTGATGAAGGCGATGTGGCAGCCGGTCTCCTGTTGCAGCTCCACAGCAGTCTGGAACAGGATACGGGCCAGAGCGGGGTAATAGTCGTTGGACAGAGTGTTGGACGCCAAAAAGGCGTGAAGCCCGAAGTGCTTGGCGCCCATGGCCTTCAGCTTCCGGAAACCCTCGGTGAGCTGGGCGCGGGTAAAGCCGTACTTGGCCTCGCCGGGGTTGTCCATGACCTGAAACCCCTCCTTGCTTGCGCCCGCGGTGAACGTGCCGCCGGGGTTGTAGCGGCAGGAGATGGTCTCCGGAATGTGTCCCACCGCCTTTTGAAGAAAGTCGATGTGGGTGAAGTCGTCAAGGTTGATGGTCGCCCCCAGCTTGTCCGCCAGAACAAATTCCTCGGCGGGGGTGTCGTTGGAGGAGAACATGATCTCGCTGCCCCCGAAGCCGCACTGATCGGACAGCATCAGCTCGGTGAGGGAGGAACAGTCCACCCCGCAGCCCTCTTCCCGCAGGAGCTTCAAAATGGCGGGAGTGGGGGTGGCCTTGACGGCAAAATACTCCTTGAAGCCCGGATTCCAAGCAAACGCCGCCTTCATGGCGCGGGCGTTTTCCCGGATGCCCTTCTCGTCATAAAGGTGGAAGGGGGTGGGATACTGGGCGGTGATGGACTGGAGCTGGGGAAGGGTGACAAAGGGCTTCTTCATAGGCGCAGAGCCTCTCTTTCTATCAAGTGAACCGGGTTTTTAGGCGAGATACACCGCCTGAGCGGCGCGGTAGGTCATATAGCAGTCCAGCTTGGCCACGGTCTCGAAGGGAGCGTGCATGGAGAGGACGGGCACGCCGGCGTCCAGCACGTCGATGTCCCGCTGGGCCATATAGACGGCCACCGTGCCGCCGCCGCCCTGATCGGCCTTGCCCAGCTCGGCCATCTGCCAGATGACCCCGCGGTCGTCCAGCACCCGGCGGATCTTGCCCACCAGCTCGGCGGAGGCGTCGGACGCGCCGGATTTGCCCCGCGCGCCGGTGTATTTGCAAAGACCGATGCCGTAGTTGACCCGGGCGGCGTTGCGCTTTTCGTACACGTCGGCGAAGTTGGGGTCATAGGCGGAGGTCACGTCGGCGGAGAGGCAGAAGGACGCCTCATAGCAGCGCTTGAGGGGGATCTGCTGGGTGTCGCACAGGTCGCTCATAAAGGTGTCAAAGGCGGCGGACTGCATCCCGGACACCCCCTCCGAGCCGATCTCCTCCTTGTCCGCCAGCATACACACGGCGGTCTTGGTGGGGATGGCGTTCAGCTCCAAAAGAGCGGCCAGAGAAGCGTAAGCGCACACCCGGTCATCGTGGCCGTACGCACCGATCATGGAGCGATCCAAGCCCAGATCGCTGGCCTTGAACGCGGGCACGGCCTCCAGCTCCGCGGAGATGAAGTCCTCCTCTACGATGCCGTATTTCTCGTGAAGGATCTCCATGACCGCCAGCTTCACCCGGTCGCTGCCCTCGTCGTCCTTGAAGGGGCGGCTGCCCACCAGAATGTTGAGGCTCTCGGCGGGGATGGCCTCGCCCAAAGGCTTCTGGGACTGATCCTTGGCTAAGTGGGGGAGCAGGTCGTCCACAGTGAACACCGGGTCGCCCGCGCCCGGGCCGATGGCCACCGGGATGTTCTGGCCGTTTTTGAGGGCCACGACGCCGTGAAGCTCCAGAGGGATGGTCACCCACTGATACTTGCGGATGCCGCCGTAGTAGTGGGTCTTGAAAAAGGCCATCTCGCTGTCCTCATAGAGGGGGTTGGGCTTGAGGTCGAGGCGGGGGGAGTCGATGTGGGCGGCGGCGATGTTCGCCCCCTGAGAAAGGGGCGCAGAGCCGATGACCGCCAGCATGATGGACTTGCCCCGGTTGATGCGGTAGACCTTGTCCCCGGCCTTCAGGCTCATGCCCTTTTCCAGAGGCTGAAAGCCCTGCGCCTTGGCCAGAGCTTCGGCGGCGGTGACGCACTCGCGCTCGGTCTTGCCCAGATCGAGGAACTTTTTGTAGTCCTCACAGTAGCTGTGCATGGCGATCTCGTCCTGAGGGGTGAGGCGGTCATAGCCGTTCTTGGGGGTGTAGAGCAGCGCGTCGCGCCGCTCCTGACCGGGGGTCTTTTTGGTGTCTTCCATGGGGGATTCCTCCTTTGATATAGTTAACATAATATGGTAGAAAACAACTGGATCACTTGCGCGGTCAGTTCCTCTGGTGACGTATTATCTTCGTTAAAAAGCACATGATCGCAGAGGTTGACATAATAATTATTTTCCCGCTGGGCCGCGACGCGGGAACGGGCGTAGTCCTCGCCGATGGCATCCCGCGCCATGATGCGGCGGATGCGGGTCTCCACCGGAGCGACGACGGCCAGCGTCACGTCGCAGGCGTCGGACAGGCCGGACTCGAAGAGAGCAATGGCGTCAAAAACGATGCCTTTTGCGCCGCTTTTTTCTGCCTGACGGGACAGCTCGCGGCAGCGGGCCAGAATGTGCCGGTGGGAGATGGCGTTCAGATCGGCCAGAGCGGCGGGGTCGGCAAAGACGACCTTGCCCAGCGCCTTGCGGTCGATCCCACCCTGACTATTTAGGATACTCTTTCCAAACCGCGCTGTCAACTCCCCCGGCAGGGTAGGGGAGGTCTCCAGCAGAGTGTGGTAGAGGGCATCGCAGTCCACTGAGACGCACCCCAGACCTTCCAACGCCCGCAAAACGGTGGTTTTCCCGGCGCCTGTCGGGCCGGTAACGCCGATGGTCTTCACGCCAGCTGGGCCTCCACCGCGTCCTCGGTGGCCGCCATGGCCTGAAGAGTCATCTCCAACAGCTTGTCCAGCTCCCAGCCAAGCAATTCCGCGCCTTGCGAGATGCACTCCCGGGAGCATCCGGCGGCAAACTTCTTGTCCTTGAATTTCTTTTTCAGGCTTTTCAGCTCCATGTCCTTGGTGGACTTGGAGGGGCGCATGAGGGCCGCCGCGCCGATGAGGCCGGTGAGTTCGTCGGCGGCAAAGAGCACTTTTTCCATCTCGTGCTCGGGCTTTGCGTCCGTGCCTGTCATGCCCCAGCCGTGGGCGCAGACGGCGTGGATCAGCTCGGGGGTGAACCCGGCGGCGGAGAGCAGCTCAGGGGCTTTGACGCAATGCTCGTCGGGCCACTGTTCAAAGTCTACGTCGTGCATCAGTCCCGCCGTGGCCCAAAATTCCTTGTCGCCGCCGTAGCCCAGTTCGTCGGCGTACCAGCCCATGACCGCCTCCACGGTGAAGGCGTGGCGCAGGTGGAAGGGCTCGGTGTTATATTGCTTGAGCACCTCCACCGCCTTGTCCCGGCTCACGCCCACGGATAATGTACCCATTGTTCATCGCTCCTTTTGTGAAATTGAGGTTACCGCGCGTTGGACAGCCGCTCCAGAGCATCGGCTTCAGTGTTCACGAAAAACACTGCCTTGCCCTTGTTGCTCTCCCAGAGGAAGTCTTGAAGATTCTTGCTGGTATATTGGGAGAAGTCTCCCACCACGGCAATCTTCATGCCGTAGTTGACGAATTTTTGCAAGACCTCTCCTGCCAGCCCGGTGGGGAGGTGGAAAAAGTCTTCGTGAAGGGTCGCCTTTGGGACGATCAGGCCGCCGCACCCGGTCTCATACCGGGCGGAGGCGATGACGTCCATGGCGTCCTGCCCCGAGGCGATGCAGACCTCGCCGCACCGCAAAGCCGCCACGGCGGCAGTCAATTTCTCAAATTGCATGATGTTCTATTTCTCCTTGGAAAATTGGTTGATCTCGTTTTGCATTTCGTCCAGAAACCGGCAGGCCTGCTGGCCGTCCATCTGGACATGGTGGAACTGGAAGGACACTTTTAAGAACTGCTTCCATCCCTTTTTGACGTACTTTCCCCAGATGAGGAAGGGGTTGTTATAGAGGCCGCTGTAAAAGTTCACCGCGCCGTCGATGTCGTACCCGGCCAGAGCGGACGTACCCAGAATCATGGCGTCGTCCAGCTCATAGTTCTGTGCGGTGTCGTGAACACGCATGGTCAGGGCCAGATACGCCGCCTCAAACGCCCGCCAGTCGGTGCAGTCGGGCAGGTCGCAGGAGCTAAGAGAGCCATGGGCGTTATTGACGATGACGTTGACCCCCAAGCGGTCGTATTTCATCAGGGCCTTGCCCACCGGGAGGAGGAAAAATTCCTCCACCTGCTTGGCCGCCGCCAGCGCGCACCAGCAAAGAAGCATATTGAGCTTATGGCCCTTTTTGGAAAGCCGCACCAGCGGAGTGATGTCCATGGTCTTGAACAGCGTCACCATAGGCATGGGCGCGTCGATATAAAGCTCGTAGCTCATGGCCCGGGAGGTGGTTTTGGGATCGACTTCTCGCATGGCGGTCTCCTTTTTTACAGCTTGATGATATGAAATCCGGCGGCTTTGTTCAGGCGGTTGGTCACCGCCAGCCCCAGCCCGGTGGGGTCGGGGGACTGCGCCCAGATGCGCGTTGCGTCCTTGTGGTCAAAGGCCCGCAGCGCCTCAAAAATGTGCTGTGCGTGGGACTCTTGGTCGTCCGCAGGGCCGATGGCCTCCACGGGGCAGCCCTCAAATAAGTTTACATAATCATTAAAACAGATGACCCCGTCGCCCGGCTCTAAGTGGGCGGCGATGTATTGGGCGGCGGCCTCCGGCTCACCGCTCACAACGGTAACAGGTGCTTTTGGCGCGTAGTGGCGGTATTTCATCCCCGGCGCACGGGGCTGCTCGTTAGTTGACATAAGTCTTGTCACCGCTTCATCCACGGAAACCTCTCCCAGCACCTCGCGAAGCTGCTCCAAGGTCACGCCGCCGGGGCGGAGGAGACGAGGCGGGGCAGCGGTGAGGTCAAGGATGGTGGACTCCACCCCCACAGCGCAAGGCCCGCCGTCCACGATGGCATCGATTTTGCCGTCCATGTCCTCTAACATGGCCTCCGCCGTGGTGGGACTGGGGCGGCCGGAGGTGTTGCCGGAAGGGGCGGCCACGGGAACGCCGGCGGCGGCAATGATGGCGCGGGTGACGGCGCAGTCGGGGCAGCGCATCCCCACAGTGTCCAGCCCCGCCGTCACCGCGTCGGGGACGATGGCCTTGCGCCGGAGGATCATGGTCAGCGGGCCGGGCCAGAAGCGGCGGGCCAGCGCATAGGCGGTGGCGGGAATATCCGCGCAGTACCGCTCCAGCCAGCTTGGGTCGGGGATGTGGAGAATGAGGGGGTTGTCCTGCGGGCGGCCCTTGGCGGCGAAAATAGCGGCCACCGCGTTGGGGTCAAGGCCGTTTGCGCCCAGACCGTACACCGTTTCGGTGGGGATGCCCAACAGCCCGCCTGCGGCGATGACCGCCGCCCCTTGGGTCACATCCTCTGTCGTCAGTCGTTTGGTGTTCATGGCCTTCACTCGAAAATGCCCACGGGAGTGCCCGCCAGATCAATGGTGGTGGCCGGATCGAAGCCCGCCTGCTGGAGGTAGTGCTTGACGGTGAGGATGCCGTACTTGGGGTTTTTGTTGTCGTCCTCCCCCAGTAGGTCAATGTCGATGTGGTGAGGGCCGGAGCCTAAGAGAAAACCGTCGTCCTCCAAAAGTCCCGCAAGGTCATCCTTGACCTGTTCCAAGGTCGCACCTTGGGGCAGGGAGGGGAAGTGGATGAGAAGTTCCATGAGATGGCCTCCTTGGCGGCATTATTGGGCCGCTTGTTCTTTCAGCTGCTCCGCCTGAGCGGCGGCACGCAGCGCGTCGATGATCTCGTCCAGATCGCCGTCCATCACGGCATCCAGTTTGTAAAGAGTCAGGCCCACCCGGTGGTCGGTGAGGCGGCCTTGGGGGAAATTGTAGGTGCGGATGCGCTCATTTCGCATCCCCGTGCCCACCTGACTGCGCCGCTCCTGCGTGATGGCGTCGGTCTGGGCCGTCTGGGCCTGTTCGTAGAGCTTGCTGCGGAGCATGAGCATGGCCTTGTCCCGGTTTTGGAACTGGCTGCGCTCCTGCTGGCACTCCACCACCAGACCGCTGGGCTTGTGGATGAGCCGCACGGCGGAGGAGGTCTTGTTCACGTGCTGTCCCCCCGCGCCGGAGGAGCGGAACACCTGCATTTCAATGTCGGCAGGATCGACGTCGATCTCCACCTCGTCCACCTCGGGGAGCACCGCCACGGTGGCGGTGGAGGTGTGTACCCGGCCGCCCGATTCGGTCTCCGGGACGCGCTGGACACGGTGAACACCGCTTTCAAACTTCATCCGGGAGTAGACCCCGTCGCCCTGAATGAGAAACACCAGCTCCTTCACTCCGCCCAGCTCGGTCTCATTGGCGGACATGACCTCCACGCTCCAGCCCTTGGACTCGGCGTACATGGAGTACATCCGAAAAAGAGAGTGGGCAAAAAGGGCGGATTCTTCGCCCCCCACCCCGGCCCGCAGCTCCACGATGACGCTTTTGTCGTCGTTGGGGTCGCGGGGGAGAAGGAGCAGCTTGAGCTGGTTTTCCAGCTCCGGCAGGGCATCGCGGGCGGCTTGGTATTCCTCCCGCGCCATGTCCTTCAGCTCGGGATCGCCCATCAGCGCCTGCGCCTCCGCCATGTCTTGCTTGGCCTTTTGAAAGGCCAGAAAGGCGGTGACGATAGGCTCTAATTCCCGCTGCTCCTTGTTGAGCTTGGCCACCAGCGCGGGGTCGTTATAGGTTTCGGACGCGCCGAGCCGGGCCTGAATGTGGGAATAACGGGCTTCGATCGCCTTTAGTTTGTCCTCCATAGGCGCGCTCCTTTCCTCAATGGTCGAGCAGGGCGGATTTGACCAGCGCCGCAGGCTCGCGGAAGAACATCTGCACCGCCGAGGGAGTGTGGCTCACCGGAGCGGCAATGGTGGAGATATATTGGTCGCGGTAGGTCTCGCCCGAAAGCCGGACGTTGCGGGAGCGATCCCACAGCAGCTCAATGCGAGAGAGGTGGAAGCCGTTGGACACAAGGATCACATCTTGGGTGAGATCCATGCCCTCTTTCACCATGAGATCCATGGTGTTGTTCACATTCTGCCATGTGTTGCGGGACTGATCCTCCTTGTAGATGCGCTCCCCATCCACCCCGTGGGCCACCAGATAGTCATACATCCCTTGGGCCTCGGAGACGTGCTCGTCGTTTCCCTTGCCGCCGGTGACGATGACGGCCATATCCGGGTGACCCTCCAGATAGGCGAGGGCGGCGTCCAAACGGTCACGGAGCAGCACGGATGGCCCGTCCTTTTTCATCTGGCAGCCAAAGATGACCATGGTCTGCGGCTGGCCGGTGATCTGGGTGCGGCTGTGGACGGCGATATAGACCTCCAGCCCCGCAAAGACGAGGGCGGCAAGGAGGATCACGGCCAGAAGGAGCTTGAGCCACAGGCGGCTTCGCCGCCCGCCGTAGGGCTTGTACGGTTTCGTGTTCATGTTCCCTTCGCCTCCTCTAACTCGGCCGCTAACTTCTCCCAGACGGCGTAAAGATGCGCGATGCGGTTTTCCAGCTCCTCCCGCTTTTCGTAAAGCTCTTGGAGCTTTAGGTAGTCGCTGGCGGCGTCGTCGATGGCGCAGGTCAGCTCGTACATCTCCTCCTCCGCCTTGGACACCTCCCGCTCTGCGGCGGCCACTTCCTTTTCCAGATATTTGGTGCCGCCGGGCCGCTTGGGCTTGTCCGGCTTGGGGGAGGGCTCCGCTTTTGCGGGCGGGCCGGTGGGGACACCGACTCCTGCGGACAGCTTTCCTTTCTCCTTGGCCACCAGATATTCCTGATAGTCCCCTTTGAAGTCAGTGATGTGCTGTTCCTCAATCGTCCACACCCGCCGGGCGAAACGGTCGATGAAATAGCGGTCGTGGCTGACCAGCAGCAGGCAGCCCTCGAAGCCGTCGATCGCCCCCTCCATCCACTCCCGGCTGGCGATGTCCAGATGGTTCGTCGGCTCGTCCAAAATGAGAAGGTTGATCTTTTCATCCATGAGCATACACAGCCGCAGGCGGCTCTTTTCCCCGCCGGAGAGGGAGGAGACGGTCTTGAACACGTCCTCCCCCCGGAACTGGAACGCGGCCAGACGGTCGCGGGCTTCTTGGGTGGAGCAGTTGCAGCCGTAGAGCATGGTGTCCACTAAATTGCGCTCAGGGTGGTCAAAGACCACCTGCTGGGGCAGGTAGCCCACCTTGACCGTCGGGCCGAAGCGAACGAGACCGGAGGAGGGCGGCTCATCCCCCAAAAGAATTTTCAGAAAGGTGGACTTGCCTGTGCCGTTGTCCCCCAAAAGGGCGATGCGCTCCCCGCCGGTGACCACTAAGTTCACGTCGTGAAAGAGGGTGCGCTCGCCAAAGGCTTTGGAGAGGGCCACGGTGGAAAACACCTCGTCGCCGTGGAACTCCCGCTCCCCGAAGGAGGCGGTCATGGCCCGGCGCTCTTTGGGCTTTTCGGTGGTACGCATTTTCTCCATGCGCTTTTCCATGGAGAAGGCCCGCTTGTGGAGCTTGTCGTTGCCCATAAAGGCCCAGAGGTGGAGCTTGTCCACCGCCGCCTGAAGCTGCTCTAACTTGGCCTGCTCCTTTTCGTAACGCTTGAGCTGCTCGTCGAAGCGGCGCTTCTTTTCCACCACATAGAAGGAATAATTTCCGGCGTAAAAGTTGACCTTGCCCTCCTCCAGCTCCACAATGCGTTTGACCACCCTGTCTAAGAAATAGCGGTCGTGGGAGATGGCGAGGACGGTGCCCTTGAACTTGCTGAGATAGTTCTCCAGCCATTCGGTGGCGTGGAGATCCAGATGGTTGGTAGGCTCGTCCAACAAAAGAAGGTCGGTGTCCTCCAAAATGAGGCGGGCCAGATTCACCCGCGTTTTCTCCCCGCCGGAGAGGGCGGCAAATTCCTGCCGGCGCATCTCCGCGGGAATCCCAAGGCCCGCCGTGACTTTGTTGAGAGGGGTGGCGGTGTCGTATCCCCCGGCATGTTCATACTCCGCCGTCAGCGCGTCGTATTTCGCCAGCAGGGCCTTGTCATCAGGGGTCTCGGACAGCTTGGCGGCAAGGCCGGAAAGCTGGGTCTCGATCCCCCGAAGCCGCTCAAAGGCGGTGTTCAGCACGTCCTCCACCGTGTATCCTTCGGGATAGACGGGGATCTGAGAGATCAGGCCCACCCGGCAGCCCTTGGCCAGAGAGATCGAGCCGCTGTCGGGGATCACCTCGCCGCAGATCATCCGAAAGAGGGTGGTCTTGCCCGCGCCGTTGTAGCCCAGCAGGCCCACCCGCTCCCCGGTGTCCACCTGAAAGGTAACGTCTTCAAATAGATTCTGCCCCACCTCAAAGCCGTGGCGCAGATTGGTAACGGATAGTTCGATCATGTGTTTACTCCTTGGGGAAATGTGGGACAGAGTTATTTTTCCGGGGTAATGGAGACAAGATACTGCACGATCTCCTCAAAGGCCATTCTGCGGGAGGCTTTGACCAGAATTGCCGAGCCGGGTTCTACCAGCTTGGCGATGGTGGGCAGGGCCTCTTCCTTTGTCTCGAACCAATAGACCTGAGGAACTTGGGCGTCCTCGGCGGCCTTGGCGATGTGGCGGGCCAGCTCCCCGATGGCCACCAGACAGTTGATGTGGGTCTCGGCGGTCAGCGCGCCAATGGTAGCGTGCAGGCTCGGCCCAAGAGGGCCAAGCTCCAGCATATCCCCCAAAATGGCGATCTTGAAGTCCCGCTGGGTGGCGGCCAGCGTTTGAAGGCCCGCCCGCATGGACTGGGGGTTGGCGTTGTAGCTGTCGTCCAAAATACGCACCTGCGCCCCCCGGTCCACCACGTTCATCCGCATTTTGGTGGGGGCGTAGCGGAGAACGCCCCGGGCGATCTCCTCCACAGTCATGCCAAGCTGTTCGCCCACGGCGGCGGCCATCAGCACGGGGTAAATCATATAGTCGCCCACGGCGGGAATGGTCAGCTCCACCGTGGCGGTGGGGGTGTGAAGGGTGCAGTGGAGGTCGTCGGTGGCGAGGTCGCGGTCTAAGTCGGAGACAAAATAGTCGTTGTAGGGGGATGCGCCGCAGGTGATGATCTTCTGCTTTACCTTGCCCTTCAAGGTCATAAGCAGCTCGTCGTCCCCGTTGAGAATGGCGACGCCGTCGGCCGGCATATGGGCAAAGACCTCCGCTTTCGCCGCCAGAATGCCCTCCCGCGAGCCTAAGTTTTCGATGTGGGCGTCGCCGATATTGGTGATGAGGGCTATTTGGGGCTTGACCAGCGCGCTGATGAAGTCGATCTCCCCGGTGTGGTTCATGCCCATCTCAATGACACTGACCTGATCCTCCGGCTTCAGCTTCAGCAGAGCCAAAGGAACGCCCAGCGTGTTGTTGTGGTTTTCGAGGGTCTTGTGGGTGGAAAATTTCTCGCTCAACACCGCCGCCACCATGTCCTTGGTGGTGGTTTTGCCCACGCTGCCCGTCACCGCGATAAAGGGGATGTCAAACCCCTTCTTGTACCATGTCGCCAGCGTGACGGGGATGGGGGCGGTGTCCTCCACCAGAATATAGCCCTTGCCGGGGAGGAGCCGTTCAGGTTGGCGGGCGGTAAAGACCGCCGCTGCGCCCTTCTCAAAGGCTTGGTCAATGAAGACATGGCCGTCCACCCGCTCTCCGGCCAGCGGGAGAAACAGATCCCCCTCCACCAGCTTACGGGTGTCGATGCAGACGTTGGAGGCGGGGGAGGAGGGGGCGGCGTCGCCCAGCAGCGCGCCGCCCACCGCCTGAGCAACCTGAGATAATGTAACAGCTTCCATGATGCTTAACCCCTTTCCCGCAGCGCCAGCTCCAAAAGCCGCTGGCATAGCTGCTGATAAGAGATGCCCACGGCCCGCGCCTCTTGAGGGATCAGGCTGGTGGGAGTCATGCCGGGGAGGGTGTTGACCTCCAAGAAGTAGATATCCCCGGCCTCGGTCATAAGGAAATCACTGCGGGAGTACGCGCTGAGGCCCAAAAGCTGGTGGACGCGCAGGGCGGCGTCCTTCATAATATGGGCCGCGGCGAAGGAGATATCCGCCGGGCAGACCTCGGTGGTCGCGCCGGGCTGATACTTGTTTTGATAGTCGTAAAATCCCACCTTGGGGATGATCTCGATGGGGGGGAGGGCCTCGCCGTCCAGCACGCCGCAGGAGAACTCCCGGCCCTCGATGTAGTCCTCCACCAAAAGCCGCTGCCCCAGCCCGTCGGACAGGGCTTTTTTCAGCGTTTCCCGGTCGCGGCAGATGGTCACGCCGATGGAAGAGCCGCCGGTGGGCACTTTGACCACGCAGGGAAGAGCCGGCTCGGCGGCAAGGTCGTCCAGTGTGTCCGCCGCCACCGATACATAGCGCCAGTTGGGGGTCAGCACTCCGTCGGCCTTGGCCAGACGCTTGGTGAAGTCCTTGTCCATGGCGATGGCGCTGCCCAGATAGCCGCTGCCGGTATAGGGAATCCCCAGCAGGTCAAAGGTGGCCTGCACTCTCCCGTCCTCGCCGCAAGCGCCGTGAAGGCCCAGAAACACCACGTCCGCCAGCTGGCAGACCTCCAGCACGCCCGGGCCGAATACCCGGCGGCTCTGGTCGGGGCGGCCGGCCTTCACCGCCGCCAGATCGGGGGCTTGCGCGCCGATGCCGGTCGGGGTCAGGGGGGGCGGAGAATCAAAAATGCAGTCATAGGGGCGGTCGTAGTCCTCCAGCCCAAGGAACAGATCGACCAGAGCGGCCTTGTGGCCAAGCTCGGCAAGGGCCTGACAGACCTTTGCTCCGGTGGAGAGAGAGACGTTTCGTTCGCTGCTCAAGCCGCCGGCCAGTACGATGACATTCATAGCAGAGCCTCCAATGGCGTTAGTTGTCGTCCGGGCTGTCCTCCTCCAAATCAAAGGGGGGCATATCGGGGTCGTCCATGGAATCGATGGCAGGGGCGGCAGGGGCAGGGGGGGTGGGGGAAAGCCCTTGGCGGTACTGCATTTCCTGCCACTGCTCCTTGGACACCAGAACCTGACGGGGCTTTGCACCCTCGAAGGGGCCTACCACGCCCTTTTCCTCCATCTGATCCACCAGCCGGGCGGCCCGCCCGTAACCCAGTTTGAGGCGGCGCTGGAGCATGGACACAGACGCCTGCCCCATCTCCACCACCACCTCGATGGCGGCGGGGAGAAGCTCGTCAAAATCCTCCCCATCGTCGCCGCCGACAGAAGAAGCGCCGCCTGCGCCCTTCGCGCCTTTTTCCTTCTCCTGCGCGTTGCGGTCGATCTCTTCCATCACTGCTTCATCATATTCGGCGCTGCCGCTTTGTTTCACAAAATCCACCACGGCGGCCACTTCCTCGTCGGAGACAAAGCAGCCCTGAACCCGGTGGGGCTTGCCCGCCCCCAGAGGGAACCAGAGCATATCTCCCTTGCCCACCAGCTTTTCCGCGCCGGTGGTGTCCAGAATGATGCGCGACTCCAAGGAGGAGGACACGGCAAAGGCAATGCGGCTGGGGATGTTGGCCTTCATCAGGCCGGTGATCACGTCGGCGGAGGGACGCTGGGTGGCGATGACCAAGTGCATTCCCGAGGCGCGGCCCATCTGGGCCACCCGGCAGATGGATTCCTCCACCTCCTTGGCGGCCACCAGCATCAGGTCGGCCAGCTCGTCGATCAGCACCACCACCTGAGGCATTTTCTCCATGCCCTCGGTCTTGGCGGCTTTGGCGTTGTAAGAGGCCAGATCGCGCACGCCCACCTCGGAGAAGGCGCGGTAACGCTTCATCATCTCGGTGACCGCCCACTGGAGAGCCCCGGCGGCCTTTTTGGGGTCGGTGACCACGGGGATGAGCAGGTGGGGGATACCGTTATAGATGCCCAGCTCCACCATCTTGGGGTCTACCATGATGAGGCGCACCTCCTCCGGGGTGGCCTTATAGAGAAGGGAGATGATGAGGGAGTTGGTACACACCGACTTGCCCGAACCCGTCGTGCCGGCGATGAGCAGGTGGGGGAGCTTGGCGATGTTGCCCACGATGCAGTTGCCGCCGATGTCCTTGCCCACGGCGAAGGACACCTTGGAGGAGCTGTTGGTGAAGGCGGTGGAGTCGATCACGTCGTGGATGTGGACGGTGGACACCAGCTTGTTGGGTACTTCGATGCCCACAGTGGAGATCTTGTCGGGGATGGGGGCGATGCGTACCGCCTCCGCGCCCAACGCCAAGGCGATGTCGTCGGCCAGATTGGTGACCCGGCTCAGCTTGACCCCTTGGTCAAGCTCCATCTCATAGCGGGTGACCGAAGGGCCGCGCACTACATTGACAATGTTGGCGTCCACGCCGAAGGAGCGGATGGCCTCGGCCAGACGGTCTTGGTTCATTTTCAGTTCGCCCAGCGCCTGCGTTCCCTCCACGCCGGTTTCCTGCTGGAGAAGGGAGACGGGAGGATACTGGTACGCCATGGGTGCGGCCTGCTCCAGAGACTGGGAGATCTCTTCGGTGACCGCTTCTGCGGCGGCCTTGGCCTCCTTGGCGGTGACCTTTTCCACGCTCTTGTCCGCCGCCGGCTTCATCGGGGCGGCGGTCACGTCGGGATCTGCGTCGGCAGGGAGGGGATCGCCGGGAGAGGGGACGGTGAAGGGCGGCTCTAACTCGTCCAGAGGAGAATCGCCGGGGAGATCGGCGGCTTCTTCCCAGATGGGAGGTTCGTCCTCCACAGGGGGCTTGTCCTTTTTCGGCGGGCGGGAGGCCGCGCCGGAGAGAAACTCGCCGGGGGTGGGAACGCGGCGGTCTTTGTCAAAGAACCCGGTCTTCGCGGGGGGCGTTTCCGTCTCAACATGGATGCGGGGGACATCGTCCAGCGGGATGTCCACGTCGCCGGGACGGGTGGTGGCGGCGGTGCGGGAGATGAGCGGCTTCTTTTCCCGCACCGGCTTGGGCGGGGGAGGGGGGAAGTCGTCCGGGTCGTACTCCCGGCGGGGACGGGCGCGCCGGGCTTCCACCAGCTCGATGAGGTTGAGGTGAAACGCCCCAAGCACGCACAGCGCGGCCAGCACCACGAACACCAGCCCTGCGCCGATGGAGGAAAACACTGCGGAGAAGGAGAGGGAGAGCAGCCCGCCCAGCACGCCGCCGGACTTGAGGGCCAGCCCGTCCGTCCACAGGGTCTTGACCATGGCCCAAGCCCAAGGATAGTCCAGCTTACAGAGGGTCAAGTGGCAGAACGCCCCCAGCAGGACGGGGAACAACAACGCACAGGTGAGCCGCAGGCGCACCGGGCGACCCCGGTGGAAGGCCAGAATGTAGGCGCACAGCAGCAGAAGGGGCGGGGTGAGCCAGTAGCCGTAGCCGATGAGGCCCTTGAGGCCGTCGGAGAGCAGGTTGATGAAGAGGCCGTCCAGACCGAAGTAGCCCAGCGCGGCAAAGAGGGCCAAAAACAGGCACACCACCGCCCCCACCTCCCGGCGAATGGGCTTGGGCGCGCTCTGGCTCTTGCGGCTGCTTCCCGACGACGAGGCGCGGGAAGAGGACGGGCGGGAGGAAGAACCGCCGGAGGTGCGTTTGCCGCCGCCGGAAGAGGAGCGGGAGGACGACGGCTTCTTTTGTGAAGAGGAAGGCATGGGATTCAACTCCTTATTTCAAGACGAAGGTTGCGATGATGGTAACGGCGCCCACGGCCCAGCAGTAATAGGCAAATGCGCCGAACCGGCCCTTTTGGGCCAACAACTTGACCAGACGGATGGCAAAGTACCCGCTGACGGCGGCGACGGCCATGCCGAGGATGTACTGGGGGATAAGGGCGGTGTCCACCCCGGCCTTGGCGGCGTCCACGACCTCCAGCAAAGTCGCCCCCAGCACCGCCGGAAGGGACAGCAGGAAGGAAAACCGCACGGCAAAGGGCCGGTCTAAGCCCCGGGCCGTTCCGGCGGAGATGGTCGTGCCCGAGCGGGACAGGCCGGGAACAACGGCCAGCGCCTGCGCGCAGCCGATGAGGAGCGCATCGGTCACCGTCATGGTGCGCTCGTCCTTGCGTCCGGGCTTGAGCCGGTCGCTGGCAAAGAGCAGAAGGCCGGTCACCAGCAGGGCAAAGCCGATGAACAGGGTGCTTGCGCCGAGGGCCTCTACCTTACTTTTGAAGGGGAGCACCACCACCAGAGGGAGCGTGCCCAGAATGACCATCAGCACCAGTCTCCGGGCCGGGGGGACAGGCTCGCTGCCCCCATCCCGCCGCGCCAGCGCGGCAATGCCGCGGAAAAACTCGGCGATCATGGCGGCGATGTCCGCGCGGTAGACCACGCACACCGCCAGCAGAGTGGCAAAGTGGAGCAGGACGTTGAACAGTGCGTCCGGTGCTTGGCCGTTGAAGAAGTTCTGAAAGAGGGAGAGATGCCCGGAGCTGGACACGGGGAGAAACTCCGTGACTCCCTGCAGCAGACCCATAAAGGCGGCGGAGAGATATTCCATGGGATGACCTCCTTGCTGGATATAAACATACAAAGTTATATTACCACACAAAGGGGAATAATGCCAGCTTTTTATTTTGGCGTGGAGAAAATGGGTAGTATTTTACAATTCGCCGGAATTATGCGCCGGGAATCGGGGCATTCCCTCTTGGTCAAAGGAAAAAAGCCAGAAGAGCTGCCCGTGGAGGCAAGCGCAGCGGGCGAAGCAAAAGACGGGGAGCATGGGAAACGGACTGTCTGTCCGGCAGGGGAAGGCCAGAGAGAAGCCGTCGGCGGCGGACCGGTAACGGGGCTTTGGGGCGGCGGCGTAGGCGGCGG
Source organism: uncultured Oscillospiraceae bacterium (assembly GCA_910584395.1). Lineage (GTDB taxonomy): Bacteria > Bacillota > Clostridia > Oscillospirales > Oscillospiraceae > MGBC124762. Next base: position 10,931 of record CAJUAS010000026.1, on the reverse strand, counting down.
CGAGAAGGTCGTCCGGCCACGGGAGCTGCCGGGGCGGGTCGCTCCAGCCGGGGAGAGGCGGCGCAGGGGCAAAGGAATGGGCCAGCGCAGCTTCCACGGAGACGATGGGGTAACAGCCCCGCTGCCTAAGACCGTCCACGGAAAGAACGCGGCGCAGGGTAAGGCGGCCGCCGCCGGGGGTCAGCGTGCCCAAAAGACAGCGGCTTCCGCCCGGCCCGACGGCATAGGCACGCCAAAGGCCGCTGCTGTCCAAAGGACGGTCAACGGTAACGGTGATTTTGCCGTTTTGTTCCTTTGCAGTCCAGTCCATAAAAAGACCCCCTTTATTTGGTAGCAGTTTATGCGGCGGAAGAGAAAAAAGGAACGGTATAATCATTGCCGATAGGGCCAAAATAAGGACACGGCGTTAAAATTTAAGGAGGTCTTTTGATATGAAAAAAACATCCATGAAGCGGCTGATCCCCCTGATGCTGGCGGCGGTCATGCTGGTGACGGCGGCGCTGGCACTGGAAAACACCACCCCCCCGGCGGGCATGAACGGCGCGCCCATCGCGCAGGAGCAGTGCTTCGAGACGTGCAAGAATGTGGCGTACACCGGGCGGGTGACTGCGGTCGATCCGGAAGGGGACGCGCTGCGCTACCGCCTGTCGGAGAAGCCGGCGCGGGGGAGCGTAGAGCTGTGCGAGGACGGCACCTTCGTCTACACCCCCTTTGAGAACAAGACGGGGAAGGATCGCTTCACCTTTGTGGCGGAGGACGAGGCAGGGAACGTGTCCGAGCCTGCCAAGGTGGAGGTGCGCATCCGCAAGCCCTCCACCAAGGTGACCTACGCGGATATGAGCGGCGTGCCCAGCTACAACGCCGCCATCAAGCTGGCGGAAAAAGGCGTGATGGTGGGGGAGCAGATCGGGGACAGCTACTATTTCCGCCCCGATGAGCCGGTGAACCGCAGCCAGTTTATGGCCATGGCCATGTCCGCGCTGGGCAGCGAGCCTTTGGCGGAGACGCTGACCACCGGCTTTGCCGACGATGACGCTATCCCCACTTGGTGCAAGGGCTATGTGTCCGCCGCCGTGCAGCAGGGGATCGTCCGCGGCTACCCCAGCGAGGACGGACGGCCCATGTTTTCCCCTGACGGCATGGTGACCCGCGCGGAAGCGGCGGTGCTGCTGGATCGGATGATCTCCACCACCGACGTGGCCGTGACCACCTTCTATCCCGACACCGCTGCCGCCCCTGCGTGGGCGTTTCAGGCGGCGGTGAATCTGGAGAGCGCGGGGGTCATTGCCGCCAACGCCTCCGGCGCGCTGGAGCTGAACACCACGCTGACCCGCGGCGAGTGCGCCGAAATGCTGGCCGGGGCGATGGAGGTCGTAGAGGCCCGGGAGACCTCCTCGTGGTGGAAATGGTTCTGAGAAGCGAAAAAAGAGGGCAGGACAGACCCTGCGGTCTGTCCTGCCCTTTTAGGGATCGTCAAAGTCAATCAGGCCATCCAACCGCCGTGGGATCTTCCCGTCGGCTGTCAGCGGAAGTTCGCCGTAGGGTGTGAACAGCGTTTTGGACGAGACTTTGTACAGGAAGAAAGCGACGCGGGAGGACGGGCTTTGCTTTTTGGGCACGTCGTAGGTTTCGCAGAGCTTCGCGGTGCCGTCCTCGCTCAGGTATTGCTCCATATACGGCACCTGTTGATCCTCCCTTTTGACTCCCTGCTCGGGGACGTACATATCCTCCCAGAGGATCTCAGAAGCGGGGACGTCCAGCAGAAGCTCGATCAAATACCATTCCTCGTTGTAATCGTAGCACCCATAGTATTTGACAAGACTCATGTTTCCGCCGCTCCTTTCCAAGACTCTTTGCCTTTGGCTCATTATAATCCCGCCGACGTGAATTGACAAGCGGCGGCGGGTCGGGTACAATAAAACGAAAAACGAAGGAAGGGGGTGCGGCCGCTTGAGCTTTTTGTCTCTGTCCTATTTTTTGTTCTTCCCGGCTGCGGCGGCGGGGTATTTTCTTGCGCCCAAACGGGGGAAAAACGTGTGGCTGTTGGTGTGCAGTTGGTTCTTTTACCTGTGCGCCGGGGCAGAATATTTTGTGTTTTTGCTCTCCACCGTGCTGGTGAGCTATTTTGGGGCGAAGGGGCTGGAAAAGGCCCGCAAGGGTTGGCTGCTGGGCCTCCTTCTGGGGTTGTTCATCGCCGCGCTGGGGGTGTTCAAGTATCTGGGCTTTGCGGTCGCCACCGTGAAGCAGGTATTGGCTCTGGTGGGGCTGGACTGGTCGGTCAACGTGCCCCGGCTGCTGCTGCCCGCGGGCATCTCCTTCTACTTTTTCGCCGCCATGGGCTACCTCATCGACGTGTACCGGGGGAAGCTCCCCGCCGAGCGGAGCTTTGTGAAGTGCGCCCTGTTTCTCTCCTTCTTCCCCGCGCTGCTCTCCGGGCCGATCGGGCGGGCGGGGGAGCTGCTGCCCCAGTTTGATAGGTTACATAAATTTAATTATGTAACCTTGCGCGAGGGCTGTGCCCGCTTCCTTTGGGGGGCGTTCAAGAAGCTGGTGATCGCGGACAAGTTAGCTGTGGTGGTGAACACGGTGTTCGCCGCGCCGGGGAGCTTTGGTGCGGTTCAGGTGATCTTGGCGGCCTGCGCCTTTTCCATTCAGATCTACTGCGACTTTTCCGCCTACACGGACATGGCGTTGGCGTCGGCGCGGGTGATGGGATTTACGCTGGCGGAGAACTTCCGCACGCCCTATTTCGCCAAGTCCATCGCGGAGTTTTGGCGGCGGTGGCATATCTCCCTGTCCACATGGTTTCGGGATTACCTTTATATTCCGCTGGGGGGCAGCCGCAGGGGACGGGTGCGGACATATGGTAACATCCTCATTGTCTTTGCCGTCAGCGGCCTGTGGCACGGCGCGGCCATGAGCTTTTTGGTGTGGGGGCTGCTCAACGGCCTCTATCAGGTGGCGGGTGCGCTGACCAAGCCTGCCCGGGCCAAGGCCCGGCGTGTCCTCCGCCTCGGGGAGGACACAAAGCTCTCCGCTCTGTGGCAGATGGGTTGGGTGTTTGCGCTGTCCACCGTGGCGTGGGTGTTCTTTCAGGCCGGGTCGGTGTCCGGCGCGCTGGCTGTGCTGGGCAATATGGTCAAGCCGGTGCTTTGGGACGCGGGCGGCCTCGCCGCCATGGGCATGGGCCGCAAGGAATTTCTGGTGGCGGGGCTGGGCTGCCTCGCCCTGCTGGGGGTGGATCTTTGGAGCGTCCGGGAAGCGCCGGAAAGGCGGCTGGCCGTCGCGCCCAGAGGGGTTCGCTGGTGCGTGTATCTGGCGCTACTGACAGCGGCGGTGGTGTTTGGAAGCTACGGGACGGGGTACAACGCCCAAAGCTTCGTGTACTTCCAGTTTTAAGGGGGCGGCGGCATGGACGAGACAGGAAAGACGGCCAAGGTCAGCCGTTTTGAGTGGGCTTGGTGCGTGGCCTTCGCCGTGCTGGCGGCGGCGGTTCTGGGGCTGTTGGGCAACATCCTGCGCCCGGCTCACACCGCCTACGGCTCTACATGGGACGCCTTTTTGGCCGAGCCGAAGGATTCCGTCGACGTGCTGTTTTTGGGCAGCTCCTATGCCTACTGCGACTGGAATCCCGGCGCGATGTACGGCGAGAGCGGCCTGACAGGCTATGTGATGGGCGGCAGCGAGCAGACGGTGGGCATCACCTACTATTACCTGAAGGAGGCCCTCAAGACCCAAACGCCGTCGGTGGTGGTGATGGAGGGGACGGGGCTGTTTTTCCAGCCCTACCAGAACTACACCCAGATCAACGTGGGCTATATGCCGTGGGGGAGCAACAAGCTGGGGGCGATCAGAGAATTTTCCGAGCGGTCGCTTCGCACCGGGCTGCTGTTTGACCTCTATTTTTATCACGACCGCTGGAAGGAGCTGACGGCGGCGGATCTGAAAAAGGCGCTGCCGGTGCGTCGGACGGACGACTTCAAGGGCTATACTCCGGTGGAGGGGGTGTTCGTCAGCGAGACGGGCGCTCCCGTGGTGTCCGGGGCGATCCGCAGCGAAGAGGATTACTTGGCCAACCTGAAGACCTTTGAACGCATCGCCGCGCTGTGCAGGGAGGAGGGGATCGACCTCGTTGTGACCATGAATCCCACCTACGGACAATTTTCCCCGGAGATATACAGCCGCTTGGAGCAGGACGTTCTGGCGGCGGGGGCGGGGCGGTTCGTCAACTGGGCGGACGCCTTTGAGGAGATCGGGCTGGACGCCGCACAGCACCTCTACGACGGCGGTCATCTCAATCAGGAGGGGGCGGCGGTGTTTTCCCGCTTCACCGGGCAATACCTGCGAAGCCTTGGATACGAACCGAGAGCGCAGAGCGAAGAAAACGCCGCCGCGTGGAAAAAAACGGCGGAGGCTTGGCAATAAATCGGGTCTTTTGGCCGGCTGGGAAACCAGCCGGCCTTTTTGCATAGGCTGGAAAAAAGGATTTTTGAAAAAGGGGTTGACAACGGGACAGGAGATAAATATAATAACACATGAACAATAGCTCATATGTTTGGAGGGTTGAATATGAACGAACCGGAAGTGCTGAGTGCAGACAAGGTGAGGGAGGAGCTGCCCGAGGACGAAGTTCTCTATGATCTGGCGGAGCTTTTCAAGATTTTTGGGGATTCTACCAGAGTAAAGCTGCTCTACATTTTATCCGTGTCTGAGATGTGCGTTCAGGATCTGGCCCAGCTCCTTGGGGTGACCCAGTCGGCGGTAAGCCATCAGCTTCGAGCGTTGAAGGCCAGCAAGCTGGTGCGCTACCGCCGGGAGGGGAAAACGGTGTTTTACGCCTTGGCGGACGGCCATGTGCGGACGATCATCGACCAAGGACTGGAGCATGTTGAGGAATAAGGAGGCAATCACCATGAAAAAGACCTACAGCATCGAAGTAGACTGCGCCAACTGCGCCAATCTGATGGAGGAGGCGGCCCAAAAGACCGCCGGGATCGCGGCGGCGGCGGTGAACTTTATGACCCAGAAGCTGACGGTGGAGTTTGCCGACGGCGCAGACGAAAAAACCGTGATGAAGGCCGTCGTAAAGGCGTGCAAGAGGATCGAGCCGGACTGCGAGATCGAGGTGTAAGAAAGGCGGGGTGAGCCACCGTGACCAAGAAGCAAAAGCGGATGCTGATACGCATCGTTGTGACGGCGGGGATGCTGGCGCTTTTTGCCCTGCTGCCATGGGAACGGCTGCCCTTTGGCGGTGTGTGGCGGCTGGCGGGGTATCTGGCGGCCTATCTGGTCATCGGCCACGACATCTTGAAAAAGGCGTGGCGGGGCATCTGCAACCGCCGGGTGTTCGATGAGAACTTCCTCATGGCGGTGGCCACCGTGGGCGCGTTCGGCCTTGCCGTCTATACCCGCAGCGGGGACTATTTGGAAGGCGTGGCCGTCATGCTCTTTTACCAGATCGGGGAGTGGTTTCAGAGCTGGGCGGTGGGCCGCAGCCGGAAAAACATCAGCCAGCTCATGGACATTCGCCCCGACTACGCCAACGTGGAGCGGGACGGCAAGCTGGAGCGGGTCGATCCCGACACGGTGGAGGTGGGAACGGTCATCCTTGTCCAGCCGGGAGAAAAAATTCCCATCGACGGCGTGGTGGAGGAGGGCGCGTCCACCCTCAACACCAGCGCGCTGACCGGCGAAAGCCTGCCCCGCAGCGCCAGCGCGGGGGACGAGGTGATCAGCGGGTGCGTCAATATGACCGGCGTGCTGAGAATCCGCACGACAAAGGCGTTTGGGGAGTCCACCGTCTCCAAGATCTTGGATCTGGTGGAAAACGCAAGCAGCAGAAAATCCCGCTCCGAGGATTTCATCTCCCGCTTTGCCAGAGTGTACACCCCTGTGGTGTGCTTCAGCGCGCTGGCGCTGGCGGTGCTGCCCCCGGTGGTGTCGCTGGCCATGGGGCTGGAGGCCGGGTGGGGCGTCTGGCTCTACCGGGCACTGACCTTTTTGGTGGCAAGCTGTCCCTGCGCCTTGGTCATCAGTATTCCTCTCAGCTTCTTCGCCGGGATCGGCGGAGCCAGCCGGGAGGGGGTGCTGGTGAAGGGCTCCAGCTATCTGGAAGCCCTCTCCCAGACCCGCCGGGTGGTGTTTGACAAGACGGGGACGCTCACCCAAGGGGTGTTTGAGGTCAACGCCGTCCACCACAGTCCGATGGCGGAGGCACAGCTTCTGGAATATGCCGCTCTGGCGGAAAGCGCGTCCTCCCACCCCATCAGCAAGAGCATCCAAAAGGCTTATGGGAGAGAATTGGATCGCAGCCGCGTGACCGACATCGAAGAGATCGGCGGCAACGGCGTGACGGCGGTGGTGGACGGGATCAAAGTGGCGGCGGGAAACGACAAGCTCATGGAGCGGCTGGGCATCGCCTATCAGCCCTGCCATCATGTGGGTACGATCGTCCACATGGCGGTAGACGGACGGTATGCCGGGCATATCCTCATCTCCGACCGGGTGAAGCCCACGGCAAAGGAGGCGGTCGCCGCCCTGAAACGAGCGGGGGTGGCAGAGACCGTCATGCTCACCGGCGACGCCCGGAAGGTGGCCGAGCAGGTGGCGGCGGAGCTTGGCGTGGATCAGGTCTATGCCCAACTGCTCCCCGGCGACAAGGTAGAAAAGGTGGAAGCCCTGCTGGCGGAGGGCGGCGCAGGGAAGCTGGCCTTCGTGGGGGACGGGGTCAACGACGCCCCGGTGCTCTCCCGCGCCGACATCGGCATCGCCATGGGTGCGATGGGCTCGGACGCCGCCATCGAGGCCGCAGACGTGGTTCTGATGGACGACGACCCCCTCAAGATCGCCAAGGCACTGGAAATTTCACGAAAGTGTCTGCGGATCGTTTATGAGAACATCGTCTTTGCCATCGGCGTGAAGATCGCCTGCCTGATCCTTGTGGCGCTTGGGCTTGCGGGGATGTGGCTGGCTGTGTTTGCCGACGTAGGGGTGATGATCCTCGCAATTTTGAACGCCATCCGCTGCTTGAAACCGTGAAAATTTTAACAATTTGACCAAGGGAAATCGCCTCAAACTGCTTGCATTTTGAGGCGTCTTTTTGTAGAATAAGCATAACAAAAAGGAGGGGGACGCTATGCGGCAATTTGAAACAAAAGTTCAGGAGTTGAAGCACTCTGTTTTGCGGGAGACGGCGCGGCTGGCTTGGGAGGATAAGCTGACCACCGGCGTGCTGGACATCCCGGAAAAGATCATCCCCGGCCCAGAGCCCAGCACCCGGTGCTGCATTTACAAGGAGCGCGCCATCATCAACGCCCGCGTGAAGCTGGCCATGGGGGGAGACCGCTCCAACCCCAACGTGGTGGAGGTTTTGAACGTGGCCTGCGACGAGTGTCCGGTGACGGAGATCTCCGTCGGCCCGGCCTGCCGGGGCTGTATCGCCACCCGCTGCGTCCACGCCTGTCCCAAGGGGGCGATCACGGTGGTGAACCACAAGGCCACCATCGATCATTCCCAGTGTATCGTCTGCGGCAAGTGCGTGGCAGCCTGCCCCTACGGCGCGATCGAAAAGCACCAGCGCCCCTGCGAGAAGGGCTGCCCTGTGAACGCCATCGCCATGGGGCCGGATAAGAAGGCCGCCATCGACATCAACAAGTGCATTGGCTGCGGTGCGTGTACTTACCAGTGCCCCTTCGGCGCGATCATGGACAAATCTTGGATCGTGGACACCATCCAGATGCTGAAGGGAAGCGCCAACTGGGGCTACAAGGTCTATGCCGTGGTCGCGCCCGCCATCGCGGGGCAGTTTGCCCCCGCCAGTCTGGGCCAAGTGGTGGCCGGGCTGAAGCAGCTTGGCTTCACCGCAGTGACCGAGGTGGCGCAGGGCGCGGACATGGTGGCCGACCATGAGGCGGACGAGCTGGTGGAGAAGGGCGTGCTGACCTCCTCCTGCTGCCCGGGCTTTGTGGGTTATGTGAAGCGGCATCACCCGGAGATGGAGAAATTCGTCTCTCACACGCCGTCCCCCATGGTGATGATCGGCTTGCATTTGAAGGAAAAAGAGCCCAACGCCAAGGTGGTGTTCATCGGGCCGTGCGTGGCCAAGAAAACTGAGTTCCAGCTGGGCCGTTCCCGCAACTCCATCGACAGCGTGTTGACCTTTGAAGAGCTGGCCGCTCTCTTTGACTCTAAGGATATCGAGCTGGCCGACTTGGGCGAGGAGGCGCTGGAGGACGCGTCTGGCTATGGCCGCGGCTTCGCCGCCAGCGGCGGCGTGTCCGAGGCCGTGGTGCAGGCGCTGAAGGAAAAGGGCAGTGACTTTGAGGTCAAGGCCGTACCCTGCAGCGGCATTGAGGAGTGCAAGCTCGCCCTTCTGAAGCTGGGCCGCGGCCTGCTGGACGGCAACTTTGTGGAGGGTATGGCCTGCGTGGGCGGGTGCATCCAAGGCCCCGCCAACATCACCCGCACCCCCAAGAACAAGCAGGAGCTGGAAGCCCACAAGAAGACGGCCCAGCGCGCAGTGGTCACGGAGGCCGCCGCCGCGGCGGGGAAGACGGAAAAGCCCAAGAAGGACAAAGCCGCCGCCAAGACCAAGGGCAAGGACGAGCTGGTCTGACCCACAGCGATTCATATAACGAATAAGAGGGCGGACGCGTCACGCGTCCGCCCTTCTTTTATTCGATTTCTTGACTTTCCCAGTGCGCCAAATGCTCATCCTCATCAAAGAAGAAAACTCTGTCGATGGATTTATCCTTGACGTGAAAGAACCCATAAAATAGCAGGGCAAAGGTCAACACAGCTTTTTCGTCGGATTCGGAAAGATATTCGATCTCGACTAAATGTGTCTGATCCCACCATGGCTTGCGGATGAGCTTCCAACGATACCGTGCGATCTGACGGTCATTTCTGGTGAGCGACCCCACATTGTGGGAGTGTTGACGCAGTACATAGGTGTCCCCTTGGATGAAAAACGTGTGACCCATCCATGAAAACTCTGCCGCTGATTCGCCGATCTCTCCCTTGGACGAAAACACATGATACCGTGGAAAGCACTTTCCGTATTTGGTAAAGAATTTGAACAGATAGAGCAGGATCACCTGCTTAAGACTTGTTTGCCGAATGTCCAGCACAGGCGCTCCATGCTCCAGCAACGTGTAGTATTCCGGCACGAAGGGGTTACAGCTCATCGTTCCATAGTATTCGTCCCGGTCGGGAAAGCGGTAGCCATATATGTACCACCCTCGGACAGGCTCTGGAATCATTTGAAGCGTTATCATCTCTTGATCTCCCGTGTGGCGTGCCTCAACCCTGAGCGTCCAGCTCGTAGGCGATGAACTGCCGGGCGATGCGGGGGGTGCGGCCGGGGTGGCGCAGCTCCCACTGCTTGGCCCGTTCTCGCAGCTCGTCGGGAGACAAGGTCAGCCCGTAAGTCTCCGCCAGAGCAGTGACCATCTGCAAAAACTCCTTTGGCGTCAACGACAGGTAGGGAATGCGCACGCCGAAGCGCTGCACCAGAGAGGTGGTCTCCTCGATGGTCTCGGCAAGATCCATTTCGTCCCCCTGCCGCTCCGCCGCGGTCTGGCGCACCAAATTGCGGCGGTTGGAGGTGGCGTAGATCACCACATTGTCCCGCTGGCGCTCCAGCGAGCCCTCCAAAATGGTTTTGAGCTGGGCGTAGGTGGAATCCCGGCACTCAAAGGCCAGATCGTCCAGAAAGAGAATGAACTTCTGGGGGCGTCCATCCAGCAGACGCACCAAGGTGGGGATGTCCTCCAAATGATCCTTGTCCAACTCAATGATGCGAAGCCCCTGCAAATCAGGGCGGGAGAGGAGACTTTTTACCGTGGCGGATTTTCCTGTGCCGCTGTCGCCGTAGAGGAGGACATGGTTGACCTGCTTCCCCTCCAGCAGAGCCTTTGCGTTGTCCGCCACCTGCTGCCGCTGGGCCTGATAGCCCCAAAGCTCCCAAGGCTGGGGACTGTCCGGCTGGGGGATGGGGAGAAGCTCCTTGCCCGTCCAGCGGAAGGCCCGGTAGCGGGCAAAGACGCCGCAGCCATTGGCGCGGTAAAAGTCGGTGAGCGCGTCAAAGTCCCAGCCCGCGATCCAAGTGAGGCGGGGAAGAGGGAACTGCTGGAGCAGGGGGGAGGAAAGCTCGGTGATCGCGGCCATTTGGAAGGTGGCCAGCTCCTCCCCGGCGGCGGCGGAAAGGCTGTCGTCCGCGCCGCCCTGCTCCACGAGACGGCCGTAAGGGGTCTCGGTAAAGCGAAGAGCGTCCCACAGCCAGCCGCCCAAGCCGTCGTGTCCGCCGTCCTTGAGAAGATAGTAGAGCGTGGCCCAGCTTTCGCAGGCGGCGTTGGGATTTTCGGCGATCAGCGCGTCCAGCAGGCGGAGATACTCCCCCATCACCGGTGTTTCCAGCACGGGACGGAAGTTGGCCACGCAGCGCAGGCGGTCACGGAGAAGAGAGAGCTTCATGTCAGTTCTTCAGGGCGTTGGCCCAAGCCTCAATGGCGGCGATCTCCTTCTGGCAGTCCTCCTTGGTCTCCCCCTTGGTGAGGATGTACACCTTCACCTTCGGCTCAGTGCCCGAGGGGCGGACGATGACGGAGGTGCCGTCGGCCAGCTCATAGCGCAGGACGTTAGAACCGGACAGCTCCATCTTGCTGTCCTTGCCGCAGGCCACGCAGTGGACGCTGCCGTCCTTGTAGTCCTTCTGCTCGGCCACGGGATACCCCGCGATCTCCACCGGGGGCTTGGCGCGGAGGTTGGCCATGAGATCGGCCATCTTCTTGAGGCCGTCCAGACCGGGCATCACTAAATTCAGGGTCTTTTCCTGATAGACGCCGTACTTTTCGTACAGCTCCTGAAGGGCGTCATAGAGGGTCATGCCCCGGTCATAGTAGTAGGCCGCCATCTCGGTGGCCACCAGGGCG
>CAJUAS010000025.1 GCA_910584395.1 uncultured Oscillospiraceae bacterium | reverse complement strand
ATGGTAGCCGGTCACCTCTCCGGTCTCCTCATCCACAATGGGGTCGGCAGTGCAAATACGCACCTCCTTGTGCATGGTGCAGATCTGGGTCGGCTGGTCGCCCGCTATGAACACCCCCTGTGCCACGCGGCTTCCGCGGGCATCCTGACTGCACAGCGGGCCGGGCATCATGCCGCTGTCCAGACAATAGCTGGCGGTGATGACCTGCGCGTCGCTGGGCTGGGGGAATTCCTTGTTCTCCAGCCCCTCATGCACCCGGGACATCACCTGCTTCCACAGCTTATTCTGGGGATGGCCGTTGGGCAGCTTCTCCTGCCGGTCATAGCCCACCCACACCGCACCGGTGTAGTAGGGGGTATAGCCGATAAACCACAGATCCTTCTGGCTGGTGGTCGTGCCGGTCTTGCCCGCAATGGTCATGCCGGGGAACGCCGCATCTTTGCCTGTTCCGCCGGTCACCACGTCCCGCAGCATGGAGTTCATATAGTAGGCCGTGCTCTCCTTGAGTACATACTCCCCTGTCTGGGCGGTGGTATCCAGCAGCACCTTTCCGTCTGCGTCCACCACTTTGGAATAGGTCTTAGGCGGCACATACTTGCCCATGGCGGAGAAGGTGGCGTACGCCGCCGCCATCTCATAGACGGACACGCCGTTGGTCAGGCCGCCCAGTGCCAGCGGCGCAAGATCCATGTCGCTGAACTTGCGGTTGTTGATCCACTTCTCCCGCACCAGACTGGTGATGTGGAATTTATTCTCCAAAAACTCATAGGAGGCCTGAGTGGTCACCATATCTCCCAGTACCCTTACCGCCGTGGTGTTGGCAGAATGCTGTACGGCCCGGCGGACGGTGACCAGACCGTTATAATATCCCGCCGCGTTCACCGGCCAAGGATTGCCGTTGATCTCCTGATAGGGCACGTCATCCACGATGGTATTCGGCGTGATCAGTCCCATTTCCAGCGCCGGCGCGTAAACGGACAGCGGCTTGATGGACGAGCCGGAGGGCCGTTTGCTGTTATAGGCCCGACTCCACGCCCGGTTCTTGGTCTTTTCTCCCATGCCGCCGCCAACGGCCACCACCCGGCCCTTGGCGTCAAGGATCACCATACCCGCCTGCATGGGCTGGCCGGAACGGGAAACGTAGGGCAGATTTTCCTCATTGGAAAACACCTCGTCCACGATTCCCTGAATGCGGGTGTCCACATTGGTATAAATGGAAAGCCCGCCGTAGTAGACCTTGTTATTTGCCACTTCCCGCGACCAGCCAAACTCGTCCATCAGGTCGTTCACCACATCGGTGATGACCTGATCCTGATACCAGTTATACACGTTCTTGACACTGCCGCCCTCCGGCGAGCCCATCACGAACACCAAGTCGTCTACATCCTGACACGCCGCATCATAGGTCTCCTCGTCGATCATCTTCTGATCAAACATATTCCAAAGCACCAGCTTGGCGCGCTTGCGGTTGGCCGCGTCGTTGGTGACCTCGGCGTCTTTATTCAAATAGGGGTCGTAGCGCGACGGATTGTTGGTGATGCCCACCAGACTGGCGCACTCAGCCAGAGAAAGCTCCCGCACGTCCTTGCCGAAATAGGCATAGGACGCCGCGCCTACTCCGTAGCTGCGCTCGCCCAGATAGATCAGGTTCATATACCATTCTAATATCCACTCCTTGGAGTGGTTCTTCTCCAGCTCCAACGCCCGGAATATCTCGGTGATCTTCCGTTTGACCGTGGTCTGGTTTTCGCCGGTGGAGTTCTTCACCAACTGCTGCGTGATGGTCGAACCGCCTTGGATCGAACCGCCGGTGAACATATTCAGAACGCCCTTGGCCGTCCTGATCCAGTCCACGCCCTTGTGCTGGCGAAACCGCTTGTCCTCAATGGCAATGAGGGCGTTCACCAGATCCTCCGGCATCTCGTTATAGCTGACCCAAACGCGGTTCTCGTCGCTGTCCAAGGTCAGATAGGGCTGATCCACGCCATTGGCATCGGTATAATACATTGTGGAGGTAAGAGACATATCAATGTCTCCCAGATAATCCTGCTTTTTGGCCTCCGGGATAATGACGGTGCTGATATAAATGGCGGCAAAGCACACCAACAGCACCCCGGTGGTCACGCCCACCAAAAACAGCGTGCCCAATACCTTCCATATCTTGCTTCCCACCCCGCTGCGGCGGCGGCGACGGCGGCGGACAGGACGCCGCCCTTCCAAGCGCTCGCGGCTTTGGGAAGATGGATTCTGCTCTGTCATTGGGATTCACCTCACCTAAACTGCTGGGGAACGTTACGGTGCATACGCTGGATATTATAACAAAAGATGCCCCACTTGTCCACCCCTACCTGAATGTTCCTTATGCCAAAATTGCGGCGTGCGTAAAAATTTGGCTCGTCCCCATCTTGCATTTTTGACGCCGGGCTGGTAGAATATAACCATCACACATACACATCTCCGGCGTGCAAGGAAAGGAGACGATAGCCATGTCCGACGAATTTGGCCCTGATTTCATCACCGTCACCGATGAGGACGGCAACGACATCGAGCTGGAGTTTGTAGACTCTCTTGTCTACAACGGCACGCCCTACCTCTCCTTCTTCCCCGCCGAGAGCGACGAGGAAGAGCCGGGCCTTGTCATTCTCAAGGTCATTGAGGAGAACGGCGAGGAACTTCTCTCCACCCCGGACTCCGACGAAGAGCTTAATGAGGTCTATGACCGCTTTATGGAGCAGCTTTTCGCCGAGGACGAGGACACCGCTGGGGACGACGACTGACCGCAGCATTTTCCTGCCCGGTGCGTGATGGTTCTTATTAACCCACATTTCTTATACGGGACGCCCACCTCGCCCCATGGATCGCAGACCTCCCGTTCCGGCTTTGACCGGCAATGGACGTTGGGAGCGGTAAAGTGGTGCGGAGGCGACCCACCTGCCAAATCGTGCAGGTTTTAATAGGCCCACACGGCCACGGCGGGTCGTTCCCCCTCCCTTTGGAGGGGGAATGTTTTTGTCTAAACTGTAAAGTTTTCGTTTCTTGGAGAAAAAGCGGGGATTTAGGGCTTGCGTCCCGGGCAAAAGCAGTGTATACTATCTTGGCATGAATTTCGCGCTTCTGAAGAGCGGCGAAACCGATCCAAATTACTATATCGAGAGGACTGAACACGCAACATGAGCGGAGCAAAGAAAAAGCTGGCCCAAAAGGAGGCCCTGACCCAACTGGGTCTGACGGAAAAGGAAAAGAAGGAACGCAAGGAAGCTGCCGCCAAGAAGCGCAACACCATTTTAGGCACGATCGCCGGTGTCATCATTGTGGTGCTGGTGGCGCTTCTTCTGGTGTGGAACTCCGGCTTCTTCGCCCGCCACACCACCGCCTTGGAGGTCAACGGCCATAAATATTCCGTGGCGGACATGGACTACTTTTACCACCAGATGATTACCCAAGAGCTGTCCATGTACAGCTTCTACCAGCAGATGGGACAGGAGATCTCCATTCCCTTCGACGTGAATCAAGACCTGAAGACGCAGTATGTGGACGCGGAGAAAACCCAGTCCTACCATGACTATTTCCTTGCACAGGCAAAGGATCAGGTCGTCCGCGTCACCGCCCTGACCGACGCCGCCAACGCCGAGGGTTTCACCCCCGATGAGGAGACCCAGAAGAGCATGGACAGCATCCTCGCCGATCTGCGGGAGACCGCCAGCAAAAACGGCTATTCCAGCGCCACCCATCTTCTGAAGCTCAATTACGGCAACCACATCAACGAGAAGGTCTACCTCAAAAATGTGAAGCTGTCCATGCTGGCCTCCAGCTACGATTCCGCCGCCCAAGCCAAGGCCACCGTTGATTACAGCGCCGAGGACATGAAGGCTTACTACGACGAGCATTCCGCTCTCTACAACAGCTACGATTTTGACTATGCCTACTTCGACGGCCAGCCCGTGAAGGAGACCGACGACGACGGCAACACCATTGAGCCTACCGAGGAGCAAAAGACGCAGGCCATGGCGGACGCCAAGACCAAGGCGGAGGGCCTGATGAGCGCCATCAAGGACAGCACCTCTGAGGATGATCCCGCCACGGTGTTTGCCAACGCCGCCGCCCTCTATAACCTCAGCAACACCGCCAACTCCCTCGTTCTGGGTTCTAAGCTCAAGGATCAGGTCATCTACGACGAGTGGCTGATGGATTCCGCCCGCAAGGAGGGCGACATTGAGCTGTTTGAGTCCGAGGGCAACGGCTACTATGTCATTCAGTTCCGCGACTCCTACCTCTACGACGAGCCCACCGTGGACGTGCGCCACATTCTGGTGAAGGCCGAGACCGACGAGGGCGCGGAAACCAACGAGTACGACGTCCCCATCCCCTCTCAGGCGCAGATGGACGCCGCCCATGACGAGGCGGAGGAGCTGATGAAGCAGTTCAATCAGGGCGACAAGACCGCCGATGCCTTCGGCGAGCTGGCCGAGGAGCACTCCGACGACGGCCGCGACACGGAGGGCAAGCTGGCCACCTCCGGCGGTCTTTACACCGACGTTCACAAGGGCACTATGGTGCAAAACTTCAATGACTGGATCTTTGACACCTCCCGCAAGGAAGGTGACGTGGGTCTGGTGGAGAACGCCGGCCCCGGCTATTACGGCTGGCATGTGGTCTACTTCCAAGCCTCCCACGATCCCGCTTGGCTGACCAGCGCCCGCAGCGCCAGATCCTCTGAGGATATTGAGGCTTGGAACACCAAGCTGCTGGAGGGCTACGAGGGTGTGGAGGCCTCCGGCTTCTCCAGTGTGGGCAGCAAGTAAGCCGTTCAGAAGTTTTTGACAAACGCCAAACGGGCGGGGCATCGCGCCCCGCCCGTTTTTTCGGTAAGGAGGAATGACGATGCACCCTGCTTTCTCCCGCACCGCTCTGGTGCTTGGCGATGAAGCCCTTGGCCGTCTACAGTCCGCCCATGTGGCCGTTCTGGGGCTGGGCGGCGTAGGCGGTTACGCTGCGGAGGGGCTGGCTCGTGCCGGGGTCGGAGAATTGACCCTCATTGACGAAGACGTGATCGGCCCAACGAATCTGAACCGTCAGATCCTCGCCACTACGGACACCGTAGGCTGTCCCAAAGCGGAGGTCGCCGCCGCGCGGGCCGCCGCTATCTCTCCCTCCTGCCGCATCCACCCTTGGCGCTTTCGCTATGAAGCGGCCACACGGGAGGACTTCTTCGCCGTGCCCTACGACTACATTGTGGATGCCATTGATCTGGTGAGCTGCAAGCTGGACTTGATCGAAACTGCCCACGCCAAACACATTCCCATCATCTCCGCTCTGGGGACGGGGGACAAACTGGACGCCTCCGCCTTTCAGATCACCGACCTCGCCAAGACTCAAGGCTGTCATCTGGCCCGTATCCTTCGCAAAGAGCTGCGGCAACGCGGCATCGTCCACCACAAGGTGGTCTACTCCCCCGAGCTGCCCCGCCGCGCCGCCGAAGCGGAGACGCAGGAAGTTCCTCCCCCCGGACGGCGGGCCATCCCCGGTTCTACCCCATGGTGTCCCGCTGTGGCCGGGCTTCTGCTGGCCCAAGCGGTGGTGCTGGATCTGACACAGACCGTTCTATAAGAAGAGCCTGATTCCCGTCTTTCGGTGTAAAAGCTCCCCTCCCGGTCATACTAAAGCCGGGAGGGGAGCTCTATGTCTGCTTTGTCCAAAAAACAAACGCTCTGGTGTGCGGTGTCCGGCGCGCTGGCGGGCCTTGCCAACGGCTTTTTCGGCGGCGGAGGCGGCATGATCTTAGTGCCCTTGCTGGCGACCAAATGCGGTCTGACCCAGCGCCAGTCCTTCGCCAACTCCGTCCTCATCATTCTGCCCCTGTGCGCCTTTTCCTCCCTCATCTACCTGCTGCGGGGAAGCTTGGATCTGGCGGTTGCCTCCCCCTATCTCTTGGGCGGTCTTTTGGGGGGATTTTTGGGCGGAAAGCTCTTTCGCGGACTGGATATGAATATTCTGCGCCGGGTTTTTGCCCTCTTTATCCTCTACGGCGGGGTGAAGTCACTGCTATGACCTTCTTTGTCCCCCTTTTGGCCGGACTGGTCACCGGCATCCTCTCCGGCTTCGGCGTGGGCGGCGGCACTCTGCTGCTCATTTATATGACGGTTTTTGCCCATTTGGATCAGGATTTGGCGCAGGGCATCAATCTCCTCTACTTCCTTCCCGCCGCCCTGACCGCCCTCCCCCACCACAGGAAAAACGGTTATTTGAAGCCTGCCGCCGCCAAGCCAGCGATCCTCGCCGGTCTGGCAGCCACCGCTCTGGCGGCTTGGTTGGCAACAGGGCTGGATGTGGGCCTGCTCCGCAAGTGCTTCGGGGTGTTTCTACTGGGCGTAGGTATTCACGAATTGCTCCGCAAAAACCCCAGATAGCCCTCCAAGATCAAGGTCGCCGCCACCGCGTCCACCTTTTCCTTACGCTTTTTGCCCCGGTTGCCCGTCTCGGTAAGGATGCGGTGGGCGTCCACGGTGGTACGCCGCTCGTCCCACATGGCCACCTCCAGCCCCGTCTCCGTCTCCAAACGTGCGCCGAACGCCCGGCACAGCTCCGAGCGCGGCCCTTCCGAGCCGTCCATGTTCCGGGGCAGCCCCAGCGCGATGCGCTCCACTCCGTGGGCCTTGGCCAGCCGGGCGATCTCCTGCGCCACAGCCTCCTGACGGTAGCCGTGGATCACCGTGGTGAACCCTGCCAACAGGCCGGTCGCGTCCGAGATAGCGATCCCTGTCCGGGCGTCTCCATAATCAATGGCCATGACTTTCATGTGAAAAACCTCCTGTAAAAAGGGTTGACAAACGGCAGTTTGTCCGTTACACTAATAAAAACGCGAGGAAGGGGAAAAGACTCGTCTCACCCTCCACAGAGAGCCGGTGGTTGCTGAAAACCGGCGTGGGCGGCGGGTCACAACTGGCCCCTGAGCGGCTTGCCTGAACACTTTTTAGGGCAGGACGGTTGGAATCGTTACCTTCCGAGGCTTTGTTAGAAGCCGACGAGCGTCTCCGGGTGACCGGGGACGGAATCAGGGTGGTACCGCGTTGTTGAAACGCCCCTGGCCGAACCTCGGCCGGGGGATTTTTGTTGCCCGGCCGCTATTCCAAGGAGGTATTCCACGCCATGAACAAGTCCTGCGAAAAGTACATCCCCTTTGAGCCTATTTCCCTGCCCGACCGCACTTGGCCCAACAAGCGCATCACTGCGCCGCCGGTCTGGTGCAGCGTCGATCTGCGCGACGGCAATCAAGCCCTCATCGACCCCATGAGCGTGGCGGAAAAGTTAGAGCTGTTCCACACGCTGGTGGACATCGGCGTGAAGGAGATCGAGGTGGGCTTTCCCTCTGCCTCGGAGACGGAATACGAGTTTCTCCGCGCCCTCATTGACGGCGGACACATCCCTGACGACGTGACCATCCAAGTGCTGGTTCAGGCCCGTGAGCATTTGATCAAGAAGACCTTTGAGGCCATTGAGGGCGCCAAGCACGTCATTTTCCATTTCTACAATTCCACCTCCACCCTCCAGCGCAAGGTGGTGTTCCACACCGACATGGCGGGGGTGACCAAGATCGCCGTAGACGCGGCGAAGCTCATCCGGGAGCTGTCTCAGCCCGCCATCGCCGGGGGGATGGATCTGCGGTATGAATACTCCCCCGAATCCTTCATGGGCACGGAAATGGACAACGCCGTGGACATCTGTCAGGCGGTCATCGAGGCCCTTGGCTCGACCCGGTCGAACAAGGTCATCTTGAACCTGCCCACTACGGTGGAAAACTGCCTGCCCAATTACTTCGCCGACGAGATCGAGTATTTTATCCGCAAGCTGCCCTCCCGGGATTGCGCCGTCATCTCCCTCCACCCCCACAATGACCGGGGCACAGGGGTGGCTACGGCGGAGCTCGGCCTGCTGGCGGGCGCGGAGCGGGTGGAAGCCACCCTCTTCGGCAACGGCGAGCGCACGGGCAACGTAGATCTGGTCACTCTGGCCCTCAATATGCACACCCAAGGGGTGGACAGCGGTCTGGACTTTTCCCGCATTACCGACGTGCGCCATACGTATGAAAAGGTCACGAAAATGAAGGTCGATCCCCGTCAGCCCTATGCGGGCGATCTGGTGTTCACCGCCTTTTCCGGTTCTCATCAGGACGCCATCAGCAAGGGCGTGGCCTATATGAAGGAGAGCCATTCTCCCTTCTGGGAGATCCCCTATCTTCCCATCGACCCTGCCGATGTGGGCCGGGATTATGAGCCGATCATCCGCATCAACTCCCAGTCGGGCAAGGGGGGCGCGGCCTTTGTGCTTCAGAGCTTCGGTTATGAGCTTCCCAAGGCCATGCACCCGGAGTTCGGCCACATCGTTCAGGTGGAGACCGACCGGGTGGGCAAGGAGCTGCCTGCCGAACACGTGCTGGAGCTGTTCAAGTCCCACTATATTGACGCCACCCACCCCTACGAGCTTCTGGCGCACAGCTTCGGAGATGAAAACGGCCGCGTCACCTTCTCCGGCACGCTGCGCCACAAGGACACGGTGTTTCAGGTCTCCGGCGCGGGCAACGGCCCCATCGATGCGTTCTTCACTGCCATACATGGCCAAAAGATGGATCGCTTTACCTTCGTGGACTACAAGGAACACGCTATCGCCAGAGGCTCTGACTCCATGGCCGTGGCCTATATCCACCTAAAGGATCAGGCGGGCAAGGACGTGTTTGGCGTGGGGATCTCCCCCAACATCAACCTCGCCCCTCTCAAGGGCATCCTGTCCGCCATCAACCGAAGCGTCAATCGGGACTGACGTTCAAGTGCCGGCAGGCGGCCCGGTAAGTATTCTCCATCAGCCCGGCCCGGGTCATCGGGCCGACACCGCCGGGCACAGGGGTCAGGTAGGACGCTTTCCCGGCCACCGACTCCATCTCTATGTCTCCACAGAGCTTTCCCTCTCCATCGCGGTTCATGGCCACATCCACCACCACCGCGCCTTCCTTCACCATATCTCCGGTCACCAGACCGGCTTTGCCCACGGCGGACACCAAAATGTCCGCCGTGGCACATTTTTGCGCCAGATCCGGCGTCGCAGAGTGGCAGACGGTCACCGTGCCGTCCTCCGCCAGCAGCAGCGCCGCCATGGGTTTTCCCACGATGTTGGAGCGGCCCAGCACCACGCAGTGCTTTCCCTTGGGACTGAGGCCGTATTCGTGGAGCAGATCCATCACCCCCGCAGGGGTACAGGGGGCAAAGCCCCCCTTCTGCCCGGAAAACAGCTTGCCCACGTTGACCGGGTGGAAGCAGTCCACGTCCTTGTCCGGGCGGATGGCGTCCAGCAGCGCGCGGCTGTCCAGCCCCTTGGGAAGGGGAAGCTGCACCAAAATGCCGTCGATATCCTCCCGAGCGTTCAGCTCGTCGATCAAGGCGAGGATCTCCGTCTGAGCCGTCGCGGCAGGCAGGGTGTATTCCTCGCTGTAAAAACCGCACTCCCCGCAGTCCCGGCGTTTGCCGTTGACGTAGGTGCGGCTGGCGGGGTCGTCCCCCACCAAGATCACCGCCAGACCCGGCTTGCGAGGGAGCTTGTCCGCCTTGGCGCGCAGCTCACTTTTCCGCTTCGCCGCCAGTGTTTTCCCGTCCATCAGGATCATTGTTTTTCTCCTCCTTTTCCCGGTTGCAATAGAGTTCTTCCGGAGCGTGCTTTTTGAATTTTAAGTGATAGACCAGCAAAACTGCCGCCGCTGCCGCCGACGCCGCCGCCAACACCTGAGAGGTGCGGATGGGCGCGCCGAACAGCTCCAGACCGAAAAAGTACAAGCTGTCGGTACGCAGTCCCTCGATCCATGTCCGGCCCAGACCGTACCACAGCACATAGGTGGTGAAGATCTGCCCGTCGTATTTTCGCCACTTGCGGGCAATGAAAATGAGCAAAACCAGCCCCGCCACGTTCCAGAGGCTCTCATAGAGAAAGGTGGGGTGGACTTCCCCATAGCTCACATAGCTTTGGGACACCTCGCTCCACACCTGAACCCCCATTCTCCATGGAAGCGCCGTCTCGCTGCCAAAGGCCTCCGCATTCATAAAATTGCCCCAGCGGCCTACCGCCTGACCGATCAGCAGACCGAACGCCCCTACGTCCAGATATGCCCCTACCTTGGCTTTCCGAATTTTGCAGAACACCACGACCGTCAAAACCGCCGCGATCACGCCGCCATAGATCGCAAGTCCTCCGTCCGTGATCCGCACCATCGCGCCCCAGTCCGGCGACCCGTCTCCCTTGCGGAAAAGGTCGTAGTAAAAAATGATGTAGTAGAGCCGCGCGCCGACAATAGCCAGCGGCACGGCAAACAGGAGCATATCAATGAGGTCGTCCCCTGTCATCCCAAAGCGAGGCGCACGGCGCATACAAAACCATACCGCCAGCAAAAACCCCGCGGCGATAATGATGCCGTACCAGTATACCGGGCGGCCCAGCAGATGAAAGGCCACCCGGTTCAGATGAAATTCCAGCCCGAAGCCGGGAAAGGTGATGATGCTCATGGGTTCTCCCCTCCCGGTGTGATCACCGCCATCGCGCTCTGCTCTTTGGTAAACCACCGGGCAATGAAACGCTGCACATCCTGCGGGGTGATGCTCTGGAACACCTCTGGGAAGGAGAGAACATCCACCCCATCCAAATGCCCCTGCGCCAGCTCGATGGCCGTGTGTTCAAAGGAGTTGAGACGGCTCACCATATCGCCGTAGGCCGCCTTTTTGAGCCGCCGGAAGTCCTCCTCCCGGAAGCCCTGCTCCCCCATTTCCTTCGCTGCGGCAAAGAACAGCTCCCGCACCTGCTCCGGGTCGCCGCTCTCCCCGCCCAGCGCAAAGAAGGCACAGCCGGGATAATCCTCAAACCCGTAGGAAAAGTTTTTGGTGATCAACGCGTCGTTATAGAGCTTGGCGTAGAGGGGGCTGGATTCGCCCAGCAGCAGATCCCCTGCCAGCTCCGCCGTCAGTCTGATCTTGAGAAGCTCCTCCCGCGAGGGCGGCGCGATCTTGAACCCAAGCTGAAAAAGCGGCGCGGACACCGCCATGGCCCGCCGGCTGTCGTGAGCGGCGGCCTGCTCTTCTTCCGCCTCCCCGTAGTCCCGCCGGGGATTTCCGGTGGCCGCTCTGGTGACGATCTTGCCGGCAATATCCAGCACCCGCCGGGGGTCAACGTCGCCCACCACCGTCAGCACCATATTTCCGGGGTTGTAAAACGCCCCGTGGCAGGTGTAGAGGGTCTTATCCGTGATCTGGGCAATGGACGCCGCCGTCCCGGCGATGTGCGTCCGCACCGGATGGCGGGCGTACAGGCACTTCAAAAGGTCATAGAACACCTCCGTGTCCGCCTCGTCGTCCCCCATGGCGATCTCCTGCCCAATGATACCCTGCTCCTTGGCCACACTCTCCGGCGTGAACCAAGGCTCGCTCACAAAGCCCAGCAGAGTACGCAGGTTTTCCTCAAAGCCTCGGGTACACTGGAAAAAGTAACCCGTCATGCCAAAGCTGGTGAAAGCATTGGGGTCTGCGCCGTTGGCAGCCATGATCTGGAGGGCGTTTCCGTCCTTGGTGTCAAAGAGCTTATGCTCCAGAAAGTGGGCGACGCCCGCAGGGGTGTCCTGCCAGCCGTCGTCGGTCTCAAAGCGCATATCCACCCCGCCGTAGCGGGTGGCAAAGAACGCGAACTGCTTGCCGTAGCCGGGGCGAACGTCCACATAGACGGGCAAACCGTTTTTCAGCTCGCCGTAAAATACGGTTTCTCCCAGCTTCTCATACACTTTTTTGTCCATGGTTCAGCCCTCCTTGCCCACCAGACGGTAGACGGTATCCAGCTCCACCTTCCCCGCCGCCGCGGTCACCTGCTCCGCCGTCACCCGCTCCGCCATCTGGGCCAGCTCGGTAAGCGGCGTCCACACTCCGCTCACCGCGGCGGTGAGGCAGTGGCTCTCCAACTGCGCCCTGCTGTCCAGCGCGCTTTTGTAAACGTTGACCACCGCCTGACGGGCGCTCTCCAGCTCTTCATCGGTAAAGTTTCCCTGCTTGACGGCCTCCAACTGATCCCAGATCTCCTTCTGCGCCCGGTCCATGTTGCCGAACTCCACCCCGGAGGACACCACCATCATCCCCTTGAGGTTTTCCAGCGCGGAGCTGGCATAATAGCAAAGGGACAGCTTCTCCCGCACGTTTAGAAAGAGCTTGGAGGTGGCCGTGCCCCCGTAGAGGGCATTCATAACGGTGAGGGCGGCGTATTCCGCGGGGTCGTCCCCTGTCAGCCGCACGCCGCCGGTGCGAAAGCCCATGGTCAGCTTTCCCTGCGTCACATCCATCGGTTCGGCCACCGTCTCCACCGCCCGCGGCGGCTTTTCATAGACCAAGCAGCGCCGCTCCCAAAGCTCCTCTTGGCTGTTCTCCACAGAGCGGATCAGCCCTGCCAGCGCCGAGCGCACCTCCTCCTCGCCTGCCGTTCCGCAGTAGAAAAGGTGCAGCTTGGCGTGGCGCAAAAGGGCCTGATAGCTGTTCCAAGCATCTGCGGCCGTCACTGCCGCCATCGTTTTTTCATCCCCCAGCGCATCCACTCCATAGCACTCGTCCCGGCACATCTCCTGAAGGAGACGCAGCATGGCGTACTGCCGCTTGTCGTTCATCTGGGCGCGGATGGCTTGGATCAGCTTGTCCCGCTCGCCGGCGACATACTCGTCTTTGAAGATCCCGTTCTCCGTGACAGGATGGAGCAGCATCTCCTCCAGCAGCTCCGCCGCTTCCTTGAGGTTGGAGCCGGATTCCAGCGTGTAGGCGTCGTCCAAAAAGCTGCCTGTCAGCCCGATGCACTGGGTCTCGCCACGCTTGCGGACGGCCGCGTCCAGACTTCCGCCGTACAGTTCCTCCAGCTTGACGCTGATATCTCCCATGGTGGGATAGCGCTCCGTTCCCCGGCGGAGAACATAGGGGATCAAGGCGTTGACTGCAGCCGTCTCCTTGTTCAAGGGGGCGAGGAAGGCGGCGGACAGGGCGGCGCTTTTGAACTTGTCCGTTTGGATGACTGTAAGAGAAATACCCGGCGTGATGTCGGCTTTCGTAACTTTCATAGCGTGCGCTCCTTTGTATTGGTCTTTGAGGTATATTATACACCATCCCGCCAAATTTGACACCTATAATTTTCCTTCCCCCGCCCCAAAACATAAAAACGCCACCCGGCGGGGAAAATACCCGGCGGGTGGTGAAATACATTATGAGTTTGATAGCCTGCACAGGCGACTGCCTCTATCAGCAAGACGGCTACTGCACCCTGCAAAAAGCCATGTCCAGCGGCGAGCCCAGCGGGGAGCATCCCTGCATCAACTATGTTCCCCGCTCCTCACAGGATGGCGGCCAGCGCCTCGCGGATGTTACGCACCTTGATGAGCTGTAACCCCTCCGGCGCGGCGATCTTGCCATGGTTTTGCGCGGGGATCAGGCATTTGGTGAAGCCCAGCCGCCGCACCTCGGAGAGCCGCTGGGACAGGGAGTTGACGCTGCGCAGCTCCCCCGTCAGGCCCACTTCTCCCACCGCGGCCAGATCTCCGGGGACGCACTTGTCCCGGAAGCTGGACGCCAGCGCGATGATGGCGGCCAAGTCCGCCGCCGGCTCTCCGACCCACAGCCCGCCGATGACGTTCAAATAGGCGTCGCAGCTATTGACCATCAGCCCGCCCCGTTTCTCCAGCACCGCCAGCAGCAACACCGCGCGGTTGTAGTCAAACCCGTTACTGGTGCGGCGGGCGTTTCCGTAACCGCTGGGCACGACCAGTGCCTGAACCTCCGCCAGCACGGGCCGCGCCCCCTCCATCACGCAGGTGACGCAGGTGCCCGGCGTGTCCTGAGGACGGCCGGATAACAGCGCCTCGGAGGGATTGGGTACTTCGGAAAGACCGTCGTCTCCCATCTCAAACACGCCGATCTCGTTGGTCGCGCCAAAGCGGTTTTTTGCCGCCCGGAGGATGCGGTGGGACATATGCTCCTCGCCCTCGAAATAGAGCACGCAGTCCACCATGTGCTCCAGCACCTTCGGCCCTGCCAGAGAGCCTTCCTTGTTGATGTGCCCGATGACAAAAACGGTGATCCCCTCCCCCTTTGCAAGCTGCATCAACGCCATGGTGCATTCCTTCACCTGCCCCACGCTGCCGGGGGTAGAGGACGCGTCGCCGTTATACATAGTCTGAATGGAGTCCACGATGAGTACGTCCGGCTTCAACTCATGGACAGACTCAATCACGTCCTCCAAATTTGTCTCGTTCAGAAGGTACAGTCCCTCGCCCCGCACCTTCAACCGCTCGGCGCGGAGCTTGATCTGCCGTTGGGATTCCTCCCCCGATACATACAAAACATTGGCAAAACGGCACAAGCTGTCGCAGATCTGCAGCATCAGGGTGGATTTCCCAATCCCCGGCGCGCCGCCCACCAGCACCAGCGAGCCCTTCACCGCGCCGCCGCCCAGCACCCGGTCAAGCTCGCCAAGCCCCGTCTCAAACCGCAGCTCGTCGGTGGTCTCCACCTCCCGGATGGCCTTGGGACGGTTGGGGGTAAAGGAACTGCTTCTCCGGGAAGCCGACGCCTTGCGGGTCACTGCCTCCGGCTGCTCCACAACGGTGTTCCACGCCCCGCAGGCGGAACACTGCCCCTGCCATTTGGGTGTTTCATTCCCGCACTGTGTGCAATAAAAGACCTTCTTCGCTTTGGGAGACATGGGCTGTCTCTCCTTTCTCCTGTGTACTCTGTACATAAGACCCTGCGATCACGACTGCCAGCGATGTTTGGTAATTAGCGTCCTTCAGCATACACCGTTCCTCCGGGTTGGACAAAAACCCGCACTCAACGAGCAGCGCAGGACAGGAAATGTGGTTCATCAGGTAGATATTCCGATCAATGGGCTTGGTCTCCCGTTTGTTTTCCGGGTCTAAGCAGCCGCGCAGGTTCTCCCGCGTCCGCTCCGCCCAAGGCTGGCCCAGAGGATTTCCCCCGTAAAACACCTGCGCCCCATGGTATTTGGAGCTGGGAAAGAAGTTCTGGTGGATGCTGATGAGCCGGGCGTTTTCCAAGGCGTTTACCGCGTCCACCCGGTTGTGGATGTCGCTGACCTTCTTTTCCCGAATGGTGGAGGCAGAGGGATCATGGAGGGAAACGTCGCTGTCGCGCAGCAAGAGGGTCTCCTCTCCCATAAAGCGAAGCACCATGTCCAGCCGCTGTGCCACCGCAAGGTTGATCTCCGCCTCCTCTGTGCCGTCGGGAGCGACCGCTCCGCCGTCCTCGCCGCCGTGTCCCGGGTCGATGACCACCGTGGGCCGGCCGGCCGGAAGCACCGCCGCGGCGGGCGCACCTTCGGCCAGCACGAAATATCCCAAGACCCCCAGCAGCCCCAAGGCCAGCAGAGACAGTCCGATCCAAAAACGATTCTCTTTCACAGCCTCGCCCCCTTTTGTCCATCTTATGAATCGGGCGGGCAAGTATTCTTATTGTACCATACTTTCCCGGTTTTGCAAGGGGTGTAGCCCACGTCTCTCCTCATTCATAGGATGGTTTACAGGGCCGTCTCCGGCCCTGTAAACAAAGGAGGAATGACTGTGTATCCCAAGCCTGACAAGCCTACCGAGAGTGTGCCCTCTATCCCGGTCACACCCCCGGTCTGCAATGCTCTGAACGGCACGATGCCCTCTTGCGC
This sequence comes from uncultured Oscillospiraceae bacterium, assembly GCA_910584395.1. GTDB lineage: Bacteria > Bacillota > Clostridia > Oscillospirales > Oscillospiraceae > MGBC124762. Next base: position 14,270 of record CAJUAS010000025.1, on the reverse strand, counting down.
GCCGTTATCCGTTCCCTATGTGCCCTTCCAGCAGAAGGGTTCTCCCAAATACGAGGTGGCCGAGGCGTTAGACAACGGAACGCTGTTCCCCGGCCTGAACCTCCCCTTTTTCCGCAAGGCCGACGCCACTCAAGTGCCCACCACCCCCTTGAGCGAGCTTCAGGCTCTGGAGTTCGTCCTCACCGAGCTTGGCCTTTATCTGGACACCCATCAGGACGACGCCGAGGCCATGGAGCTGTTCCGCCAATACGCCGCCTTGGAGAAGGCCGGCCGTGAACGCTACGAGGCTCAGTACGGCCCTGTGACTCAGATGGCCGCCGCCCAGTCCAAAACTTGGGCTTGGATCAAAGATCCGTGGCCTTGGAACGATCAGGAAGGAGGGAAAGTGTAATGTTTCAGTATGAAAAGAAGCTCCAATACCCTGTTCGCATCAAAAATCCCAACCCGCAGTTGGCTTCGGTCATTATTTCCCAGTACGGCGGGCCGGACGGGGAGTTAGGCGCGTCCCTGCGTTACCTCTCCCAGCGTTTTGCCATGCCCTACCCCGAGCTGAAGGCCCTTTTGACCGATATCGGCGTGGAGGAGCTGGGCCATCTTGAGATGGTTGGGACGCTGGTACACCAGCTCACCCGCAACATCAAAGAGGAGGACATCGCCGGCACGCCCTTTGCCGCCTACTTTGTGGATCACACCACCGGGGTCTATCCCCAGTTTGCATCCGGCTTCCCCGCCAGCGCCGCCACCCTGCAGTCCACCGGCGACATCATCGCCGACCTCACCGAGGATCTGGCCGCCGAGCAAAAAGCCCGTCTCACCTACGACAACATCCTCCGCCTCTCCGATGATCCCGATGTCAGCAACGTCATCCGCTTTCTGCGCGAGCGCGAGATCGTCCACTTCCAGCGTTTCGGCGAGGCCATCGCCCTTGCCAAGGAGCGGATGGACAAGAAAAACATTTACTTCACCAACCCCGCTTTCGACAAGTAATATCCCCTTACAGTATAAGGGCCGCAGGCAAATACCTGCGGCCCTTTCCGTCATCCTCCGTAAAGCAAGATGCCTTGCGTGTTAAAAGCGTTCAATTCTTCTCCAACGCAGCAAAATAGGCGTCGCGCTTTTTCTTCCAGACCTCCCGCTCCTCGTCGGTGATGACGCGGATGACCCGGCAGGGGTTGCCCGCGGCGATCACATGGCTGGGAATGTCCTTGGTGACCACACTGCCCGAACCGATCACCACATCGCTTCCGATGGTGACGCCGGGGTTTATCGTCACGTTTCCGCCCACCCACACGTCGTCGCCAATGGTGATGGCCGTGCCGAACTCCAGCTCCTCGTTGCGGGTCTGTGCATCAATGGGATGCCCGGCGGTGTAGAGGTTCACTCTGGGCGCAAAAAACACATGACTGCCGATATACACCGGGGCGACATCCAAGATCACGCAGTCAAAGTTGGCATAAAAGTAATCCCCAATGTAAATGTTGCTGCCGTAGTCGCACCGAAAGGTCGGTTCAACAAATGAGCCTTTCCCGATCGCGCCCATCAGCTCCCGCAAGAGCTCCTGTCGTTTTTCCGTCTCTTCCTCGGTGGTGGCGTTAAATTGCCGGGTCAAACGCCGCGCCCGCTGACGCATGGCCACCAATTCCCTGTCATCCGCCTTATAAAGTGCGCCGGACACCATCTTTTCCCGCTCGGTCATTGCTGTGCCTCCTCTACTGACGTTTGAAATTCTGAAATATCTTTTCCGTAGATCTGTTCGTACCGTTCGGTCAGCTCCGCTTCGTAGCCTGATGCTTCAAAGACCCATGCGGCATTCTCCGCACCCAACCGCTGCCAAAGAAGCAGGGTCTCCCGGCGGAAGTAGTCCGCTGCCTCGCCGTGACGGGCCGAACCGGCCAGCGTGCCGGCAATCAACATATAATCCGTCTCGCCCTGCCACCATTCCGGGGAAAACGCGCCGGAAAACTCCAGCAGGGCTACGCAATGTCCATAGGCCGGGGCAAAGTCCAGCAGCGCGGCCCGGGCGGTTTGGGCTGTTTCCTTCCATTCCTCCTGACCGTCCAGCTTTTTCTCCAACGCGTCGCAGACGTTCTCCCACTCCATGCGCCAGATTTTCCGTTCGGTGGCAGCGTCTGTGTTCATTGCAAGGGTTACGCCGTCCAGATACAGCCATTTCTTCGTCCATGGATCGATGGGGTTGTCCAGCTCAACCTCCCTGCTTTTGGCTTCCTCCTCCCAAGTGCCGTATTGATACGCGTCCTGTATGCCCCAGATAAAATCGTTGTAGTGCTCGGCTGTGGCCCGCTCCTTGGCAGTCTCAAAGTCCAGTGTATCGTCCCCGGCGCAGGCCAAATATGCGTCCAAGGCTGACTGCGCCTCCACATAGGTGTGCAGATCCTCCTCCATCTGGTTCAGATCCAGCCCGTACTCCGCCAGTCCCGGGTAGGCATCCGAGCGCAGGGTGTCAAAAACCTCCTCAACGCCCGGTTCTTTCGTGGGTGCCGGCTCGACCGTCTGTACCGGTGCAGTGGTATCCTCTACCATCGTGGCTTCACTGATCGCGGCGCACAGGACGTGCAGCTCCTCTATACTGCCCCGGAACACGTTGAGGTCGATGTGTTCCTCCGTACCCTTGTACCCCGGAAGCCGGGCGGAGTGGGAGTACTGCCAGAAGCTCCAGTCCTTGTCCACGGGGGCGAACAGCGGGCGGGTGATCCACAGGGGATAGTCCTCATATTTCCCTTGAAGATAGAGCTTGTAAGTACGGTAGGTCGCGTAGAGAATGGGTGTTTGACCGTAATGGCTCTCCAGCCGCTCCAGCAAGGGGTCTAATATTTCCTTTACCGTCTCTCTGTCCGGCGGATGCTGGGCCTTGTCGCCGTAAAACTCAATGTCCACCACCGGAGGCAGCGCCCCCGCTGTCACCGGAACTTGGGCGATGAAATTCTCTGCCTGCGTCTCCCCCGGGGAATCGTAGCTGAAAAAGTGATATGCTCCTACCAGCACTCCGGCATTTTGGGCGTTCTCCCAGTTCTTTGGAAAGCAGGAGTCAACTGTCCCGCTACCCTCGGTGGCCTTGCAAAAGGCGAAGTCCACCCCCTGCTCCCGCAGCGTGGCCCAGTTCACCTCCCCCTGATAGGAGGACACATCAACGCCCCAGACCTCCCAGCGGGCAGGCCGCGCTTCGTTGGGCCACAGCAAGAGCCCCTGTATACGCAGCAGCGCAAATATGGCCGCTGCTGCTGCCAGAAGAATACCCGTCCACAGGGCGATCCTTTTCCCCCGCTTCATCCGTTACTGTCCCTCGTGTTTTGCCAGCAGGGCCACCAGATCGTCCTCGCTGAGCACAGGGATACCTAACCCGTTGGCCTTTTGGAGCTTGCTCCCGGCCGCTTCCCCTGCCACCACATAGGAGGTTTTCTTGGAAACCGAGCCGGACACTTTCGCCCCCAGAGCCTCCAGCCGCTCGGTGGCCTCCTTGCGGGTGAAGCGGGACAGCTCCCCCGTCAGCACGAAGGTCTGGCCAACCAGCGCGTCGCCCACAGGGGCAAGGGTGGTCTCAAAGTTCACCCCCGCCTCCCGGAGACGTTCGATCAAATGCCGGGATTGGGGGCTTTCCAGCCACTCCCGCAGGGAGCGGGCCGTGATCTCCCCCACGTCCTCTACGGCGGTCAGCTCTTCCTCGCTGGCTGCGGCCAGCGCGTCCAGCGAGCCAAACCGCGCCGCCAATACCTTCCCCGCCTTCGCGCCCACCTGACGGATGCCAAAGGCATAGAGCAGGCGGGACAGGTCTTGCCCCTTGGACTTTTCAATGGCCGCGGTCAAATTTTCCGCCGACTTTTTCCCCATCCGCTCCAGCTTGGCCACGTCCTCCGCCTTGAGGAAGTAGAGGTCACCGGGGGTACGGATCAGTCCGGCGTTGACCAGCGCCTCCACCACCGCTTCTCCAAGACCCTCGATGTCCATGGCGTCCCGGCTGGCGAAGTGGCTGATGGTGCGAAGAAGCTGAGCGGGACATTCCGCCCCGGTGCAGCGGTAATGGGCGCCGTCCTCGTCCCGCTCCACCGCCGCCCCGCAGACAGGGCAGGTCGTGGGCAGGGTGTAGGGCTGCGTCCCATCCGGACGTTTGTCCTTCAAGACCTCCACCACTTCCGGGATGATCTCCCCCGCCTTGCGCACCAAAACCGTGTCGCCGATGCGGATGTCCTTTTCGGTGATATAGTCCTGATTGTGGAGGGTGACGTTCTGCACCGTCGTCCCCGCCAGACGTACCGGCTCAACTACCGCCTTGGGGGTAAGTACGCCGGTGCGTCCCACCTGAACCACGATTTCCTTCACTTTGGTGGGTTTTTCCTCCGGCGGGTATTTGTAGGCCGCCGCCCATCGGGGGAATTTCGCCGTGCTGCCCAGCGTTTCCCGGTCGCGCAGGCGGTTTACCTTCACCACCGCGCCGTCGATGTCAAAATCGTAGCTTTCCCGGCTGTCGCCGATGCGCTCAATTTCTCCGGCACACTCCTCCGCCGTTTTGCAAAGGGTGTAGGGGATGACGCGGAAGCGCTGGGACTTCAAATATTCCAGCGTTTCAGTATGGGTCTCGAAGGACTTCCCCTCCGCCAGCTGGATGTTGAACACCAAAATGCTCAGCTTGCGCTGGGCGGCGATCTTCGGGTCTAACTGTCTGAGAGACCCTGCCGCCGCGTTGCGGGGGTTGGCAAAGAGCGGCTGTCCCTTCTCCTCCCGCACGGCGTTCAGGGCATGAAACACCTTTTTGGGCATATAGACCTCGCCCCGGACAATGAGTCTGGGCAGGGCCTCGGGCAGCTTCATGGGGATGGCGCGGATGGTTTTCAGGTTCTCGGTCACATCCTCCCCCACCCGGCCGTCGCCCCGGGTGGCTCCCCGGACGAACACGCCGTTTTCGTACTCCAAGGCCACCGAAAGGCCGTCCACCTTTGGCTCAACGTCCAGCTCCACGTCCTCCAGCGCCTCGCCCACCTTGGTGCAAAACTCCCCCAGCTCCTCCACTGAAAAAACGTCCTGAAGGCTCTCCAAAGGCACGGGATGCTCCACGCTGTGGAACTGGTCAATGGCTTGACCTCCCACCCGCTGGGTGGGGGAATCGGGGGTCACCCAATCGGGGTGGGCGGCCTCAATATTCTCCAGCTGTCGCAGGGCCATATCGTAGTCATAGTCGCTGGCAGTGGGGGTATCCAGTACATAATACTCATAGCTCCACTGCTCCAGCTTGGCCTTCAACTCCTCTAACTCTCTGCGTTCATCCATGGCGCTCCACCTCACTGCACTTGCATTTTGTTCCCACAACAGGCCACATCCTCGTCAAGATCCAATAAAGCACATAGCCCAACACCGCGCCCAGCGTATTCATCCAAAGGTCGTCGATGTCCGTTCCCCGTTGGATGGGGATCTGGGCCAGTTCAATACACAGGGAGAGGCCAAAGCCGCACAACAGAGACTTCCACCATTTCCACCTGCGCCACAGCAGCGCCGGGAAAAAGCCAATGGGAAGAAACATTCCGATATTTCCCCAGAAATTGATGAGAAAATAGTGTTGATACCCCTGCCGCGCCAAAATGCGGGATTGCTCAAAGATCAAAAACGGCTTCAGGTTGATCAGTCCATACCCGCCGGGCAGCAGGGTCAGCCGCCCGTCCACAAAGCGGAAGCGGGGAAGCACGGTCAGCCACAGCAGTCCCGCCGCAAACATGATGAACACCGCCAGCCATACCTCCCGCCAGCCGCCGCTCTCCAAGCCCTTGGCTTGCAGGCGTTTATGGCGGGGATACAGCGTCAAGGCATAGACAAGCAGCCCCAGCATAGCCGCTGGCAGCATTTTGATCCCGTAGCGCAGGATCTCCCCCATGCTCTCACCTTCCCGCTTTCGTTTTACTCCAGCCCCTGCGCGGCCAGCAAAATGCCCAGCTTGCCCGACTCATAGGTCAGCCCACCCTGCAAATAGACGGTGTACGGCTCGCGCATGGGCGCATCGCAGGACAACTCAATGGACGAGCCTTGGATGAACGCCCCCGCCGCCATAATGACCTGACTGTCGTAGCCGGGCATATCCCACGGCTCAGGGGTGACATAGGAGTCCACCGGCGAACCGCTCTGGATGCCCCGGCAAAAGCCTTTGACCGCCTCCGGCGTCCGCAAATGGATCATTTGGATGATATCGCGGCGGATATCCGTACTTTTGGGATCGACCTCAAAGCCCAGCTTTTCCATGAGCCGGGCGGCGAACAAAGCGGTCTTGACCGCCTGCGCGGTGACATGGGGCGCAAGGAACAACCCCTGATAAAGACTCCTGTCGTGGCCCAGCGTACAGCCGCACTCCTTGCCGATGCCCGGCGCGGTGAGGCGAGCCGCCGCCCCCTCGATCAGCTCCCGCCGCCCGGCCAGATAGCCCCCCGTGGGCGCCAATCCGCCGCCGGGATTTTTGATGAGCGACCCTACCACCAGATCCGCCCCCACTTGGGTCGGCTCCAGCTCCTCCACAAACTCTCCGTAGCAGTTATCCACTAAAATGTAGACCTCCGGATTTGCCGCCCGGATCACCTCGCACAGCTCCCCGATCTCCGCCACGGAGAGGGAGGCGCGGGTGGCATAGCCGCGGGAGCGCTGCAAGAGGACTGCCTTTACACCCTTTTGCTTCACCGCTTCTGCAAGACTTTTTTTGTCCGGCGCATTGTCAAGGAGAGGCACTTCACAGTAGTTCACGCCATATTCCCGCAGTGAGCCCGGCCCTTTGTCCGCCACGCCGATGACCCCCAGCATGGTATCATAGGGTGCGCCCACCCCGGAAACCAAGGTGTCCCCGGGGCGGAGGCAGCCGAAGAGGGCGGAGGCGATGGCGTGGGTGCCGTTGACAAATTGGAGACGCACCAGCGCATCCTGCGTGCCGAAGATGTCGGCATAGATGCGCTCTAACTTATCCCGGCCCTCGTCGTCATAGCCGTAGCCTGTGGTGCCCACAAAGTCCCCTTCCGCAACGCGGTGCTTCTGAAACGCGGAGAGAACCTTTTGGGTGTTCTTCATGGCAATGGCGTCCACCCGGCGGAATTGCTCTGCCAGCTCCTCCTCCGCCTCCCGGCCCATGGCCAGCAGCTTGTCTGAAATGGAGATCATATTGTTATCCTCTCAATTCCTCTGCTCTGGGCAGCTTTTTCTCTGCAAACGCCGCCAACAGCTTCGCTGTGGCCTCCACATCCTCCAGCCACACCACCTCCTGTGGGCAGTGGATGTTGCGGCAGGGCACGGAAACGCCCCCGGTGAATACCCCGGCGCGGCTTTTGTGAATGACCCCGCCGTCCGTTCCGCCGTCGGAGATTACGTCCATTTGATAAGGAATGTTCCCCTCTTGCGCCAATTCCTTTAGCATCGCCACCATTTCCGGGTGGCAGATCACATCGCCGTCCATCACCTTGATGGCCGCGCCGCCGCCGCACTTGGACGAGCAGGTGTGCTTGCTCCCCGGCAGGTCGTCGGCCACAGTCACGTCGGCCACCACGGCGTAATCCGGGTCAATGGCGTAGGCCGCTGTCTGTGCGCCCCGCAGGCCCACCTCCTCCTGCGTGGTGAACACAAAGTAGAGGTCGTTGTCCGTCTCTTTGAGAAGCTCCATGGCCTGAAGCAGCGCAAGACAGCTCACCCGGTTGTCCAGATAGGGGCTGATCAGGGCGCGGCCGCTCTCATAGGTCGGGGTGGCATACACCGCCACGTCCCCCACCTGAACCCGCCCGCGGGCTTCCTCGGCGTTTTTTGCGCCAATGTCCACAAAGAGATGGCCTATCTCCCGCTTGGCGTCCCCCAGATCGTCGTTTTCATAGATCATGCCCCGCACGCCGTTTTGAAACCGCACCGGCGTCCCAAGCACATCCTGGGGAGAGACCCCGCCCAGCCGGCCCACACGCACAAATCCTTCGTCGGTGATGTGGGTGGCCATCAGGCCGAGGGAATCCATATGGGCGGCAAACATCACCTTCGGGCCGCTGCCCTTTTTATGGGCGGTGAGGTTGCCCATGGTATCGCGGGTGATCTCGTCAACATAGGGCTTGGCCAGCTCCTCAATGACCTTGGCGATTTCGTTTTCCTGCCCCGAAGGGCCAAAGGCGGCGCACAGCGTCTCCAGTGTTTTCACCAGTTCCATTTCAATTTCCTCCTTCAACAGCCTTTGCGCGGCTGTGGATAAAGTGTCGGGCCAGCCGCAGGATATTTTCGCAGTCTGCGACGCTCACCACCGTGCTGGGGGCGTGGAGATACCGCGCCGCGGCGGACACGGCACACACCCGCACGCCCTCCCGGGTGCGCTGGATGGCCTTGGCGTCGTTCCCCCCGGCGATCAGCTCCTTGGTCTGCCATGGAATGGCGTTTGTCTCCGCCACGCTCCGCAGCTCCTCGAACAGCGCCCGGTCATAGATGGTAGAGCTGTCGATCTGCAGGATCACCGGGCCTTTGCCCGCGTAGCACACCTGCTTGGCCTTGTCCACCGACGGGATATCCGCCGCGGTAGTGGTCTCCAAGATCAGCGCCACCTCCGGCCGCACGGAAAAGGCCGCGCCGAACGCCCCACGGGTGCCCACTTCCTCCTGAGCGGTGAAGGCGAAGGTCACGTCCATGGGCAGCTCCTCCTCCAGCAGCTTGAGCATCACCGCGCAGCCCAGACGGTCGTCAATGGCCTTGGCCTTGAACATTCCCGCGCCAAACTCCACCGCGTCGGAGACGAATGCGCCGTAGTCGCCTACGGACACGACCTTCTCCGCCTCCACCTTGTCCTTCGCGCCGATGTCGATATACAGCTCGTCCACCTTAGGGGACTTCTCCCGCTCGGCCTTGGTGGTCATGTGGATGGCCTTCAGGCCGATGACCCCGGGGATCTTCTTCTCCCCCACCGTCACCGGCTTGCCGATGACCACCCGGCGGTCGATGCCGCCCACGAAGTCAAATTTCAGGTAGCCTTCCTCGGTGATTCGCCTAACCATCACCCCCACCTCGTCGGTGTGGGCAGCCAGCATCAGGGCGTTGGGGGCGGACACCGCCCCCTTTTTGAACACGATGAGGTTGCCGATGGCATCGGTGCGGATCTCATCGGCGTAGGGCTTGGCCCGCGCCGCGATATCCTCCCGCACCGCGTCCTCATTGCCGGACACGCCGTCCAGCAGACACAGTTCCTTCAAAAGCTCGATCATGCCAGCCCCTCCTTTCCGAAGCCCCGGACAAAGGCCGCCAAGAGCCGGGCCGTCTTTTCCAGATCCTCCAGCTCCAGCACCTCCACCGGGGTGTGCATATACCGAAGGGGAACAGACAGCACCGCCGTGGCGATCCCCTCCCGGGCGATCTGCACGCCCCATGCGTTGGTTCCCGTGTGCCCGGTCATCACCTCCGGCTGGAGCTTCATGTCCAGCTCCTCCGCGGCCCTTTGCAGGCGGCGCACCAAGGAGCGGGTGCAGTTCGGGCCGATCCCGATCACCGGCCCGCCTCCCAGTGGGAAGGTCTTTTCCTTGGGCGCGTCGGGGCTGTCCCCGTGGGTCACGTCCACCGCCACGCAGGCGTCGGGAGCAATGGCAAAGGCGGCGCACGCCGCCCCCGCGCCGTTGACCTCCTCCCGGGTGCTGCCCAGAATATAGAGGTCGCAGTCCAAGGCCTCGTCCTTGAGCAGCTCGGCGCAGCGCAAAAGGGCCGTAAAGCACGCCCGGTCGTCCATGCTCTTGCCGCAGACCCGGTTTTCCCCCAAGGGGAAGCACCCGCAGCGGTAGGTGATGGGCGTTCCGATGGGAATACGCCGCTCCGCCTCCTCTTGGGAGAGGCCCACGTCGATATAGAGATCCTCCGTGGCTACGGCCTTGTCGTGATCCTTGGCGGTCTGCACATGGGGAGGCAGGCAGGCGATCACCCCGAAAAGAGGCTCATCACACAGCACCGTCACCTCCCGGTCGGGGAGCATTCTGGGGTCTACCCCGCCGATCTCGGTGAAGCGGAGAAAGCCCTCCGCAATGCCGGTGACCATCAGGCCGATCTCGTCCAGATGGGCGTCCAGCAAAACCTTTGGGGCGTTGGGCTTTCCGCACCGTTTCACCCCCACCAAACTGCCCAGACGGTCAAAATATGTCTCGTCCACATAGGGGGCAAGGAGGGTCTGGGCGGTCTTTGCCGCCGGATGTTCAAACCCGGACGGGCTCTTCTCCCCCACCAGTGCCGTTAGTGTCGTTCGTATCTCCATTTCTGTTTCACCTTTCCGGAAGGGCGGCGACCATGGCCTTGAACGCCTCGCCCCGCTCCATAAAGTTCTTGTACCGATCGAAAGAAGCGCAGGCCGGGGACATCAGCACCACATCCCCCGGCTTTGCCGCCTGATAGGCCGCCTCCACCGCCTCCTTCAAGTCTCCCGTTTCCACGATGGGCAAGGCAGCCGGATCAAACCCCGCCGCCTGTTCCACCGCCGCGCGGATCTTTTGGGCGGTATCCCCTGTCAAGTATAACCGCTTCACACGGCTGACCACCTCCGGGCCGAGCACATCGAAGGGAATGTGCTTGTCATAGCCCCCGGCGATCAGGATGACCTTCTGGTCAAAGGAGCGAAGCCCCGCGATGGTGCGCGAGGGGCTGGAAGCAATGGAATCGTTGTAATAGCGGACTTTTCCAAGCTCCCGCACCAGCTCGATGCGGTGCTCCACACCGCCGAATTCCTTGGCAAAACAGCGAATGGTCTCGTCGTCCGCCAGTCCCTCCACCGCAGCAATAGCCGCCATAAAGTTCTCCACATTGTGGACGCCGGGGATGGTGATTTCTGACAGGTCAAGCACCTTTACACCTTTTCGCCAAATCGCCCCGTCCTTGACACACACGCCGTCCTCCAAAACCTCCCGGCGGCTGAAAAACACCACCTCGCCCACAGCCTTTTGGGCAAACCCGCAGGTAATGGCGTTGTCATAGTTGAGGATCACCTTGTCCCCGGCAGATTGATGGGCGAACACGTTTGCCTTCGCCGCCACATACTCGTCCATGTCGGTGTGTTTATCCAAGTGGTTCGGGGCGACATTGGTGACCACGGCAGTCTGGGCGCTTCGGGGCATGGTCATGAGCTGGAAGGAGGAAAGCTCCAGCACCACCCGGTCTTGAGGGGTCATCTCCTCCACCTTGTCCAGCAGAGGCGTTCCGATGTTGCCCCCCAGCCATGTCTTGTGCCCCGCCGCCTTCAGCAGCCCCGCAATGATGGTGGTGGTGGTGGTCTTGCCGTCGCTTCCCGTCACAGCGGTGATGGGGCAGGGGCACAGGGCCATGAACGCCTCCATCTCCGAGGTCAGCACGCTGCCCCTTTCCGCCGCCCGGGCCAGCTGGGGGGTGTGGGGCATGATGCCGGGGGAACGGAAAATGATCTCCTCGGTCAGCTCCTCCAGATAGTCCTCGCCCAGCCGCAGCGCAGCGCCTCCCGCCGTCCACGCGGTCAGAAGCTCCGGAGGGAATTTTTCCGCCCCGCTTCGGTCGCGCACGGTCACGGGAACGCCATGGGCCAGCAGAAGGTCGATCAGGGGCTTGTTGCTCACCCCCGCGCCCAGAACGGCCACGGTTTTTCCCTTCAACGTCTCGCAATATGGTGTTAAAATATCTGACATCGTCTTCCCTCTTTTCCAAACAAAACCATAACTAATGTATTATACCGCGTTCCGCGCCGTTTGACAAGGGCGCACCCTGACGGAAATGGGCGGAAACCGGCGGGAAAAGGGACTTGCATTTCCTTCCAACTGCGCTTATAATATGGGCGGCTCTCGTGAGAGAGTACATTTGCGCTGTACCCACCGTGGACAGCAGCAGGAGGTAATTGAATATGAAACGCACAGACACCCGCAGACTCACCACTCTGGCCATCTTTACCGCTTTGATCCTCGTTTTGCAGCTGGTGGCCGCCCTTCTCTCCCGTTTCACCCCCCTTCCCGTGTCTATTACCCTAACGTTAGTTCCCATCGTAGTGGGCGCGGCGATCTACGGGGTCAGCGCGGGCGCTTATTTAGGGGGCGTCATGGGCGTTGTGGTGCTGCTTTTCTGCATCATCGGTCTGGATGCCGGCGGCGCGATGCTCTGGAACACTGATCCCCTTCTCTGCGCCGTTGTCTGTCTGGTCAAGGGCATTGCCGCGGGAGCGGTAGCCGCTTTGGTCTACCGCGCGCTGAGCGGCAAAAACAAAACCGCCGCAGCCATAGTGGCCGGCATCTGCGCTCCCACCGCCAACACCGCCATTTTTGTGGCGGGGATGTTCCTCTTTTTCAAAGATACCCTGATGGTCTGGACCAACGGCTGGGCCGCCCAGACGGGCCACGCCGCCAACCCGGTATTCTACGCCATTCTCGGTCTGGCTGGCGTCAACTATCTTTTGGAGGTAGCCGTCAATCTGGTGCTGGCTCCTGTCATCGTCCGCATTATTGAGGCCCGGCAGAAATAATCCAACAAGGAGGGCTTTCCCATGATCCTCGCCATCGACGCGGGCAACACCAACATCGTTCTGGGCTGTTTGGAGGACGACGGCTCTCTCCGCTTCACCGCCCGGGTGTCCACCGACCGGGGCAAGACCACCGACGAATATGCCCTCATCTTCCGCAACCTCTTTGACCTTCATTCCATCGACCGCCACGGTCTGGACGGGGCGATCATCGCCAGCGTAGTCAGCGAGCTGACCGAAGTGTTGCGCACGGCGGTGGAGCTGGTCATCCATAAGCCGCCCATCGTGGTCGGCGCGGGCATCAAGACCGGGGTCAACATCAAGATCGACGATCCCGGCCAGCTGGGCGCGGACTTGGTGGTGGGCGCGGTGGCGGCTACGGCCAAGTATCAAAAGCCTCTCATCATCTTTGATCTGGGCACTGCCAACACCATGTCGGTCGTCGACGGCGATGGGCGGTTTTTGGGCGGGGCGATCATGGCCGGGCCGCGGCTCAGCGTGGACGCCCTCTCCAACCGCACCAGCCAGCTCCCTCATATCGATCTGGATCTTCCCCCCAAGGTCATCGGCTCAAACACCATCGCCGCCATGCAGTCAGGGGCGATCTACGGCCACGCCGCTTTGGTGGACGGCCTCATCGACCGGGTGGAGGCGGAGCTGGGCAAGCCTGTCGCTTCAGTGGTCGCCACAGGCGGGCTGGCGGGGGTCATCATCCCCCAGTGCCGCCGCGCCATCTCCGTGGACGACAATCTGATGCTGGACGGCCTTCGTATCATCTATGAAAAGAACAAGAATCTGATAAACGCTTGACAACTGGCAAAAATTCGGTATAATAATAGGGCTTGCCTGTGTAAAGGCAAGCCCTATTCCTTGCTTCCGGCAAGTCCGGAGGCCATTAGACCATAAGGAGGTGCACAAAAATGGCAAAATTGAGCGGAAACTATGAGGTGGTGTTCATCCTCGATCCCAACCTGAACGAGGAAGCCACCGCCAAGCTGGTGGAGAAGTTCAAGACCCTGATCGAGAGCAAGGGTACTCTGAACGAGGTCAACGAGTGGGGCAAGCGTCATCTGGCTTATCCCATCAACGACCTGAATGAGGGCTACTACGTTCTCATGACCTTCACTTCCACCCCCGACCTGCCCGCCGAGCTGGACCGTGTTCTGCGGATCACCGACGGCGTGATGCGGTCTATCATCGTCGACGTGGAGGAGTAAGGAGGATACCCATGCTCAACAAGATCTTCCTCATGGGCCGTTTGGTCGCCGATCCCGAGGCCAAGCAGACCCCCAGCGGCGTGCCGGTCACGACCTTCCGCATCGCTGTAGACCGGGATTTCAAAAACAAGCAGACCGGCGAGAAGGAAGCGGACTTCGTCACCATCGTCGCTTGGCGCGCCACCGCAGAATTTGTGGCCCGCTACTTTACCAAGGGCCGCATGGCCGTGGTGGAGGGCCGGCTTCAGATCCGTCCCTACACCGACCGCGACGGCAACAAGCGCTCCGCCACCGAGGTGGTCGCCGAAAACATCTATTTTGGCGACTCCAAGCGTGACGGCGACGGCGGCAGCAGCTACGGCGGGTATTCCCCCGCCGGCTCTTCCCCTTCCCAGCCCTCGCCCTACGATGCTCCCGTCCCCGCCGGAGACCAGTTCACCGAGCTGGACGACGACGACGGCGAGCTGCCCTTCTAAGACAATAACTGAAAGGAGTTTTTCCTATGCCTATGGAACGTGAACAGCGCCCCCGCGGGCGGAAGCGCCGCAAGGTATGCACCTTCTGCGTGGACAAGGTGGAGCACATCGACTACAAGGACGCCGCCAAGC